>CAVFOF010000001.1:0-4682 GCA_963623895.1 bacterium
TTCTTTCTAACTTCGTTTCTTGCTAGCGTTTCCACTTGCGCCGACGCGGGGACGCGTCGCCCCCAATTTTGGGGCATTTTCTGCCCTATACGGAAATATTCAAAGCCTTATTTGTGCAATAAGCTTAAAGGTGCTTCTCTAGGAATTGCTCCATGCTACGGTAGAAGTCGAAGCGATTTTCTTGGTTGTGGAAACCGTGACCTTCGTTTTCCTTCACCATATATTCCACCTCAATGCCTCGTTCTTTCAAGGCAGCCACCATTTGGTCGCTCTCGGCTTTATTAACGCGGGGGTCGTTGGATCCTTGAGCTATGAAGAGTGGCACGCAGATTTGGTCAGCATGTAAGGCGGGCGAAGTGGCAGCCAGTTGCTCCGCATCCGTTTCGGGGTTGCCCACTTGCTCGTACATCATTTCGAGCATAGGACGCCAATAGGGCGGAATTGTTTTCATGAAGGTGAACAAGTTGCTCACTCCCACGTAATCAATGCCGCAGGCAAAGAGGGTAGGGGTGAGCGTGAGGGCGGCTAGCACGGCATAGCCCCCATAGCTTCCGCCGTATATGGCGATGCGCTTTGCGTCGGCAATACCTTGATTGATAAGCCATTGTGTGCCATCGGTGATGTCGTCCTGCATCTTTAGCCCCCATTGCTTGTAGCTTGCCTCGAGAAAGCGTCGGCCGTAGCCCGTTGAGCCACGGAAGTTCATTTGGAACACGGCGTAGCCACGATTGGCTAAGAATTGCACCTCTGAGGAGTAGCCCCAGCAATCGCGAGCCCAAGGGCCACCGTGGGGATTGACCACTACGGGCAGTTGTTTCGCTGTTTCGAGCGTCAGTCCGTGGGGCAAGGTGAGGTAGGCTTCAATTTTCAGTCCATCGCGCGTGGTGTAGGTCACGGCGTGCATCGGGCACATCTCCTCGGGGTTGAGCCAAGGGGCAAGGTCGGCAATCTTGTGCGTTTCGTTCGTTTCAGCATCGTAAAACCAGTAGCTGCCTCGGGTGCGGTCGCTCCCTACGTAGATTAGGTAGTGACGTTCGGCTTTGTCGGTGTCGGCGATGCCGCAACGCTCGTCGGGGAAGTGAGCCTTGATGCGTTGGCGGAAGGCCTCCTCCTCGGCATCGAAATAGTGGCGTACGGGGTCTTTGTGGCCAGTGCAGTAGACGCTGAGTAGCTTTTTACGCTTGCGCGAATAGCTGATGCTCGTGATGTCGTAGGTGTCGTTCGTGTAAAGTTCTTCTAGTTCTTCGCAAGTGGCAGGGTTCATCCTGACGAGAGCCATCTTGTCGCGCCCAAGATTGGTGGCAGCATAGACCTCCTTGTTGTCGGGGGTAAACTCCATGAAACTCACCACATCTTTAAAGTTGGTGGTGAGCACGGGGCGAAACTCCTCTTCCTCCGTGTCACGATAGAGAATTTGCGTGTTCACTCCGTCCACAATGGCTGTGACCACACGCAGCCGTCCCTCGTGGTCGGTCATCCAGCCCTGATAGTTGCCAGGGTTTTCGGCAAGCTGCGTCAGTTCGCCCGTTTCAAGATTCAGTCGATAGGGGTCGAAAACCTCGGGGTTGCGCTTGTTCATGCCAATTAACACGAAGCCTGGCTGCTCCTCAAGGTCGTCGATTAGGCTAGTTCTCACTCCTTTAAAAGCTGTGTAGGCTCGTTCGTCGCTTCCGTTGCGACGCACACCGTAGAGTTGGAAATTCTCGTCGCCCGCCGTGTCTTTCATGTAAATCAGGCGGTCGTTGTCGGTCCACATGTATCCAGCCACGCTGCGCTCTTTCTCGTGCGTCAGTCTGACGGCTTGTTCGTCGCTTTCACTCACTCTGCGCACAAACACGTTGAGGCGGTCGCAGTAGGGAGCCATGTAGGAGATATACTGTCCGTCGGGCGAGAGCTGATAGCCCGTTCGCTCGGAATTTCTAAAAAAGTCTTCTAATGCAATTTTACGTTGGGACATAATTGTATTGTCGAATGTTAGTTACTCTGCAAATTTACCTAATTTCAATGGCAAAGCGCAGCTTGAGTGGCGAAAAAGTGCTCCAGAGAGTGTTTACTACGGCCTAAATTAGCGATTATTAGCAACTAGTTTTTTCTAAGTTTAGGAAACTTTGTGTAAGTTTGCAGTTCCATAAACAAGCTTTACATGCATACCCTTCTTCTTATAGTCACCGTGTTTGTGGCTACCGCTCATTTCATGATGAGTTTGGTGATGTTCTATTTATCCCGTCGCAGCGTGCAGTTTCTTTCGCAAGCGTGGATTATGCTGCTTATGTGTCTGCTCTATTGTGGCGGATTGGTGTTCATCGCCACCAATGACGTCATACCGCAGCCGGGCATTCTGCATCCCATCCTTCTTATCTATTTGCTCATCTGCTCTTATTTGCTCAGCATTTATCCCTTGGGGCTTTGCATGCCTGGCTATTTGCAGTGGGGGCGCATGTGGGGGTATGCTGTGCCAGCCTTGGGCCTCATCTCTCTTTATGGTATTGGTGCGGCCGCTGGTAGTAATTTGGCCAACGTCTATTCCTTCGACGACATTCAGCAGTATTTCCTTTCGGGCGACGTTATTCTCCGCATTCTCTCGCTACTGCTCTCGGGGTATTATATCGTCAATATCTTCCGCCTGCCCCATCGGTTGGTTAGAAAGATGCAATTGCCCAACGATTTGATAGCCTATGGCGGAGCTTTGGGCATTGTGAGTCTGCTCTTTGTGGTGTTGTCCGTTCGTTTCAGCATCTTGCTGCTCGTGGTCTACATGTTTTTGTTCACCGTGGTCAACATGTTTTTGTTCTTCCGCACGTTGCGCCCCACGGTTCGTGCTATTTCTTACCCCACTTTCAAGCAGATTGTGACACCGCCCACGAAGGAGGAAATCACGCAGTCGGAGGTGGAGGACTTTAACGAGGCAAACTTGCATCGCTTCGAGGTGATGGAGTACGTGATGCAAAAGGAACGTCCTTACCTTGATGCCACATTCAATCGCGAACGCCTTTGCCGATTGGCGGGCTTTAATCGGCACGTGGCCTTGCAAAGTCTGCGCTCGCAAGGGTACAACGATATTCATGAATACATCATTTGCTATCGTGTAGCCGAGATTAAACGCCGAGTGGAAAGTGGGCAGATTACCGACGTTCGTCAGGTGGAGAGTGTGGGCTTCCGTAGCGTTCGCACGGCCGTCACGTCCTTTGAACGTTACGAAGGATTGGATTTGGAGAACTTTATTGCACAACATCAGCCAGCCAACGAGCCGAATGAGAAGGATAATGCTGCTGAGGACACAACGCAAAGGGAGGACGATTAAATTTTACCTCCCTCTCTCGCTTATGTAAACTCGTTTCTCGTCAAGTAGAAAAACAAAAAAGCAACAAAGTGCACATGCATTCTGTTGCTTTTTTATTGCTATCTCCGTTATTCGTTGTCAATCGTGTTGTTCGGGTCTTCCGAACCTTCGCTAAGTAAGTCAGTGCCCCAGTGGGTTGAGGCCAAACGCTTTTCGCGCTCAATCACCTCCTGTGCCTTCTTAGCGTAGATAATCATGCGCAAGGATTGTGAGTAGGATACGTAGTTCCAAAGCCAGTTGAAGAGCACGATGAGCTTGTTGCGCACACCAAGGATGGAGCGAAGATGCACTACCAACCAAAGCACCCAAGCAAAGAAGCCCCCAAACTTCATGCTGCTAAACTCTGCCACAGCACGGTTACGACCTACGGTGGCCATCGTGCCGAGATTTTTATAGTGGAAGGGCTTCAACTCTTTGCCAGCCTCAAGGCGTTTCAGGTTTCTAGCCAGGTTGTTGCCTTGCTGGATGGCTACTTGCGCTAGCTGCGGATGTCCGCCAGGCCATTTGTCGTCGCCTTCTGGCATGATGCATTGGTCGCCAATGCAGAACACGTTGTCGAGACCCGTCACTTGGTTGAAAGCATCCACCACAATTCGCTTTCCGCGTCCAAGATGAGAGGGGTCGAGATTGCCCACGGGCTGAGCTGCTACACCGCTCACCCAGATGAACGTGCGAGTGGCAATGCTGCTACCATCCTTCAGCTGCACGTTGTTGTCCTTATAGTCGGTCACCATCTTGTTGAGCAATACGTTCACACCCATCGTGCGTAGGTATTTTTCTACCTTTTGGCTCGACTCTTCGCTCATCGCTGCTAGTAGGCGTGGGCCAGCCTCGATGAGGTAGATGTTCATTAGCGAGGTAGGAAGGTCGGGGTAGTCTTTGGGCAATACGTAATTCTTCATTTCGCTCAGTGCACCAGCAATCTCCACACCAGTTGCACCACCGCCCACAATCACGATGTTGAGCAACTCTTGTCGCTCTTTATCAGTGGCGCAAGTCAGCGCACGCTCAAAGTTGTCTAGCAGAGCGTTGCGCAATCCCATAGCTTCGCTCACGTTCTTCATGGGCATAGCTCTATTGGCCACGTTCTTATTGCCAAAGAAGTTGGTAGTGGCACCAGCAGCGAGCACGAGGTAGTCGTAGCTCACCTTACCGATGGAGGTCTGGATAATCTTGTGCTCGGGGAAGATAGAGCGCACTTCTGCCATGCGGAAGAAGAAATTGTGACGCTTCTGGAAAATTTTGCGAAAAGGGAAAGAAATGGAGCTTGGCTCAATACCGGCTGAGGCAATTTGGTAAATGAGGGGAGGAAATTGGTGATAGTTGTTACGGTCGATTAGTA
>CAVFOF010000001.1:4692-34225 GCA_963623895.1 bacterium
GATTAGTACTACTTGGAAGTCGGACTTGCGCAATTTGTTTGCTAATTTAAGGCCGCCAAAGCCACCGCCAACAATCACTACTCTTTTTTTGTCGGTTTGGGGAAGATTGAAGCTCATAAATCTTTGTTTGACTTAATGAAATGAAGTTCTTAGTTTAGTGTTACAAAGTTACGGTCAATCTTCCAAAATTCCTTATAATTGTCCATTAATTCCACTATTCTTCGTAAAATTTCTGAACAATCGCCGCATAGTGTTATATGCAAGTTACAAAGTTGTTACATTCTTTTAGCCACATCGGGGCTAGAGGCTTGTAGCGGTTAGTAAAGAAGCAAGCCAGCAATGCCGCAGAGCAGCACGACAAACAAGGCGTTGAATTTGTAAACGCCAACACCGAGGAGGGTGGATAGAAAGAGGAATACGCTCACGCCAAAATCCCAAGGCGTGGTGTCGAGCGAGCCAAAGTTTTCTTTTCGCATCAGAATAATCGCAGCTGCGGCAATCAGGCCTGGCACGAGTGGGCGGAGCACTACCATGGCACATTCGTAGAACGATTGGTATTTCCTCTTCTCTTGCAGCTTAGTGTAGAGCGTTGTCCACAAAGTGGAGGGGAGAACAAGTCCCACGAGCGACAACACGCTAGCGAAAATGCTGCCCCATACACCATAGGGGGCATAGGCCGAGGTGGCACCTACTAGCGTGGCGGTGTTGATGGCAGTGCCGCCAGGCAGCGTTTTGCAGAAAGTCATGAGGTTGGCCATTTGTTCGGGGGTAAGCCAGTGGTGCAAGGTTATCACCTCGTGCTCTAGCAGCGACTGTGCGCTAGGTGAACCGCCAATGCCCAACAAACTCACTTGCATGAAACTGAGCAGAAGAAATAAAAATAGCATTTTCCTTATTCCTGATGTGAACGATAGCTAATTACTCCTAATCGTAATCAGCTCGTATTCTGTGGGTTGAATGTTTCTTATAGTTTGTTTTTTTGCCTCTATTTTTTGTCGTCGTTGCCATACACTAAGGCCGCATAGAGTGCGGCTAAGGCTACGAGTCCTAGAATAATGTAGGTGGGCGATATGCCAATTACGCCTATGGCGATGGCTGCTCCGATGGGAATCCACACCGTGCTGAGCGTAATGTTCGACTTGCGCCACAATTGCAAGCAAGGCAGAGCCACGATGGCTGCGATGGCTGGTCGCATACCGCGCATGAAAGCTTTCACTGCGGGCATCTCGCAAAGCTGCGTAAAGAAGGTGGAGAAAATGAGGAAGATTAGTAAGGGAGGGAGCAGCATGCCGAGCAGGCAGGCCACACTTCCTTTCCAGCCTAGGAGTTGTCGTCCGAGGTAGTTGGCTAGGTTGATGTTGAACACACCGGGCATGGTTTGCACTATAGCTAGGTGGCGATTGAAGTCGTCCTCATTCATCCAATGTTGCTTGTTTACCACGGCTTTCTTGACTGGCTGAATGGTGGCGTAGCCGTCGCCGATGGTTAGGCCGCCAGCTTGCAGAAATTGAATGAATAGGGAGAGTGGAGTGGGTTGCAAATTGTGTGAAATTTGATGGGGTAAAAGGGAGAGTATTTGTGCTATAACGAGGGGAGAAGGGCGCACCGTTTGTTCGTTCGCTCTCTTATACGTTGAAAAGTATTGGCTAGTAGCATAAACTGCTATTAACCAATACTTAATGTTGCCTTTTAACTTTGTGCTCGCTTGCTTATTGGTGTTGCTCGCGATAGAGGTCGTTCACCGTTTTTACGGGGTTGAATGTTTCGAGAGGCACTTCTACAAACACGGTGCTCCAATCGCTCATCGCTCCGTTCCATAGGCCAGGTAGTTCGAGGGCTTTAAGCTCTTTACCGTCCTTACTCTTGTGAGAGATGAAGCCCGTTTGAGGGTCAACGTATTGGGGGAGGTTGAAGGAATGTCCCTCATAGTCTTTGATGGCGCACACGAGGTCAACAGGGTTGAAGTGAGTGCCTTTTTCAAACATGGCTTTCTTCTCAGCGTCGTTCATGTCGATTTGCGAACTTTCCAGAATTTGCAGCGAGATAGTGCCATCAGGGTTGTAGGCTAGGAAGGGGCCGCCACCAGGTTCGCCCACGTTGCGCACCATGCCGCACACACGCATGGGGCGGTTGAGCTTCTTGCGCAAGTAGATGGCTAGCTCGGTGTCTTCAAGCATTTTTGTGCTCGGATTTTTGGTGAAAAGTTTCTTCTGTACGAATTGTAACATTTCGCGCAGCTCGTCCATGGTGTATTTTCCGCTATCTAGTTTGCGCAAATAGGTAAAGGCTTGAGCCTGAAGCGTTACCAATACGCCAGCTAGGAGCTTCTTGTAACGTATGGTGCAGTCTTTCAATCGGTCGGGCACCACGTTGTCGATGTTTTTAATGAATACCACGTCGGCCTCAATGTCGTTGAGATTTTCGATGAGTGCGCCGTGTCCACCTGGACGGAATAGCATGTTGCCGTCGACAGTGCGGAAGGGGGTGTTGTCGGGATTAGCGGCTACGGTGTCGGTGCTTGACTTTTGCTCAGAGAAACTGATGTGGTATTTCACGCTAAACTTTTCTTCATACTTCGCAGCAACTTTTCCTACTAAGGCTTCGAATAAGGGGCGGTGCTCGGGTGAAACGGTGAAGTGTACGTTCACAGTGCCGTCTTTCTCTCGTGCGTAGAGGGCACCTTCCACCAAATGTTCCTCCAATGGGGTGCGGCTACCTTCGGCATAGTTGTGAAACTTTAGCAAACCCTTTGGAAGGCCTCCGTAGTTGAGTCCTTCTTTGCTCAGCATGGTTTTTGCCACTTCTTTGTGCTGGTTTGCGGCAATCAGTTTGTCAATATTTTTGCCATAAATTCGCTTGCACGCTTCGTCTAAGTCGCTGAAAAAGGCTGCGTTATGGATGTTGTCGAAGAATTTCTTCTCAAAATCGGAGGTCGGCTCAGTGCGTTCTGCGTCGACGTACGAGAAGATGTCTTTAAACATTCTACTGGCAGCGCCCGAAGCGGGCACGAATTTTACCACTTTGTGGGCGGTATCGCTCGTGTAGCTTTCCCAAGCTTCGAGATAGCTTGCTGCTTCCTCGTCGTTGGGCACTACAATTCCTTTTTCCACACTAGCTGCTGCCGAGAGGTTGAGGTAGGGGAATCCCTTCTCAAAAGTTTCCAACTGCTTGTTGAGCTTTTCTTCGCTTATGCCTTTTTGCGCCAATAGCGCTTTGTCGTTTTCTGTAATCATAATTGACTGTATTTTTTTGTAAGTGCTGAACAAAGTTACAAAGAAATTGTCGGTTTCTGCAAACTCTTGCTTTTATAATTTATCGCTATAGGCTTCGATGGCCTTTTCGGCAGTGCGCACGGCTTCTTCGAGCGGGAAGGGGAGTTCGCCTCCAGAGGCATTAAAGTGGCCACCTCCGTTGAAGAATTCTTCGGCCATTTTGTTACACGGGAAGTCGTCGACCGATCGCAGCGATACTCTCACCACGTCGCGCTCCGTGTCCTCGCGCAAGGAGATGCTTAGGCGCATGCCCTTCACTTGGAGCGGCATATTCACCAAGCCCTCCGCGTCACCTCGAATAAAGTTGAAGCGTTTCATTTCTTCGCGTGTCAGCGTAAAGATAGAGGCTTTGTTGTTAGCGTAGAATTGTAGCTTTTCATTTAGAATGTATCCCGTTAGTCGTAGGCGGTTAACGGAGTAGTTGTTGAATACATTGCGGTAGACTTTGTCCTTGTCGAATCCTTTCGTCAGCAGTAGGGAAATCACTTCGTAGATTTCGGGGTTGCTTGAGTTGTAGGTGAAGCCTCCCGTGTCGGTCATCATTCCCGTGTAGAGGCAGATGGCAGCGTTTTTGCTCATTTCCTCAAATCCACCAAGTTGATAGATAAGGCGGAACACGATTTCGCAAGTGGCGCACATGTTGGGGAAGGAAATCACTTGTTTGGCAAAGCTACGGTCGGGTTCCTCGTGATGGTCTATTAGTATGTGGTCGGCCTTGGCTTGTGCCACTACTTTCTCCATTTCTTGCAGACGGCTTAGCCCGTTGAAGTCGAGACAGAAGATGAGGTCGGCTTCATTGATGATGCGACTGGCCTTAGCCTCGTGGCGGTTGTAGAATTGAATGGTTTGCGAGTTGGGAATCCATCGCAAGAAGTCGGGGAAGGGGTTGGGCAACACGATGGTCACTTGCTTGCCTAGCGACTGCAGATAGTCGGCCCATCCCAATGACGAACCTACGGCATCGCCATCGGGGCCACGGTGTGCGCAAATCACGATGCGCTTGCTTTGCTTAATGGTTTGAACTAGCGAGAATAGCTCGGTGCTTGATAGTAGGTTTTTCACTGCGTTGAGTTATAAGTTTTTCAGAATGCGTACTTCTTCTACGGGATCAGCGGCTTTGAACACGGCCGAACCTGCCACTAGCACGTCGGCACCAGCTTCCACGAGTTGCTTGCCCGTGATGCGGTTTACGCCCCCGTCAATTTCTATCAGCGCATGCGATTGCGTGCGCTCAATGAGCTGCTTGAGTCGGCGGGTTTTGTCGAGCGAATGTTCGATAAACTTTTGACCGCCAAATCCAGGGTTCACAGACATAAGCATCACAAGGTCGACATCGCCAATAATCTCCTCGAGCACGCTGACGGGGGTGTGAGGATTGAGGGTAACACCAGCCATCATGCCTTCATTCTTGATTTGCTGAATTACGCGGTGCAGGTGGGTGCAAGCCTCGTAGTGCACGTTCATCACTTTAGCGTTGAGCTGCTTCACCTCCTTCAAAAACTTTTCAGGATGCTCAATCATGAGGTGCACGTCTAAAGGCTTTTTAGCGTGTTTGGCCATGGCTTCCATTACGGGGAATCCAAAGGAAATGTTAGGCACGAACACCCCGTCCATCACGTCGAGGTGATACCAGTCGCATTCGCTTTCGTTTAGGAGTTCGAGGTCGTGTTGCAAGTTGCCAAAGTCGGCAGATAAAAGAGAGGGAGATATAAGTGGCATTGCGGGTATATTATATATTATAGGTGTTTGTTGGCTATTGAGTTTATATCGTTAACTCCTTTCTCACGAAGATTTCGTATGTATCTCAATTCCTCGTGAGCAAATTCGGTTTGCTCGTTATCGTCAATCATGCGTTTACACTCTTCTTCAGCCTTCGAAAGTTGTTGCATCTCGACGTGAGCTACCACATATTGTCGGCGCATAAAGTTGTAGAGGTCACTCGTCTCGTCGTCCAGTTCCTGTTCATTATAGCATAAATCGTCGATGTGGTTGCGCAGATTTTCCAAGCCTTTCTCAATCCAGAGAGCCGCATCATGTTGGCGTGCTCGTATCATGGCGCTAGCCTCTTCCTTGATGTAGCGTTCGCTTTTAATTTCCTCTAGATTATTGATGTAGAAAAGTGCGTTTCGGGGGTAGCCTAGCTTGTTGTAACATAGGGCTAGCAGAAAGCATAGCTCATCGTAGATAGCGACCCCCTTTTGGTCAAGCTCATAATAGCGGTTGTTCTGCATGTTCCAAGCCAACTCCAAATGGTAGATTGCTTCGTAGTAACGCTTGCGCAGTAGCAACTTCTTTCCCCAGTAACAGCAAAAGCCAAGTTGGGGTTGAGTCACGTTGATTAGTGATTTCTGCTCAGGGGTGAGTGGCTCGTTGTTCTTTCCAGCTAACTTGTCTTGCACCTCTTGCCACATGTATTCAAACTCAGAGTGCTTGCTTCTTTCGTCCTTCCAGTCGTAGCCAATCACTATGCTGCCCGTGGTGTGGTTGGTGAAGACCATAGGGGCGAAGCGTGACGTGTTTTTAGCTCTTCGTTCGGGCACGAGGTAACTGATGCGCACGTAGAGAGTGTGGTCGATAGTGGCTGCATTTTCAAGCAGTAGCATTAGTACCTTGCTCCTAGCCTCCCCCTCTTCGCTCTCGGCTTTGTGGTGGTAGGTGAGTGATAGTGTGGCGTTTTGCACGGTCACCTCGTCTGTTCCGTTTGCCTGATAAAGAATTGGGGATAACAAGAAGAAATCCTTAATTGCCTGCTCCTCAGTCAGCGTTGCTGAGTAGCCTTGGTCGTTGCTCACGGAGAGTTTGTCGAGTGTGACATCTCCCAATAATAATTGGTTGCGTTCCAACCATGTGCCAAGCAGGCATTGTGCTCTGCTCGACAGGCTTGGCTCGTCAGCGCAACCCTCCTTTATTAAGTGGTGGCGCAGTTCATCTTCGGCCAATAGGGCTTCTAAGCGTTTGCTACAGTGGTAGGTGTGCTCAATGTCGTCAACTTTTTCCCTTTTCTTCGCTTTGCTAATATCATCATAGTCGCTCGTGAAATGGCGTGCCATACTGAAGAATCCAGCTAGGCTTTCTTGCAACTGATAATTCATATCCTCCGCCGAGAGAGTAGGGGTGAGGTTGCGTAGCAACGAAATGGTTAGCTCGTTTTCCTTCTCGTCCATCTCGTAGGTGACAAAGTTGGTTAAGCAGTTGGTGTTAAAGTGATTGCAAGTGGCTCTCACTTCATTGATGAGCTCGGGGTCGACTGCTAGAAAGTTGGGAAAGGTGAGCTGAATGCGGCAAGGGGTGGAATAATATAGGTCGAGCAGAAAGGCTGCATCTTGGTATTTAAAGAGCATGCGGAAGATTGATCCGTCCTCCGTTTGGTCGGAGTTCATGATTTCAAAGTGCATCTTTTCTGCCGCCATGAAAATGACGTCTTTTACGACCTCTGGATTTTTGCAGGCGTCAATCAAGGGAGAGGTCGTTTCTACCTCTCTATCATACTCATCTTTAACAAGACACTCAATTTTCTTAGCGAATTTATGGAGTAGGTTGTTTTTTTTGTTAGGTCTCATAAAGTTTCGAGGTTTAAGATACAAAATTACAATTTTCTCGGCAACTTACTTTTCTTTTCCTTTTGAAAATTTTCTTTAGCCGCCTAATAAGTAGCAATACCTAGGTGCTGAAAGTTGTTTCGGCTCTTCCACAAAAAACTATTAGGCGGGTAGTTTTTCCTATTAGGCGGGTAGTTTTTCCTATTAGGCGGGTAGTTTTTTTCTATTAGGCGGCTAGTTTTTTAAGTTGATAGACAGGTTAAATCCTAACTGAAGTTGGAAAAAATAAACGCACGAGATGGAATACGAATACAAAATCATTGAGGTTGCTAATTGTAGAACTTTGTTAAACTTTCAATTAAACTTTTAAGCATTTAACTTCTGCCGCCTTTCTTCTTGCGGTATTTTAAAAGCAGAATGCAAACTTGGCTTACTTTTTGACCTCTACAAGGCGACTAATTATTAACAATAGTGACAAAAGTGAGTATTAATAATTCTTAATCTGCTCAAAGAAAATTCACGAAAAAACTTGTGGAACATGGAAAAACTAATAAATTTGCAAACAATTCTATGGGTGAATTATAGCCTCTCGTATGGGTTGTTAACTACATCTATAATTAATGCTTTGATAATCATAGGCTTCGGTTTTTGTTAACAATGCCTAGATGAAATATCTTTTAAGCACCTTGCAATCTTTTGCACCTAAATCCCTTTCTATAAAGTGGGGACTTCGTTCCCAACTACAACATATTTCATATATAAAACAACAAAAAACAAAATAAATTATCCAATTAATGCGTATGAAAAACCGTTTTTGCAGAATGAGTAAGCAGCTGCTGGGAGTGGCATGTTTGCTTTCAACCTGCGGCGTGACGTATTCATGCTCCGACGATTACGATTTGGACGAAACCTCGCCCTCATTCCTCGGACAGAGCATCTATGACGAACTCAACGCCAAAGGGAACTTTAAAACTGTAATAAGGTTGATTGACGATCTGGAGTATAAGGACGTGTTGGCTAAGACAGGTAGTAAAACCTTGTTCGTGGCCGATGACGATGCTTATAACCAGTTCTTCCAAACTACAACATGGGTTGACGCTAATGGCGAACGCGTGGCAAGCTACGACCAACTCACTCAAAATCAAAAGAAGTGGTTGCTCAATGGCTCTATGCTCAACAATGCCTATGTGCTCGAAATGCTCTCCACTATCCAAGGACCAGTGAAGAACCTTTGTCTCCGTCAGCTCTCAGCCTTGTCGGCAACCGACAACGTGCCCTATTTCAACTGGGAAGACCTTCCTAACAACCTGAACAATGAGTCGGGCAAAGCTCTGACTCCCGATAAACGTTATTGGGATCGCTTCCGCCAACAGTCAAGAGGGGGTATGTATTTGGCTCTTGACAAAACGACTCCTATGTTAACCCACTTCTTGCAGGCACAGATGAACGAAAAGGACATCACACCTCAAGACGTGTCGTTTATCCTTAACTTGGATGGCACTGACGACGAGTGGAATAACTCTGAAAACCGTAGCTTTATCTATGATGCTGAGGTGAAAAAGGAAGAGGCCGACGTTACCTGCTTGAACGGTTATTATCACGTATTAAACAAGGTACTCGTTACCCCCGATAATATGGCTGAGATGATTCGTAAGAATTCTGATACTCAGCTGTTCAGCGCAATGCTCGACCGCTTCAGTGCTCCCTACTACGACGCTACATTGACTGAGGAATACAAAGCCTTGAACGATATAACTGCCGACTCTATCTTCCAAAAGCTTTACATCGCTCAGCGTGGCCAGAAAGGCAATATTTCTGTTGACCCCGACAACGAGGCTCTTGGTAGCGACATCTCACGTCTTTCCTACGATCCAGGATGGAATGCCTATACCGTAGACAACTCCACCAAGGAGCAGGATATGGCAGCCATGTTCGTACCCTGCGACGAGGCTATGAAGAAGTATTTCCTCGAAGGTGTAGGTCGCTCGCTCATCGAAAACTATGGTGATAGAGATAACACCGAGGCGAATCTTCTGCACAACCTTTATCAGATTCCTCAAAACATCATCGTGAAGATGATTAACAACTTGATGAAGGAATCATTCAACGCCACTGTTCCTAGTAAGTACTTGACCATTATGAATACGGCTCAAGACCAAATGTTTGAACAGTATGGTACGTTGGAAGAATATAAGAAAGCCATCAAGCAAGTAATGTTGGCTAACAATGGTGTAGTCTACGTGCTGAAAGACATGATTACACCTCCTGACTACGCTTCCGTTTCTGGTCCCGTATTGACCGACCAATCGGCTCGCGTAATGAACACCGTAATCCATGCTGACGACAACTTTGTAAAGAATAACTTCGAGTCAGCTCCTCTCCGTAAGTTCTATAGCACCTATCTGCTAGCCATGCAGTCGCATTTCTCTTTGTTCGTACCTCTGGACAAAGGCTTTGCTAATCATGGCTATGCCGACCCCGTGAGCTTCGGTTCGAAATATTCTGCAAACTACAGATATTGGAAACTTGAACCCGCAGACATCACAAGTTCTGGTAACAAGCAGGTAGCTATTGCCGCAACTGGTTATAGATATTATAACAATGAGGCAATGGATACCCAAAACCAATCGCCCATCACTGGTAACACTTATCGCAGTGCTGCAACCGACAACGTCTCAAGCGGTTATGGTCAGGTAAAAGCACAGATGCTTACCGACATGATGGATCAACACATCATTGTGCATGGTGAGGACAACGGCGAAACGCAAATCGAAAACGATCGTAAGTATTACGTTGCTCGTAGCGGTGCACCTGTAGTAGTCGACGTTCATCCTCAAGACGGCCAAGGCGTTGGCATGGTCGTTGAAGGTGGTTTCCAAGTAGATGTAAACAACGACACCTACTCACGTAACGACTTTACTTGTACGGTAGAAAAGGGTTACGACCTTTCTGAAGGATATGGTAACGGTCACACCTACTTCATCGATCGCCCCATGCAGCCTACGGTCAATAACGTTCAGCAAAAGCTTGCAACCTTAAGCAGTGCTGATAAGGGCTATACCAAGTTCTACGATATTTGCAAGAACTTCATCTTTGGTAACAATGGTGATATGTTGGCTAGCATCTTCAACAGAGATTCAGCTAACAATGTGATTTACAACACGAGCGACTGGCTCACCGAGCAACAAAAGTTTGCCATCTTCTCTGGCAACGGTTCGGGCACGGGAAGCCGCTATACCACTGAAGATACACAACTTATCCGTTTCTTCAACAACTATCGTTACACCATCTTTGTTCCCTCTGACGCAGCTATCGACAAGGCCATCGAAGAAGGGTTGCCTATGCTTGAGGATATCGAAGAATTCGTTAACGACAATTACAACTCCTCAACTGGTTGGGTACGTGAAGATGGTGAGATAGTGAAAGACTATCCTAATTCGCAAATTAAGGCTCAAGCCATGGTTACGTGCTTAATCAACTTCCTGAAGTATCACTTCTGCGATCAGTCTTACTTTGTTGATGGTTACAGCGACACCAATAATACTATCAGTCAGACAGCTTGTACGGATAGCGAAACCAACACCTTCATTCCCGTTGCAATCAAGCACGCTAAGAATGCGCTCATGGTTTTCGATGCTCGTTCAACCACCAACAATGGTGTAAGTTACGATGATACATACCCCATTGCAGTGTCAACAGCAGAAGGCACAAACAACATCTTTGCTCGCGATTTTGAATTGGATGCTTCTGGCACCAGTGCCCGTAAAATCACGTCATCTTCTTACGTAGTTTTGCACGGACTTCAAGGCTCTGAGTATTTGCTCTTCGACAAAAAGTTGGAGGGTGATTTTACGAAAGAATGGACTAGCGCTTCCACTGCAAGAGCATTCATCAAGAGGTTCCAACTTAAGAAATAAACTCCAATATTATGAATCACATAAAGTTCCTATCAACGATTCTCGTGTGCTTCTTCTGTGCCTTAGCTGCTAATGCACAAAAGCGCATCTCGGGTCGCGTTTGGAGTAAATCCGACGGACCTATCGTAATGGCGTATGTTGTTGAGCAGGATAAGAACAACCGTAACATCACCGCAGCACAAACTGACGCAAGCGGTAACTTCTCAATGGTTGTGAAAAATCCCGCCAACAAATTGCGTGTGTCTTATATTGGCTACCAAACTAAGATTCTTCCTATTGGTGCCAACACACGATTTAATATCGAACTCATTGACAAGAACACCTTCAAGGCCGCTGAGGTAGTTACCACTCGTAAGACCCGTTCGAATGGTTTGGTAATTCCCGAACGCGAAATTTCAACTGCTCAGCAAACGCTCGATATGGACCAAATGGCTGGTCTCTCGTTCGAAACGGCTGCTGACGCACTTCAAGGTGAAATTGCAGGTCTTGACATCGTGTCCAATTCTGGTAACCTCGGTTCTGGTTCTACGATGCGTTTACGTGGTGTATCTTCTATCAATGGTAGTCAGAACCCATTGATTGTAGTGGATGGTAACATCCTTGAGGACTACAGCACTAGCGAACTCGACCTCGACAACATGGATAACCAAGAGCAGTTTGCCACCCTTCTCCAGGTAGCTCCCGAAGATATCGGTACTATCAAGGTGTTGAAGGATGCCGCAGCAACTGCTATTTGGGGTTCACGCGGTTCGAATGGTGTAATCGAAATTACCACTCGCCGTGGTGCTCGTGGTAAAACAAAGGTTAACTTCAGCTACCGTTTCTCTGGCGCATGGCAGCCCACTGGCATGAAGATGCTCGATGGTGATGGCTACACCATGATGTTGAAGGAGGCTTATCACAATCCTCGTATCCTCTCTGAAGAGCAGTCAAGTATCGTGGAAATCATGTACTT
Source organism: bacterium (assembly GCA_963623895.1). Classification (GTDB taxonomy): domain Bacteria; phylum Bacteroidota; class Bacteroidia; order Bacteroidales; family Bacteroidaceae; genus Alloprevotella. The sequence goes on from CAVFOF010000001.1 coordinate 16,376, forward strand.
GCAGGATCACCCCTCTTATTATGCTAACTATAATAAGAACACTGACTGGATTAAGGAAGTTACCCAATTTGGTCAGACTCACAACTATGGTATCTCCGTATCTGGTGGTGGTGAAAAGGCTTTGTTCCGTGTGTCTGGTACCTACGACCACGAAACGGGTACCATCATCAAGCAGTCGCTTGACCGTTTGACCACCCGTATGAACTTGGACTATTGGGTTTCCGACCGAATCAAGTTCTCGTCTAACTTTGCGTTAACATATACTAAAAATAACAAGAATTACGACGATAACATCCTCGGCCGCGCCTACAATGCGATGCCCAATATGTCAGTATTTCGGTACGAATATGATAACAAAACCGCTGGTTATTACAATACTGGCGAGTACTTTATCATGCCCCCCCAAGCTGCCGCCAGTGGCTTGGTTGACGCAAGCTCGGGACGTTCTTCATATTATTTGAGTGACATGATCAGTAATGGCAACCCTGTAGCTATTGCGAACCAAGCTTGGCGCACGGAATCCTCTTATACCATCCAGCCTCAGTTCAAACTCGAGTACAAATTGTTGGGTAAGAGCGATGATGAAACGCAACTTGACTACTCTGGTGAGGTTTACATGAATGCCTTCACGCTTTCTGGTCAACTTTATTATCCTGGTTCGCTGACCTCTAACTCTTGGAGCGACGAAATCAACGAATCTCGCAACTACGAAAGCAAGAGCCTTCAGTTCACCACTCGTCACCAGTTGGTATTCCATCCTCACTTCGCTAACACCGACCACCAACTGCAGATTCTTGGTCGTTTTGAAGTATCTTCAACTAACGGTAGCTCACAAGGTCACACTATTTATGGTGTTACAGGTGGTATCTCCGACCCCACCGTTGAAGGTTACTTGAAGAATCCCTATTCAGGAACTAGCCGTGGTCACTCTGCTGCTGGTACTGCTTCAATGCACTACGCTTTCGGTTCTAAGTACATCTTCGACTTTACTCTCCGTGCCGACGGTAGCACTCGTTTCGGTTCTGGTAAGAAATGGGGCCTCTTCCCTGGTATTTCAGGTCGTTGGAATATTTCGGACGAAAAGTTCTTCAAGCCCTTGCGTAGCGTTGTCAGCATGTTGGCCTTCTCTCCCGGTTGGGGTATCACTGGTAACCAACCCAGTTCTGAAGGTTTGATGTATAACATGTACAGCACCAACTCTCACACTTACAACGGCACTTCAGTAATGATTCCCAACAACCTTCGTCTTACCGAAATCCGTTGGGAGAAAACTAAGTCTTGGAACATTGGTGTTGACCTCGGTTTGTTCGAGGACTTGTTGAAGTTCAACTTGAATGTTTACGATCGTAAAACATCCGACTTGTTGAACTCTGGTGTTCGTGTGGCTTCATCCACTGGTTTCTCCTCATTGTCATATGCTAACGTAGGTGACATGGAGAACAAGGGTTGGGAACTTTACGTAAACACTCGCGACATCTTCAAGATTGGTAAGTTCTCTATGAACCTTCGTGCCAACTTGGCTCAAAACTTGAACACGATTACTAGCATGGATGCTTCCGTGTTGGCTTCTTACAACACCGACATTAACTATAACAATGCCGAGGTTATGAAGCGTGTGCAAATCGGTAACGCCTTAGGCGGTATCTATGGTTTCAAGTTTAAGGGCGTTTACGCTTACGACTACGACCACAATGGTTACTTCCAGCCCATTAATGGCGAAGAAAATCCCAAGAACAATTGGACTGACCAGTATGGTAACCCCAACACGGCTGCAGGCAACCTTGATGCTAGCAAGTGGGTCAGCGACAAGAGTTCTCCTCGTCCTTGGTTGGCTACCTCCACTCCTATCGTCTTCGATGCCAACGGCAACGTAGTTTACGATAAGAATGGTAACCCCCTTCCCATGTACTTCAACTATGGTGGTAAGAACTACCAATTTGATGGTGGTGACGCTATCTACGAAGATATCAACCACGATGGTAACATCGACGAACTCGACGTTGTTTACTTGGGCACATCTAACCCCAAATTCAATGGTGGCTTCGGAGTTAACTTCAAGTATGGCCGTTGGGAACTTAAAACTTCGTTTAACTTCCGTGTGGGTAATAAGATTATCAACTTGGCTCGCTTGAATGCTGAAAGCATGACTAGCAACAAGAACCAGTGTGCTTCTGTATCTCACCGCTGGCGCAAGAATGGTCAGGAAACTACCATTCCTCACGCAATGAGTTCAAGTGTTAAAACTACCTACAACTCACTCATCAGTGACCGCTTTGTTGAACCTGGTGACTTCCTTCGCTTCCAGTACTTCCAACTCTCATATAGCGTTGCTCCTGAGAAGTTGAAGAAGATTGGTATGAGTTCTCTCCGTATTGCAGCTTCTGGTAATAACCTTATCTTCTGGACTAAGTATTCAGGTGTTGACCCCGAACACTCAGCTAGTGGTTATAGCCCTGCAATCGATAGCTCACAGACTCCTCGTTCTCGCTCATTTACGTTCAGCTTGAACTTCGGATTCTAAAAAAGTTTTTGGCTTAAAGAATGAAGGGTACTGCATTGTACCTTGGGGGTGTTATACAATATGCAAACTTTATAAGCATGTTTTCTAATCACACCTATATATAATAGGTATAGCAGCAACCTTCATTCTTAACCTCTTACTGAAACATACTCATCATTATGAAAAGTAAAAAATTATATACGAAGCTCCTATTGGCAGGAAGCATGATTGTATGTGCTGGTGCTATGTCGTCGTGCGATGACTACCTCACGCTTCTGCCTACCGATAAGCTTCCCGAAGAAAGCTTTTGGCAAGACAAGGCTGACTTGGATGGTGTGCGCGCTGCCGCATACGATCAGTTGGCAGCTTCTGGTCAGACCGGAAAAATTCTTCAGTGGGGAGAGTTGCGTTCCGACAACCTCACTCTAAACTCTGTGTCGAACACGACTATCGACAACTTGCAGAATGCTGTGCTTCAGCCAAGTAACAGTATGTTCGATTGGAGTGGTTTCTACACGGGTATTAACTATTGCAACCTTGTAATCGAAAAGGGTGAAGATATGACCAAACCGGGGGATGAAGTTGACCCTAGTTTCACCCAGTCCGACTATAACGTATACTTAGCAGAGATGACCGCTTTGCGTTCGCTCTACTATTTCTATCTCGTTCGCTCTTTCCGTGACGTTCCTTACGTTACTCATTCCATCCGTACTGATGCAGAAGCTCGTGCTAGCCATCCTGCTGCAACTCCAGGCGTAGCTATCCTTGGCGACTGCATTAAGAATATGGAGAACACTGTGAAATATGCTGCTGACAACTTCGGCTCTGACTCCGAAAACTGTGGCCGTTTTACTAAGAATGGTGTGAGAGCTTTGCTCGCTGACATGTATTTGTGGCGTGCCTGCATGCTTAAGGATTACGTTAGCAAGGGAACCTCCGACGGTGTTGCTAATAACATCAACATAGACGATGTGGTTATTACTAACGAAGTTGGTGATACGCTAGGTTTCAAAACTTACGGCACTGATGGCACTGATGGTGTGGAAATCACAGACGCTTACTGCAACAACTTGGTAAAAGAATGCTTGCAGAAGTCAAAAGATTATGCTCAGCAGGCTATTGATAAATTGAAGCAAGAGTATGACAAGGATATGAGCGAAAGCAACTCTACTTACACCGAAGAGCAGCGTACTCAACCCTATCCCTTGTATCTCAACGACCGCAATTCAACAACCATTACGGATGTACCCTACGAAAACAACGTTGTGGTGCAAAATTCTGCCGAAGGCATTCTTGAATTGCAATACGATGGAAGCACTGTAGTTAATTCCACAGTTAATTCCTACTTCTCAACATTCTCTAATAACCAGTTTACTCCGGGTACGATGACCCTCTCCAATAATCTGATTTCTCAGGCCACCTCTGTTGACCCTGAGATTGGATATGGTAAGACGGATCTTCGCTTGCTCGAAACTTGTTATTACCCCTCTTCTGCAACGAGTAAACCTGTTATCAAGTTTGTTCTTACTTCTTTCTCTGTCAGCAATAGCGAAGACCTCGTTTCTTCTAACGTACTTTCCTCGTTCAGTGGTCGCACTTCAAGTTCTAACAACGCACACTGGCCTATTTATCGTCTGACCGATGTGATGTTGATAAAGGCTGAAGCCATTGCACGTTTGGGTATCATCAATAATTCTATCGATTTGGCTGATTTGCAAGAAGGTTATCGTTTGGTAAACCTTATCTTCAAGCGTAATAATCCCGCATTGGTAACTCCTGCAGAAGCAGAAAGTAATCCCACGAAGAAGTCTAACAATCTTTATAGCGAACGTTTGACGGGAGATGCTTATTGTACGTCGAATAACAAAGCTACGAAGACGGCCAGTGACCTTCTTTCAAATGTCTACAGAGAGCGTCAGCGTGAGTTCGTTGGCGAGGGTAAGCGTTGGTACGACTTGGTTCGTCAAGCAGAATACTCCTATGTAGCTAACGATAATGACAATACAAATGCGCTGTCATTTGGTAGCTTTAAATCTACTGTTACAGGTCGTTTGAAGAAGATTTATGCTCTTTACAACCCCATCTATAGTGAAGAACTGAAGGTGAATGGTAAGGGGCAGGCTGATGGTGGTCAATTGGTTCAAAACCCCGTATGGGATCGTTACACTAAAAAATAGAATGGCACTATGAAATTTCAGATGAATAAAATCCGTTTGTCGGCATGCCTTTCTCTATTGCTCCTTCTGGGTGGTGCAACTTTTGTTACGTCTTGTAAGGAGAACATTAGTGACGACGCTTATGCCATCAAAACAAAAAAGACGCTTCAGGATTATCTCGTAGACAAACCTGAACTTTCAAGTATTAAAGCTATCTTCGATAAAGCTAAGTTGGGTCTCTCGGTCAACGCCTCTTCAGTAGGTAGTGTGCTTGCTGCCCGTGGTAACTACACAGTGTTTGCTCCTAACAACGACGCTATTGCTGCTTATGTGTCGGAGCTCACTAAAGGTAGAAGCACTGACTATAATGACCTCGATTCGTTGCAGATTTCTGCCATCGCATTGAACTGTATCATTGATAATGGTACGAATAGTGCTTACGAATTGGCTGACTTTCCCAACGATGGTATGTTTGCAACAACCAACTTGAAGGATCGTCGTGTTTCAAGCAAAGACGTGGATGGTGAGTATATCATCAACGACGTGGCAAAGGTGCTTGAATCGAACCTCGAGGCTTCAAATGGTATGATGCACGTTGTGAGCAGTGTGATTGTTCCATCCGACAAATCCATCGCTGAGCTCTTGGCAGAAGCTCCCAATATGCGCATCATTACAAAGTTGCTCTCTGAAACTGGTTTTGAAGACAAGATTGCTCTTCAAACTACTAAGGAAGAAGAATACGAAAAGGAAAACCTAACTCACGCTGGTGAAACTCGTAAATTGACCGATATCGTGCCTGTTACGTTCACCTATCAAAGCAAGCGTGTTATCGGTTTCACAGGTTTCGTAGAATCTGATGATGTATTTGCTCAGGATTGGCAAATTTCTACTCCCCAAGTAGATGAAGATGGTAACATCACTAACTGGTCCACTATCCTGCAAGAACTCAAGACACAGTGTGAGAAGATTTATGGTAAAGAGGATGCAGACGACTTAAAGAGCGAAAAAAATGCCCTCAACCAATTCCTTGCTTATCACTTCATGGAAGGTAAAATTGTGCTTGAGGATCGTTCGGCAGTTCACCACTGGAATGAATATGGTTATTCTTGCGGTGAAAGCTACACCGTAAAATCTTCTTCTATCTACCCAACAAACGTGTGGGACTACTACACGATGATGTCGGGAGCTTTGATTAAGATTACCCAAGTGGCTGATGCTAACAACATTGACGCTTCTGTTAAGGCCGATGCCGACAAATTCTTCTTGAACCGCATCTCGGTTTACAACACAGATTGGGTTGACCAAAATCAGGGTGACTATAGCGAAAAGGGAGTTAAATACGTCAACGGCGGGTCAGATGCAAATGGCTTGAATGTTGAAGTCAGCAGTAAGAATGAAGTTGACGGAACAGTTTATACGAATGATGGTGCAAATGGTTACTATTTCCCCATTAATCACATATTGGTTAACTCAACTGCTACTAAGGAAGCTTTAGGTTCAGAACGTATCCGCATCGATTTCACCACGATGTTCCCCGAGTTCCTCTCAAACAATTTGCGTGGTAATCAAGCAGCCTTCTTCCCTCAAGGTTATTTCGCCAATATTTCTAATGAAAGTAGCGACACTAAGATTTTCTACATGCAAGAGGGCTTTAATGGAGCTAACTTCGGTTGGAAAGACTATCAGGGCGATGAGTTTGCTATCAGTGGCCAGTACGACCTTGTGATGAAATTGCCTCGTGTGCCTAAGACTGGTACTTACGAACTTCGTTTGGCTTGCTCTAACAACGCAGAGCGTGGTATGGTGACGCTTTATCTTGGAACTTCTCCCACGAGCCTCGTTCCTGTAGGCTTGCCTATTGACCAACGTGAAACTCCTGACATGATTCCTGGTACTCCTTGGGTAGCCGATAAGGATGTTAGCTATGACAAGACTACTTGCTTGGAGAACGATCGTAACCTTCGTAACCAAGGTTATATGAAGGGACCGCAGTATTTCCACCAAAATGGTAAGAGTAAGGATGGTGAGCCTGTTCGTAACATTAAGGGTGCAGGTACATCGGATGCTGCAGCTTTGCGTCGTATCTTGAAGGCTCAAACTTTTGATGCTGACCAAGATTACTATCTCCGCTTTAAGTTGGCTATTCCAGATTACGCTAATTCACGTCTCTTCCTCGATTATATAGAGTTCGTCCCCTCTGCCGTTTATAACGGAACAGAACCTGAGGACATTTGGTAATAATCGAGATTGCAGATAATCGAATTAAAGGATAATCGGTATTAACGAAACCACAACATTTCCTATCATGAAATTTAATTCATTACAAAAGGTCATGGGCGGTGTCTTGGGAGCAGCAATGCTCCTAAGCCTCCCCTCTTGCTCCGATGACCATTATGATATCAAAGGTGGAGCTGAGGGTTCAGACCAAACTATTTGGGCTAACCTTCAGGCTCACCCCGAGCAATTTGACTCTTTGTGCACTATTCTCCAGAAGTTGAGAGTTTACACAAAGGAGGAGGACAAGAAGCGCACTATGACTTATGCCGAGTTGCTCAACACTCCCCAGACTTTCACCTTCTGGGCTCCCCTCAAGGGCTACTATAGTGCCAAGAGCTATCTTGATCAAATTGAGAAGATTCAAGCTTATCGCGAAGCAGGCTTGACGGACAAGGCCGATACTTTGGAGTATAACCTTGGACTACAATTTGCTCAGAACCACATAGCACGTTCCAACTATGAGTCGAATGTAGAAAGTCAAGACGTTCGCCTTTACAATGGCAAGCTCAGTACCTATTCATTGGGCGAAGAGCTGTTCAACGGCGTATCGATGGACAAGTCTTTGGTAATTCCTTCTTCCAATGGTGTGATTCATGGCTTGAAGGGTATCTCAGTGTTCAGTCCTAACATCTACGACTATATGGGCAACCACTCTGATATCTTTACCACTGTTTATGGTACGCTCACAGACCCGAGCATCAACAAGCGTGTGTTCAGTGAGTCTGCTAGTACTCCTGGCGGTATGAACTCAGAGGGTAACATGGTGTATGTTGACTCTGTTTTCTATTACAACAACGAAATCCTCAATCAAAGTGGTGCTTCCATTAAGAATGAGGATAGTACGTATGTTGCTGTAATTCCCACAGATCAGGCTTGGCAAACTGCCGAGGAGAAAGTAAAGCAATTGTTCCGTTATGGCACAAAGTATAGATATAGCTATCGTGGTGGAAGCACGGATATTGCTCAGCAATTCTCAGACACCTACGATACCACAGACCCCGACTCTTTGCAAAACTACAACACGAAGAAGTCGCTCATCACGAGCATGTATTTCAGTGCCTCAGTAATGGGTTTGGATGCTAGCTATGAGCCTTATCGTGACCATAAGGATGAGATTGCAAGATATGTGCTTACAGCCGACTCGCTCAATTCAACGAATAGTTTGACGTTCTACAATCCCAATAAGGGTGGTCAGAATCCCTTGTTCGGTGACGGCACTTATGACATCTGCTCCAATGGTATTGCTTTCCCCGTGACATCTTATGATATTGACCCCGCTTACACTATCATGCAGAGCAAGCCTATTGATTTGCTTTACGCTAGCAATGTTGGTGATTTCATCGTAGGTTCTTCTCAGGGAAAGGGTGAGTTTACTTATCTCACTGCTTCCAACTTGAACACGCAAGAATTGAATGACTCTTCAGAGAATGCTCCTTTGTTTGACATTTCTTCGCTTGAGACTAAGGGATACCGTTATTTCTCTGTAAATGCGGGTGTCAACTCTCCGTTGTACGTCTATTTCCCCTTGCCCTCACTCTACAGCGGTCATTACAAGATTAGTTTACAGATTCTTCCCAACCGTGTTGATGTCAACCATATTTGGCAGGATAAGAACACGGAAATGGAGATTGCTCAAGAAACTATGTTTGACGCTGCGGTCTACACTGACGAGGGTCAGCAAATTGGTTCTTCTGTCACAAAGACAGTGAGCGACGATAAGATTGAGGTGATGACACTCTTTGACGATATTGAGATTCCTAAGTGCTACTACAACTTACCTTCGGGAATTTCTAATTGCTATCCCATCCTGCAGCTTTCTATCAACACTCGTAAGCACCGTCCTAATTGGAGAAATTACGGAGCTGCATTGAGTATCGCAAAAATCTTCATTGAACCCGTACGCAATTAGCATCAAGTTTCAAACAGTGAGAGTGGCTTTTAAAAGCAATCCTTCTAAATTGCGACTCCACTGTTTGAGCAGAACAAAACCTTAATATTGCAGATAATGAACAACAATAAGAAAATACACTTGATGCAGGGCACTTTAAGAGCAGGAGTGTGCATGTTCATGCTTTCGGGCGCATGCGTGCTTTCGGCACAGACCCCACAACAAGATCATAAAGATGCAGCTCCTCAGGTTGCTGCAACGCAAAATGCTAAGAAGAAGGCTCCTCAATATAAAATGAAGGAAGTGACTGGCTTCGTTATTGATGGTGCCACAGGGAAGCCCGTTGCTGGTGCTAGTGTTCAGTCGCTAAACAATAGCTATTACACTACTATCACTGACGAGCAAGGTCATTACAACATTCGTGTTCCCGAGTTTGTTGACGCCCTTTATATCTCTGTAAAGGATAGCGAATACAATCCTGCTCAGGTTGCCATTAAACGCGATCCTGCTCAGAAGACGTACCTCACAAGTGGTATGCGTGCTGACTTCTTTGATAATACCACAAAGATGAACAACAACCAGAAGATGCTCATCGACGAGCCCAACTCCCTCACAATCGAAAACGAGATGGAGAAAGGTTTGGCTGGTTCTCTTCGCATTCTCAATCGTGGTGGTATGCCTGCCCAGGGTGCAGCCATGTTTATCAATGGTTTAAACTCGTTGAATAGTACGGCTCAGCCCCTCATCATTATTGATGGCGTAATGATTGACATGCAGTACGATCGTACGTCAATCCACCAAGGCTTCCTCAATAATGTACTTAATATTGTCGATCCCGATGATATCGAGAGCGTAGAGGTTGTTAAGAATGGTACAGCACTATATGGTGCAAAGGGTGCTAACGGTGTGCTTCTTATCAACACTCGTCGTGGTAAGAGTATGGCCACTCGTATCAATTTCCGTGCCTATGCAGGCTATGAAACCTCTCCTGAGCAACTTCAGGTGATGAATGCTAGTCAATATCGCAGCTACATCACAGAGTTGATTGGTACACAACCCAATATGGAGACTTTCAATAGCTCAAAGACCATTCCCTTCTTGAATGAAGATAAGAGCTACTTCTTCTACAATCTCTATCACAACGAAACCGATTGGCAGAAGGATCTCTATAAGGATGCTTTCACTCAAAACTATAAGGTGAACGTAGATGGTGGTGACGAAGTCGCCATGTATCACCTCTCCTTAGGTTACACTCAGAGTGACGCAACGGCCAAGACGAACGACTTTAATCGCTTGAACATTCGTTTCAATACCGATGTTAACATGTTCAAGAACTTCGTCACAGGTCTTGACTTCGCTTACGCCCGTAATGCTTACAATCTTCGCGACAATGGTTGGGCTGAGAGTTACGACACACGCAACATCACGTCGCCCAATGTGTTAGGTTTGGCACAAACTCCTTTTGTTAGCCCCTATGCTTACTTCGTTCACTCAGAAGGTGGTGACCTTTCTCTTATCCACTCTGACAAGGTTTACTCAGGTAAGGTTTATAGTGACGACAATAACCCCTACCTCTTTGCTAGTAATTACGGCTACACAGGTTTGATTAACCCCTTCTGGATTTTGGAGAATGGTCAAGGAGATAATAAGAACTTCCAAGAGCAGACTCAGTTCAATCTGAATGTATCGCCCAACTATAAGGTAAATAGGTACTTAACCATTAAGGATCGTTTCAGCTACATCCTTAATCGTAACAACGAAAAGTACTACTTGCCTAAGTATGGTACTCCTCCCAAGTCGGTCGAAGGCTTAGGTACGATCACTAGTATAGTAAGTACCCAGTTTGCAAAGGAAACCACTCTTTACAATGACTTTAGCATTGATTGGCATCGTGCCTTCGGTGCACACGACGTGCAACTCACTGGCGGTTTCCGTTTCAACTCCTACTCTTACAGCGCAAGCAGCATCACTGGTTACAACAACGACCAGGATAAGATGCCTAACATGTCCTCTTCATTGCAGTATAAGAGCTATGGCGGTTCTAACGACAACTGGAACAACTTGGCTTACTATCTTAACGTAGCCTACAACTTCAAGAATAAGTACTTCCTCAACGGAAGCATCTCAATGGATGCCTCTTCACGTTTTGGTAAAGAAGCCGATCAGGGCATAAAGCTTTGCGGTGTAAGATGGGGACTCTTCCCTTCATTGCAGGGTGCTTGGGTGGTATCAAACGAGAAGTGGTTCGATGTTAAGGGTATTGACTATTTGAAGTTGACTGCTGGTTATGAAATTAGCGGTAATGATAATATTGACTACTACGCAACTCGCACTTATTTCGCTAATACTCAATTCCTTGACAAGGCAACCGCCCTTGTGCTTTCCAATATTCAGAATCCTAAGCTACAGTGGGAGACCACTAATCGCTTCAACGTTGGTCTTCACGCTAGCTTGCTTCGCAATCGTTTGAACTTAGCTGTAGAGTATTTCCACAGCATCACTGACCATTTGCTCACTCGCAAGTCAGTAAGCGACCTCACTGGTCTTTCCACTATGTGGTCGAACGATGGTACGCTGAAGAATCAAGGTGTTGATTTCAACGTAAACGCAATGCTCGTTCAGCACAAGGATTGGCGTTGGCAAGCAGGCTTCACGATTGGTCATTACAAGAATGAAATCACCGAGCTTCCCGTTTCTAACGTGAACACCATCCGCACTTATGCGCTTGATGAAAATGGTGTGCGTATCTCTGATAGCGAAAAGCAAATCCATGGTTACACCTCGTCAATCTATGGAACTAACAACATTCTCACAGCTGTAGGTCATGCAGCAGGTGTGTTCTATGGTTACAAGACGGCTGGTGTGTTCGCTAGTGATGCTGAAGCTTCCACTGCTTATACTGATGCCAATGGCAACCAACGTTACTTGCGTTATCCCACAGGTTTGTCAGAGCAACCCTACCGCAACTTCAAGGCTGGTGATATGCATTTCGTAGATCAGAACGGTGATGGTTGGATCAATGAAGCCGATATGGTTGTTATTGGTGACCCCAACCCCGATATCTATGGTAACATCTACACCTCGCTCAGTTGGAAGTCGTTGAAGTTGGATGTAAACTTCAAGTACTCTTTGGGTAATGACGTTTACAACTATCAGCGTTCACAGTTGGAATCGCTCAACACAAACTGGAATCAAACCGTAGCTGCCGTCAATCGTTGGCACTATCAAGGTCAGGTAACCGACATTCCTCGTGCTTGCGACACTAGCAGTGATCAATGGGTTAACAACGAACGTTTCTCCGATCGCTGGATTGAAGATGGTTCTTATCTCAAATTGAAGAACATCCGCCTCACCTACAAAATTCCTGTCAACCTCAGTTGGTTGCTCGGTCTCTCCGTTTGGGGCGAGTGTAATAACGTGTTCACCATTTCGAAGTACACAGGAACCGATCCTGAGTTCTCTGCAGGCAATGGTGTCCTTTATCAAGGCATCGATGCAGGTTATCTCACCCAAGGTCGTAACTTTAGCTTAGGTGTAACTATTAACCTCTAATCGCAAATAGAGAAGAGAGGGGAGAGTTTGGATGAGGTTGAACAACTTTTTCCAACTTCTCCAACTCTCAACTTTCCACTCTCATAAGTACAATACAGCAATGAAACACAAATCGATTTTAAGTCTTCTCATCTTCCTCATGGGATTGGGCGTAACAACCACCTCTTGCGAAGATATGTTGACCCCCGATATGACACGTTATGCCGATGATTTCACTGGTAGAGACACAGTCTATTTCTACTTGGGCATTGTACGTAACGTGCAGGATATGGTAGAGCAAAACAAGCTGTTGGGCGACCTTCGAAGCGATTTGGTAGCTACAACACAATATAGTAGCGACTCCATTTCACACATCATCGATTACAACAAGACCGATAAGGATGGAGATAACGCTTTGCTTAACCGCGCTGCCTACTACAAGGTAATCAACCAATGTAACTTCTATTTGGCAAAGTGCGACACCAATGCAATGAAGAATAATATCTACTATATGCGTCGTGAATACGCACAGGTAGTCAACATTCGTGCTTGGACTTACCTTCAGTTGGTTCAAACCTATGGTAAGGTGCCTTTCGTAACGAAGCCTGTAGACAATGCCAACACTGGTTGGGAAACAAATCCCGATACCTGGGCCACAGCCGACAACCTTGTCGACCTTTTGCGCTCTGATCTCGAAAAGGCCAATGCCATTGAGAGCGAATTGGGCTATCCCCAGTACGGCACATATCAAAGTGGTAACTCTTCGTTCACCATTGCCAGCCGTTATCTCTGCTTCTATTCAGACCTCGTGTTGGGCGACCTCTATTTGCTTCGTGGTCAAAATCGCTCTGATTACGTAAATGCGGCTAAGAGCTACTACCATTTCCTCTATGAGCAATCAAGAAACGGACGTGGTGGTACGACTACTAGCAACTTAGCAACGTTTGGTGAGGGTAAAAATTCCAATGGTAGCTCTTATTACACTCCTAGCGTTAGTAGCTGGGTTGGTAGTGGACTAGCTGCTTCTGCGCTTACTACGGAAAATATCACTATCATCCCCTCCGCAGCCAACAGCTCATTTGGTAGAGTGCTTACTCGCAACACTCAAGTTTATGGTTTCGATACACACTCCACCAATAGCACAAGCGATGATGCTACAACTACGGGTAGCATCAGCATTACGTCAAACTACAAGTCGCGTCAGGTGCAACCCTCTGAGGGTTATTTGCAACTTTGCCAGTCGCAGAACTACTCTTACACCGAAACCGATCGTAACGGTGTGCCCTCAGACGTGAAGTATTATACAGGTGCTGGCGATGCACGTGTTCATGCCACTAGCCCCTACTTCCAAACCAAGGAAGGTCGTATGCGTTTCATCGTGAAGGATGCCCCTGTTACCTATGCCTCTCGCTATGGCGAAACCACAACTGGCGACTTCAAGCATTTCAAGACCCTCTATCGCACACGTCAAGTTTACTTGCGTTTGGCCGAGGCAATCAACCGAGCTGGCTATCCTCGCATGGCTTATGCTATTCTTCGCAATGGTGTTTCGAAAACTACTATTCCTGTTCTTACGTCTTCCGACACCATTTACAACGATGAACTCCAAACTCGCACCCCAGTCTATAAAGTGGATAGCACTACCAACCTCGACATTGTTCGTGCAGCCTACTTTATTGGCGTAGACGAATTGCGTCGTGCACAAGCCGATCCCGACTTCTCAAAGTTCCTCGACTATTCTTCCAACTATTTTAGTGGAAACTATGGTATCCACGAGTTCGGTTGTGGTACAACCTCTTCGCTCGACTCCCTCAATGGCTATGAAATTCGCGTAGCTCAGCGTATGGCTGACGAGCAGCTCCGTGCAGGCGGCACACAAGCTAGTGTGGCTAAGATTGTTAAGCGTCTGCGTGCCGAAACTAACGAAGGTGCTACTGATACTGAGATTAGTGAAGAAGATGCAGCAAAGGCCGATTCAATTCTTAACGCAAAGCGTCAGAATTATGAAATCGTTGAACCCGAAGTGCCTGCAGAACCCGCAGATTTGGCAGAGCAAGTAAATGCTGTTGAAACCCTCATTGCTGATGAGTGCGCCCTCGAAACTGCATTTGAAGGTAGCCGTATGTTCGATCTCATCCGTTTCGCTCGCCACAAGAACAACGATGCCAACCTTTCGGCCGACTATGGCACCACTTGGTTAGCCTGGTTGATTTCTCGTCGCGACAAGAGTCTCGCTCCTTACGAGAACCCCACCGAAACAGGTTCGCTCTACGGAACGCTCCTCAATCCCGACAATTGGTATATTGTTAATCCCGTATACTAATAGGTTCGAATAAATTTAATTTTGTTTCCTAGTTAGGTTACAAAGAATCTTATAGAATACTCGCTCTTCAGATGCCGAGAAATCGGCTCAGAAGAGCGAGCTTTTTCTTTACCAATGTGGTGCTTACCTTTCATGTGATTATCACTTTCTTGGATAATTGCATAAAATGCTATAACTTTGTAGCATAATAAAAAAACATTAGCGTAGAATTATGCGACAGTCAGAAGCTCGATATATTAGTTTGCTCACCGATTTCGGTTTTAAACGCATCTTTGGAACAGTCCTTAATAAAGACTTGCTCATAAATTTTCTCAACTCTCTCTTCGATGGGGAGCAAGTAATAACTGATGTTCGCTACCTTAATAGCGAACGCGTGGGTGATGTTTATACCGAGCGTAAGGCCATCTTCGATGTTTATTGCGAGAACGAACGTGGCGAGAAATTTATAGTGGAGATGCAGAACGCTTTTCAGCAGTTTTTCAAGGATCGTTCGTTGTTCTACTCTACCTTCCCCATTCGTGAGCAAGCCCCTAAAATATCAGAATGGAATTTCAAGCTAGAGCATGTCTACGTAGTAGCACTGCTCAACTTCGATATGCATGAGGAAGCTTTTGCTCCAGAAGATATTTGCCACGATGTAGCTTTATGTGACGTAGTTACGCATCGTGTTTTTAATGAGAATTTGACTTTCAAGTATGTAGAGATTACCAAGTTCAACAAGAAAGAGAATGAACTTGATACGCTTTTCGATAAGTGGCTTTTTGTGCTTCGCAACTTATCGCGCCTTGACAAACAGCCCCCTGCATTAAAAGAAAAGGTGTTCTCCCATTTATTTAAGACTGCCGAAATTGCGCAATTCACTCCATTGGAATATCATGAGTATGAAGACAGTCTCAAAGCCTATCGTGACTTGAAAAACTCTCTTGATACTGCAATTATGCAAGGAGAGGAAAAAGGACTAGAGAAGGGCATAGAAATAGGTCGTGCAGAGGGTCGTGCAGAGGGTCGTGCAGAGGGTCGTGCAGAGGGTCGTGCAGAAGAACGTAAGAAATTAGCCAAATCGATGCTTGCTCAAGGCATATCTGCTGAAACCGTAGCGAAGATTACAACGTTGACAATTGAAGAAGTGTTATCACTTTCTTAGAGGAATTGCAAACGGTAGCTCTAGCCTGAATAATTCATAGAAACATACAAAGAAACGTTTTTCTTTGTTGTCTCGGCAAAAATGAGTACCTTTATAGTGTTGAGAAACAACGACTTAAAAACGCTTCTTATGCACAAAAATACTTCAAGAAACCACACTTGCGAGAATGGTGGCATAGCTGCTGCAACACAAATATCAAAGTACACATACGGCATTGGTGACATCCTTGAGAAAATATCACTTTCTTGGATAATTGCATGAAATGCTATAACTTTGTAGCACAATAAAAAAAACATTAGCGTAGAATTATGCGACAGTCAGAAGCTCGATATATTAGTTTGCTCACCGATTTCGGTTTTAAACGCATCTTTGGAACAGTCCTTAATAAAGACTTGCTCATAAATTTTCTCAACTCTCTCTTCGATGGGGAGCAAGTAATAACTGATGTTCGCTACCTTAATAGCGAACGCGTGGGTGATGTTTATACCGAGCGTAAGGCCATCTTCGATGTTTATTGCGAGAACGAACGTGGCGAGAAATTTATAGTGGAGATGCAGAACGCTTTTCAGCAGTTTTTCAAGGATCGTTCGTTGTTCTACTCTACCTTCCCCATTCGTGAGCAAGCCCCTAAAATATCAGAATGGAATTTCAAGCTAGAGCATGTCTACGTAGTAGCACTGCTCAACTTCGATATGCATGAGGAAGCTTTTGCTCCAGAAGATATTTGCCACGATGTAGCTTTATGTGACGTAGTTACGCATCGTGTTTTTAATGAGAATTTGACTTTCAAGTATGTAGAGATTACCAAGTTCAACAAGAAAGAGAATGAACTTGATACGCTTTTCGATAAGTGGCTTTTTGTGCTTCGCAACTTATCGCGCCTTGACAAACAGCCCCCTGCATTAAAAGAAAAGGTGTTCTCCCATTTATTTAAGACTGCCGAAATTGCGCAATTCACTCCATTGGAATATCATGAGTATGAAGACAGTCTCAAAGCCTATCGTGACTTGAAAAACTCTCTTGATACTGCAATTATGCAAGGAGAGGAAAAAGGACTAGAGAAGGGCATAGAAATAGGTCGTGCAGAGGGTCGTGCAGAGGGTCGTGCAGAGGGTCGTGCAGAGGGTCGTGCAGAAGAACGTAAGAAATTAGCCAAATCGATGCTTGCTCAAGGCATATCTGCTGAAACCGTAGCGAAGATTACAACGTTGACAATTGAAGAAGTGTTATCACTTTCTTAGAGGAATTGCAAACGGTAGCTCTAGAATATTTCTGTAAACTACCGCATTTTACTTGTGTCTGTTTGTTCTAGAGGGATATTTCCCTCGTAAAGATGCAAAATTTCCCAATCGAGTGGTTTAATTAATCGCCGAAAAGTGAAGCACTAATCGGCGACTAGTGAAGCACTAATCGGCGACTAGTAAAAACTATTAGGCCGTTAGTTTTTACTATTAGGTACCTATTTAATTGCTACCTCATAGTGAGTATTTTATTGTTATTGTGATCAGCATTAAGAGTTGAGATATCTAGTTTTATTCGACTCTAATCTGAAAAAATGACCAATCTTAGCCAATGAATAATTATGCAGTTTGTTCTTCGTCAGTATAAGGCTAGTTGGGTTTGTGTAAGTAGGGTAGCTGCCTATTCAGTCTCTCCTCTATAGTTTTAATAGTGAAAGCTGTTGTTACTTGCACTTTTGCTTGCACAATAGTTGATTATCAATTGTTTCGTGAGTGTAAGCAGTAGGTAACTATGCTTTCACTTACAACGTATTCTCTACTTAAAGTAATGCTTTAACCGAAACGTAATAAAATGAATAATTATGCAGTGCAAGCAAATGGGGTCAATGTGTAGGTAGTGTGAGCAAAGTGTAAGCAAGTAAAGCAATTTGCTTGCACTTTTGAAATGCTTGATAATCAGGGTATGTGTAAGTAGTTTGTACAAGCATCAGTAAATGGAATTGTAACTCTCTAGTGTATGAAAATTAAGGCAAAATGGGAGAATTAGTTGCTAGATGGTTCGGGCTTTATG
>CAVFOF010000001.1:34288-39422 GCA_963623895.1 bacterium
GGACCGCTTAATTGGGTTAGAGTAGGAGCATAAAAAGCCGAATGAAATGTAGAATAATGTCTCCTCGTTACAAAATTATGTAGGTGTTACGGCCTAATTGGAATATTTTTACGATATTTGCAGAAAATAGGACAAGGCTATTTTAGCTAGCCTTACATAATATCAACTACGGCAAACAACAACATAATGGAATTTTCTGCAAAACAAATAGCGGACTACTTAGGCGGAACCGTTGAGGGCAATGACCAAGCAATGGTGAAAACCTTTGCAAAAATTGAAGAAGGCACGAAGGGAGCCATTTCCTTCTTGGCCAATCCGCACTATGCACACTATCTATACGACACGGAGTCGAGCATCGTGCTCATAAATAAGGATTTCCAACTTGAACGCGAAGTGACGACCACCTTGATTCGTGTGGATAATGCTTATGAGGCCATTGCTCGTTTGCTCACATTGTATCAGTCCACTATGCAGAAGCGTACGGGTATTCACCCTCTAGCTTGTGTGGCAGAAACGGCCACGGTGGGTGAGGATTGCTACGTAGGTCCATTTGCCTACATTGGTGAGCATGCCGTGGTGGGCAGTGGATGCCAAATCTATTCGGGCGTAGTGATAGAAGAACGCGCAACGGTGGGCAGCGACTGCTTGTTTTACCCCAATGTGTCCGTTTATCACGACTGCAAAATAGGCAATCGCGTTACCTTACATTCGGGTACGGTGATAGGTGCCGATGGGTTCGGTTTCGCTCCTGCGGCGGATGGCTATGAGAAGATTCCTCAAATTGGCATTGTTACCATCGAAGATGACGTGGAAATCGGTGCCAACTCTTGCGTGGATCGTTCCACTATGGGGTCTACTTTCGTGCGTAAGGGCGTGAAGTTGGACAATTTGGTGCAAGTGGCTCACAACTGCGAGGTTGGTGCCAACACAGTGATGTCGGCTCAAGTGGGCATTGCAGGGTCTACAAAGATAGGCCAATGGTGTATGTTTGGTGGACAAGTAGGTGTGGCAGGCCACATTGAGGTGGGCGACAGAGTGCTTGCTGGTGCACAAGCTGGACTTATTGGCAGCGAAAGTATACGTAAGGGAAATACGGCTGTGCAAGGTTCGCCAGCCATCGGTGGAAAGGACTTTATGCGTTCAAGCGTAGTGTTTAAGTATCTTCCCGAAATGCGCCGCGAAATTCAAGCTTTGCGTAAAGAAATCGAAGAACTCAAAAAGAGCAAATAATTAAAAAGATTGCAGAGGGGCTTGTAAAAGTCTGTTCGTGAAGAACATCTGCACTCCACAGATACCTATCTTATGTATAAACAAAGAACTTTAGGCGGAAGTTTCTCGCTATTTGGAAAAGGTTTGCACACAGGACTAAGCCTCACCGTAACCTTCAATCCTGCAGCCGAGAACCACGGATATAAAATACAACGTATCGACCTAGAAGGCGAACCCCTCATTGAGGTGATAGCCGAGAACGTGGTCGACACTTCGCGTGGCACGGTCGTGGCCAAGGGGGATGCCCGATGCAGCACCATCGAGCATGCCATGGCTGCACTCTACGCTATGGGCATTGACAACTGCTTGATTCAGGTGAATGGCCCCGAATTCCCCATTCTTGATGGTAGTTCCATACTTTATGTAGAGAACATTCGCCGAGTAGGGGTGACGGAGCAGAATGCTGCTAAGGACTTCTATGTAATTAAGAAGAAAATCGAGTTTCGTGACGAAACCACTGGCTCCTCTATCATTATTCTGCCCGATGAGCAGTTTTCTATCACCACGATGATTTCCTTCGACTCGCAGTTCATCAATAGTCAGTTTGCCACACTCGATAACATGGAGAACTTTGCCGAAGAAATTGCTTCAGCCCGTACTTTCGTGTTTGTCCGTGAGATTGAGCCCTTGCTAAAGGCTGGCTTGATAAAGGGTGGTGACTTAGATAATGCGATAGTAATCTACGAGAAGCAAGTACCTCAAGAATCACTCGACCGCTTGGCCGACCACTTGCACGTAGACCATCGCGATGCCACAAAGTTGGGCTACATTCAAGATCGGCCTTTGGTTTGGCAAAACGAACCAGCTCGCCACAAGTTGCTCGACATAATTGGCGACATGGCTTTGATAGGACGCCCTATCAAGGGACGCATTATTGCCACCCGTCCGGGGCACACTATCAACAATAAGTTTGCGCGCCAAATGCGCCGCGAAATTCGTAAACACGAAATACAAGCTCCCAACTACGATCCTAATGAGGAACCGCTGATGGACGTAAATCGCATTCGCGAACTTTTGCCCCATCGCTATCCCATGCAGTTGGTCGACAAGGTAGTAGAAACAGGTTCGAACTTTATCGTAGCAGTGAAGAACGTCACTTCGAACGAGGCTTTCTTTCAAGGCCACTTCCCCACGGAACCCGTAATGCCTGGCGTGTTGCAAATCGAGGCTATGGCTCAAGCAGGCGGTTTGTTGGTGCTCAATTCAATCGAGGATCCCGAAAGTTACAGCACTTATTTCCTTCGTATTGACGGTGTCAAGTTCCGTAAGAAAGTAGTTCCAGGCGACACGTTGTTGTTCCGTGTGGAACTGATTACGCCCATTCGTCACGGTATAGCCACCATGAGAGGTTTTGCTTTCGTGGGCGAAACCGTGGTAATGGAAGCTAGTTTCACCGCTCAAATCACTAAGAGTAAATAATTTGCAGCCTTCATAGGTTTGCAAAATCAAGTATAGATTAATTCACACAATAGAATAATAGATGATTAGTCCATTAGCATACGTTCACCCCGAAGCCGTGATTGGCGAGGGATGCGAAATCGGTCCGTTCTGCTACATTGATAAAGATGTGGTGATTGGTAGCAATAACCACTTGATGAATCAAGTGACGGTGCTTTCAGGCTCACGCATAGGTAATGGAAACACCATTTTCCCAGGTGCCGTAATCGGAGCTATTCCTCAGGATTTGAAATTTCAAGGCGAGGAAACCACAGCCGAGATTGGCGACAATAACACCATCCGTGAGAACGTGACTATCAACCGTGGTACAGCCGCCAAAGGAAAAACGGTGGTCGGTTCGAACAACTTGCTGATGGAGGGCATGCACGTGGCTCACGACGTGATAGTGGGCAACGGTTGCATCATTGGCAACACCACCAAGTTGGCTGGCGAGGTGATTGTCGACGATTTTGCTATCATCTCGGCTTGCGTGTTAGTTCACCAGTTCTGCCGCATCGGTAGCTACGTGATGGTAGGCGGTGGCACGCGCACAGCTCAGGATATTCCCCCCTTCTGCATGGCAGCCCGTGAGCCCGTGAGCTATTGCGGATTAAATATTGTGGGGTTGCGCCGTCGCGGATTTTCAAAAGAAGCCATCGACAATATTCACAATGCCTACCGCTTGCTCTATCAGCGTGGTAAGTTGCGCGAGGAGTGCTTAAAGGAAATACGCGAAACCATCCCCATGACTCCTGAAATTGAGTACATTCTCGACTTTGTTACCACCTCCAAGCGTGGTATAATTAAATGAAACACGATAGGATAGAATGATTTACCGAATAAAATACATTTGTGAGGAAGTAGACGGCTTTGTCCGTGAGTTGAAGATAGATAGTGAGGCTACTTTCCTCGATTTAAATAAAGCTGTGCTAGCTTCTTGTGGCTATGCCGACGACCAAATGACTTCTTTCTTCCTCTGCGATGAAGAGTGGGAACGTAAGGAGCAAATCACCCGTGAAGATATGGGAACGTCGGGCTACGACGATGAGGACATCTACGTGATGGCCGACACTCGACTTTCCGAACTCATTGAGGAAGAAGAGCAACACCTTGAGTACGTGTTCGACCCTTTTAACGACCGCTCTTTCTATCTCGACGTAAAGGAGATTATCCCTGGACAACATCTCGAAGAAGCCGAGGTGGTGCGTTCAAAGGGTGATGCTCCCGTGCAAATCGAAGGAATTGAGGATGAACCTGTCGCCCCCCTAAAGGGAGGAAAGAAAAAAGTCGCAGCATCGTATGACGACTATAGTGATGACTCCCTATTTGCTGGTGCAGGTTGCTTCAACGACGACGAACTCGACTTGGAGGGCTTCGAAATCTCAGAAGGTAATCCTTACGAATAAATTAAAACGGATAGAAATGTGCAATTGCTAGAAAAGCTACGCTTTTGTTGCGTGGGCTTCGGCACTTGCACATTTTTAATGCCCCTTGTAAATGAGCGAAAAGACCTTAAAGGTAATCATAGGCCCCACTGGGGTGGGGAAGACTGCTTATGCTCTGAATGTGGCACTACAGTGCGGTAGCCCTATTCTGAATGCCGACTCTCGACAAATCTATCGCGACATACCCATTGGCACTGCAGCCCCCACGGCAGAAGAACAGGCCTTGGTGAAGCACCACTTTGTGGGAACGATGAGCCTAGAGCAATATTACAGTGCGGCACAGTATGAGCAAGAGGCCATGCAGCTACTTACAGAACTCTTCCAAACCCACGACACCTTAGTGATGTCGGGCGGAAGCATGATGTATGTCGATGCCGTTTGTAAAGGTATCGACGATATTCCAACCGTTGATGATGAAACGCGGCAGTTGCTCAAACAACGTTACGAGGCAGAGGGACTTGATACTTTACTGAAAGAGCTCCGACTGCTCGATCCCGAATACTATGACCTATGCGACAAGCGTAATCCGAAGCGCGTGGTGCATGCACTCGAAATCTGCTATATGACGGGGCGAACGTTTACTTCCTACCGCATACGCAAGCAAGTGGAGCGTCCCTTTCGCATAGAAAAAATAGGTTTGCAACGTCCACGTCCCGAATTGTTCAACCGCATCAATCAGCGCGTAGAACTGATGATGCAACACGGACTGCTCGATGAAGCCAAACGAGTGTTTCCTTATCGTCATTACAATTCGCTCAATACAGTGGGCTATAAGGAACTCTTTAAATACCTTGATGGCGAATGGTCACTTGATTTAGCTATCGAAAAAATTCAACGAAACTCTCGTGTTTATGCCAAAAAACAAATGACTTGGTTTAAGAAAGACGAGGAGGTGTGTTGGATTGATTTGTAGCATCAGCCTAATGGAATGTCGTTATTTTCTATTAGTAATTGGTGTTTCTTAACAATAAAAACAAGCAAGC
>CAVFOF010000001.1:39432-51885 GCA_963623895.1 bacterium
CAAGCTAGTTTTGTATTCTAGTTGGTTTACATTACCTTTGCAGTTGATATTCACGAACAAAAACGACTATGAGTAGTTTCTTAACTAAAATAACTGCTCCTTTCCGCTGGTTGGGAAACGGAGTCAGTGCAATCTTTAGGTGGTATAAAGGTCAATATAAAGGACGCCCTTGGTGGTATAAAACGTTTACTGCCATTTGGTCCTTTTTTACCTTCGTCATATTCTATTGCTTTGCCGTTTATTTCAACTTTTTTTGGCTCTTTGGCAAGTCACCTTCAATCAACGAAATTCTACATCCTAAAAATCCTACTGCCTCCGAAATCTATAGTGCTGATGGAAAACTCTTAGGAAAGTATTTTAACGAGAATCGTTCGCCCGTGGCTTACGACTCTATAAACACAGCTTTCTTTGAGGCTTTGGTGGCGACAGAAGATGAACGCTTCTTTCAACATCACGGAGTGGACTACACTGGCATGTTTGCTGCCGCAAAGGATGCCGCACTTGGTCACGCTCGCGGTGCATCTACTATTACGCAGCAGTTGGTGAAGAACATGTTCCGAGTGCGCACGCAATATTCCACGGGCTTGCTAGGCAAAGTGCCTGGCTTGCGCATCGTGATTATGAAGAGTAAGGAAATCATCATAGCGCAACTCATCGAATTGCTCACCGATAAGAAGAACATCTTGGAGATGTATGCCAATACGGTGGACTTCGGCTCGAATGCTTTTGGTATTAAAACGGCGGCCAAAACTTATTTCAACACCACTCCCTCACACCTAAAACCTGAGGAAGCCGCAGTGTTGGTAGGTTTGCTCAAAGCAACTTCGGCCTACAATCCACGCATTAATCCCAAGAATTCTCTGGCACGTCGCAACACGGTACTTAATAATATGTACACCCATCGCGAGATGCTCAAGGAGCGTTTTGGCGATGTTTACATTGCCGACAAATCCACGCTAGAGCGTTTGCAGGGCATGCCCATAGAACTAAACTTTAATGTGGAGAATGCCTACGACGGCACCGCTCTTTACTTCCGCGAGGCGTTGAAGAATTATATTGATGATAAATTCCCCGATCTCGACGTTTATTCCGACGGATTGAAGATCTACACTACGCTCGACTCACGCATGCAGGCTTATGCCGAAAAGGCTGTTCACGACCAAATGAAGACAGTGCAGCGCAACTTCGACGCTCATTGGCGTGGCATAGGCGACCCTTGGCGCGATGCAAAAGGTAACATCATTCCTGGATTTATCGAAGATAAGATAAAGAAAACCGACACCTATAAAATGTTGTTGGCTCGTTTCCCGAACAATCCCGATTCCATCGAATATCATCTTAATAAACCTCACGATGTAACACTCTTTAGCTACGATGGGCCTATTCATAAAACTATGTCCACTGTCGACTCGCTGAAGTATATGGTGAAGTTTATGCATACAGGCTTAGTGGCTATGGAACCCGAAAATGGCTATGTGCGAGCCTATGTGGGCGATATCGATTTTAAGACGTGGAAGTACGACAAGGCTCAGGCCGAACGCCAGCCAGGCTCAACCTTTAAGTTGTTCGTTTACTCCACGGCCATGAAGCAAGGCATCACTCCCTCCGACACTCGCAAGGATGAATACATTCGCATGAAGGTTTGGGATAGTCAGAAGCATGATAGCACTTATTGGCAACCTCACAATGCCAATGGTCGCTTCACTAATGCCGAGATGCCGTTGCGTGCCGCTTTTGCACGAAGCATCAACACCATTGCAGTGAAACTGGGTCAAGAAGTGGGAATCTCCAACGTTATTCAAACGGCTCACGACATGGGTATCAAATCGCCGCTTGACGACAACCCCTCGCTTGCTTTGGGGTCGAACGACGTGACGCTCTATGAACTTGTTAACGCTTACTCCTGTGTGGCCAACAATGGTATACATCAAGAACCCGTGATGGTGACGAAGATTGTGGATGCATCGGGCAACGTGATTTTTGAAGCAAAGACCGATGAGGGTGTTCGTGCCTTGCCGCAAACTGCCGCTTTCTTCATGCAGAAACTACTTGAAGCAGGTGTGCGCGATGCTGGAGGTACGTCGCAAACGCTAGGTGCAGGAATGTATCTCGGCCCCTATGCTAATCAAATGGATATGGGTGGCAAGACAGGAACGTCAAACAATCACTCCGATGCTTGGTTCGTTGGTGTTACCCCTAGCCTCGTAGCTGGAGCTTGGGTCGGTGGCGAATATCGTAGCATCCACTTCCGCACAGGAGCGTTGGGGCAAGGTAGTCGCACCGCTCTACCTATTGTGGCACAGTTCCTTCGTAGCGTGCTCGATGACACTTCCCTCCGCAGCAAGTATGCTCACAAATATGGAATGCCTCCTTCGGGCATCGAACCCTCCACTTATCAAGCCTCTTACGTAG
The DNA here is from genome assembly GCA_963623895.1 of bacterium. Classification (GTDB taxonomy): domain Bacteria; phylum Bacteroidota; class Bacteroidia; order Bacteroidales; family Bacteroidaceae; genus Alloprevotella. The sequence goes on from CAVFOF010000001.1 coordinate 41,845, forward strand.
AACCAGTTGCAGAGAGCGACTCTTTGGCTAACGATTCGACAGAAATTGATGAGAACGCTACGCTGATGGAAGACGACTTGATGGGGGGCGAAGGAAGCGAACGAGAACATAATGGCAATGCAGAAACCGAGGGTGAAGCTACACATCAACCCGAGGCAACGTCGCACAAATCTAATCCGTCGACACCTAGCAATTCTTCTTCAGAAAAATCCTCACCATCCTCTAGGCAAAGGACGACCAAACAAGAAGAAAGCTATTTCAATTAGAAACAGATTGTATCCTCTGATAAAAGAGAGAAGGACTTTCAGTGCAGCCGTGCTGAAAGTCCTTCTCCTCGTTATTGATTATGATTGGTAGGTCGGTAGAGTGGTTATATAATCAGAGTGTCAGAAATATCTCTTAGTGATTTGCTTCCAAGCGACCTTTAGCTACAATTTCTCCTCTCATCTCGCCGTGATGTGGAAGCACGATTGGTGCATTTCGTATTTCACGTAGCATGTACCTCGTTGCCGCAAGTCGTTGAGCACTTCGGCGAGAATCGATTTGTAGACCGTCACCCAGCGGATGTCGCTCGAACCATCGTCGTGTAGTTCAAGAAAGCGGTTGTAGGAGATGTCGAAAGTAGTGCCAAACTGGTGGCAGGAGTTTTCGGAGGCGTTAGAGTTGAAATTGCGCAAACGCTGCACGTCGGCCTGAGTGCGCAGCACGGAAGTGATGATTAGTTTGTGTGGCGGGTAGCCCTTTGTGGCGAGTGAGTCGTTGAATGAACGAGCTATCTCATTGAGCAAAGTGGCAGCACGTGGCACGAGGTAGGGGATGGACTGCTTCAAGTTTTGCACCGTGTAGTATGGGTTGTCGGCAATATACACGAGGTCGTTCATGTGTTTTTGCGCTGCTTCGCGGTCGGCAATCATGGGGATGCCCAACTGGCTAGCCGTGGCGTATTGCACATCGTTGAGGTCGGGGAAGGAAGTTTCAAATCGGGGCACACTCTTCACCCGATTCTTCACAGCGCTGCCGTCTGCTTTGAGCAAGGTAGGGCGAGTGCGCTCTTTTAAGAAAAGTTTGTCCACAAGTTCGGCTTGCTTTGCAATGCTGTCAGGAATGTGTTTCTTTACTAAAGTTCTCTGTTCCGTTTTAGGTGTTTGCTTTTCTATAATATGGGGAAGAGTAAGGTCGGGGCGCACCCATTTCACGATTAGGAGAACAAAGACAACGGCAACAAAGCCAATCAAGAAATGAATGCGGCGAGGCTTATAATGAGGTTTCATCCGATAGCGAGTTTATGAGAATTGAGGAGTTTGTAAGAAATTGAGTTCACAAAGTTAGTGCATTTCGGTGGGATTTTTTAATTTTGCACTGAAATAAACGTCCTCAATGATCGAAAAGCATTTCATACTCGAAGAAGCCGACCCTGTAATATTTTATGGGGTAAACAATGTCAACTTAAAAATGTTGCGTGCCCTATGTCCGAAACTTCGCATAATGGCTCGCGACAACGTGATTCGTGTGATGGGCGGTGAGGAAGAAATGGCCAATTTCGAGGAAGTGTTTACAAAGCTCGAGAAGCATTGCACAAAGTATAACCGACTCAATGAGGAGGACGTGTTGAACTTGCTTAAAGGACACACTACGGGAGCCGAAACCTCGCAAGATGTGATCGTGTATAGTGTGGGTGGAAAGCCTATTACGCCCCGTTCTGAAAATCAGCGTCGGCTCGTAGAAGCCTACGGCCATTGCGACATGATATTTGCTGTCGGTCCTGCAGGTTCGGGCAAAACCTACACGGCCATAGCTTTGGCTGTGCGTGCCTTGAAGAGCAAGGAGGTGAAGAAGATTATTTTGAGCCGCCCTGCCGTAGAAGCAGGCGAAAAACTGGGCTTCTTGCCTGGCGATATGAAGGACAAAATCGACCCTTACCTTCAGCCCCTCTACGATGCATTGCAGGAAATGATACCGGCAGCCAAACTCCAAGAGTATATGGACACGAACGTCATTCAGATTGCGCCCTTAGCCTTTATGCGTGGACGCACACTCAATGATGCTGTGGTCATTTTAGACGAGGCGCAGAACACTACTACAGCGCAGATTAAGATGTTTCTCACCCGTATGGGGTGGAACACAAAGATGATTGTGACGGGCGACCGCACGCAAATAGACCTTCCCTCCTCGCAAAAGAGCGGCTTGCTTGAAGCACAGCGTATTTTGCAAGGTATCGAAGGCATCGCTTTCATTGAGATGAATCAGAAGGACATTATTCGCCATAAATTAGTCACTCGCATTGTCGAGGCTTACAATCGTGACGATGAACGTCGAAAGAAGCAGCGTGAAGAAAAGTTGTGCGTAGAGAAACAACGTGAGGAGCAGCCAGCTCCTGCGGCATCCGAATAATTAAGAAGATAGTATGCTGAAACCTCAAGAAAAAAGAGGTTTGCTTACTATCTTTTGCTTTATAATAAACATTAGACATAAACTTTGGAATCGTTGTTTTGAGTAAATACTCGAAGACACGTTTCCCTAACACAAAAAATAAAATGTCAGCATTAACAAAGACCGATTTCAATTTTCCTGGTCAGAAAAGTGTGTATCATGGTAAGGTACGCGACGTTTACAATCTTGGCGATCGCTTAGCAATGGTAGCCACCGATCGCATCTCAGCTTTCGATGTGATTTTGCCCAAGGGCATTCCCTTCAAGGGTCAGGTGCTCAATCAAATTGCTGCCAAGTTCTTGGATGCTACCACCGACATTTGTCCCAACTGGAAATTGGCCACTCCCGACCCCATGGTCACTGTGGGCGTGATGTGCGAGGGTTTCCCTGTAGAGATGATTGTGCGTGGCTACCTTTGCGGCAGTGCTTGGCGTGCTTACAAGAGCGGTGTGCGCGAAATTTGCGGTGTGAAATTGCCCGAAGGCATGAAGGAGAACGAAAAGTTCCCCACACCCATTATCACCCCCACCACTAAGGCTGAGATTGGTGAACACGATGCCGACATCTCGAAGGAGGAAATATTGGCTCAAGGCCTTGCCACTCCCGAGGAGTATGAAGTGCTTGAGAAGTACACCCTTGCCCTTTTCCAACGCGGCACGGAGATTGCTGCTCAGCGTGGTTTGATTCTAGTAGACACGAAGTATGAGTTTGGTAAGCACGATGGCACTATCTATTTGATGGACGAAATCCACACACCCGACTCTTCGCGTTATTTCTATTCTGAAGGTTATGCAGAGCGTTTTGCCAATGGCGAACCTCAGAAGCAACTCTCTAAGGAGTTTGTTCGCGAATGGCTGATGGATAATGGTTTCCAAGGCAAGGAAGGCCAGCAAGTGCCCGAAATGACCGATGAAATTGTGGAAAGCATTTCGGCTCGCTACATCGAACTTTACGAGCACATCACAGGCGAGAAGTTCGTACCCGAAGAAACGGGCGATGTGCTTGCACGCATCGAGAAGAACGTAGAGGCATATTTAGCTAAATAAGGTAAATTTGCACAAAATTGTGGGCGACGCATCCCTGCGTCGGCGCAAAAAGAAACGCTAGTAGAAAAATATACATTTTATTATAATCATTCCTACTAGCGTTTCCTCTGGCACCGACGCAGGGATGCGTCGCCTCCAATTTTGGGGTCATATTACGAATGCTATTCGTTTGTGGTGCGGTTGCGCTTGAGCTTTTTAGCCGATTTTGTATAGATAAAACGTGCCAAACCATAAACGTAGCGACGGAAGCCTGGCTGGTAGGCCAATAGCGTGTCGAACCAACCGAGGTGTTTCGAAACGAGGCGCACCACGAGTCCTACGTAGAACATGGCAAACAAGGTGCCGATGCCTACAATGTACCATTGCCAAGCGTGGAAGAAGAGGAAGCAGCTTGCAATGCCCAATACTACGAGCGTGATGTCGACGCAGATTTTGGCTTTATGGAAAGGGAAACCAAATTTTTGGCTAAGTGCCACGGGGAAGCCTTCGCCTGGCATGGTCACGCTACCGCAGCGTACTTCCACAGCGATGCCAAGCCCCAAAATGGTGCATCCTGCCACTTGCGTCAGTGCTTGCAGAAGCAGATTGTGCCCAGGTTGCACCCACTCGGTGGTGAGCATGTTGAGGTCGATGAGTGAGCCAAACACGAACCCGATTACTAATTGGAACAACTGTACTAGTTCGAAATCTTTGCGTAGCACGCAAATTTGGCCTAGCACTAAAATGCCATTCATAATGTAGGTGTATTGTCCGATGGTGAGTGCAGGCACAAGGTCGTGCTTACCAGCCGTTTGAAACACATAGGGCAACACGCTGATCACGCTAGAGCCGAGCATTGAACGCACACAAACGGCCACACCGACCGTCATAATCCATAACGAAATGAGCAACAAAAAGTGTTGCCAACAAAAAGCAATTATTTTATCTTTCATTCAGTAAAATTTAGTCCTTCTTTAGTTGTGCTGTTTTTTCATTTCTCTGCCAAAAAAGTGCTTTGTTGAAGGTCGCTTTTCTTTAAGTTCTTTTGCAAAGTTAGTAAAATTTTTTCGAATGAGCAAATGGGGCTTTTCTTGTCTTGTAACTTATTACACTTAACAAATGTTTGCTAATTTACTTAACTCAAAATTTGGGGCGATGCATCCCCGCATCGGTGCTAGAAGCAGTGCAAATTGTTTTTAGTAACCTGTTTCCTTTTAGCGTTTCTGATTGCGCCGACGCGGGGACGCGTCGCCCCCAATTTTGTGCTTAATTACTTCACAGAAGTTTACATGCACTATTTGCTGTTGCTTGCACTAACTGCTTGTACTAAGCTGATAATCAATGTTTTCAGCAGTGTAAGCAGCGTTTGTAATTGCTTGCACTTTGCTTACACTTGCTTGCACTGTCTAAGAGTTGTGATAGGAATGTAGGTAGCGTGTAAGTGCTGCTTGCACTTCTGAAATATCTGATAATCAGCCCAGTGCAAGCAATTAGTGTAAGCAACAGTAAATATACTTGTAAAGTTTATGGAGGGATAAATCACTCAAAAGCTAATATGTTCTTCTAATAAAAAAACAGCGCAAAATCTTAGCACAAAATTAGAGCACAAAATTGTGGCACAAAATTGGAGCACAAAATTGGGGGCGACGCGTCCCCGCGTCGGCGCAAGTGGAGACGCTAACAGAGAAAAACAACCATTAAAATAAAGAAATAAGCTATATTTTAGAATGTTAAGGAATGTGTATAATATGTGAATAATGGTTTTGAGTCTGGCTGGGTTACTAGCGTTTTTGCTTGCGCCGACGCGGGGACGCGTCGCCCCCAATTTTGTGCTCCACTTTTGTGTTAGAGGGGGCGCATAAGCTAGTGGCCTGATAGTTTTTCTTAGTGGCCTAATAGTTTTTCTTAACCGCCTAGTAGTGTTGAACTAGTCGCCTAATATTTTTTCCTTTTTATCATCCCATCGCACTTTTGCAGACCTCTCTGAGTCCGCATCCAGCACATTTCGGTTTTCGAGCCAGACAAGTGTAGCGGCCGTGGAGCAAGAGCCAGTAGTGGGAGGAGGCAACTAGCCGCTCGGGGATGTGTTTTTTCAGTTCCATCTCCACACTATAGGGGGTTTTACAACTGGATGGGACAAGTCCTAGTCGGTGGCTCACTCGGAACACGTGGGTGTCGACGGCTAGTGCTGCTTTTCCAAAGGCCACGGCTTGAATGACGTTGGCCGTTTTGCGGCCTACGCCTGGAAGTTGCGTGAGCTCTTCAAGGGTAGAGGGTACCTCGCCGTGGAATTTTTCCACTAGCATTTTGCTAAGTCCCACTAGATGTTTGGCTTTGTTGTTGGGGTAACTTACGGAGCGGATGTAGGTGTAGATTACCTCGGGCGTGGTGACGGCCATGGCTTCAGCGCAGGGGAAATCGGCGAATAGAGCCGGCGTAACTTGGTTGATGCGCTTGTCGGTGCATTGTGCCGATAGTACCACGGCCACGAGCAGCTCAAAGGAATTAGAAAAGTGGAGCTCCGTTTCGGTGGCATCCATTGTGCGCTCAAAATAGCGTAGCACGTGTTCGTATAAATCCTTTTTACGCATTTTTTATCTTTTGATATCCAATTTCCACGGCAAGCAGTCCGCACAGAAGCGATAAGGCCATATAGCCTAAGGCTAGCGCAGGGTTGCCTTGTCGCAGAAGCGTGAAACATTCGTTGGAGAAGGTGGAGAATGTGGTGAAGCCACCGCAAAATCCAGTGATGAGCAGAAAATACAAAAAGTCTGCTCCCCGGCGTTGAAGCGTGCCGGCGAGCAGACCTATAAGTAGGCATCCTAATACATTAGCTATGAGTGTGGCCCACGGTAGCTGATTGCCGTTGCAGTTCGCCTTCGCAAGGAGCGTACTAATGACAAAACGGCAAACACTGCCTAGACCGCCGCCAATGAAGATGCAGAGAAATCGTGTCATGCAGTGGGGATGGCTACTTGTTGAGTTCGGCCAATCGGCTTATGTATTTGCCTAGGATGTCGAATTCGAGGTTGACTTTCGTGCCCACCTTGATGTTGTGGAAATTGGTGTTGTCGTAGGTGTAGGGGATGATGCACACTTTGAATGTGTTGCGGGTGGGCTCGCATACGGTGAGGCTTACGCCATTTACGGTGACAGAGCCTTTAGCCACGGTGAAGTAGCCCTGCTTGATGAGTTCGGGTGACACTTCATATTCGAAGGTGTACTCGTAGCTGCCGTCGGCATCGTCAATTTGCAGGCAAGTGGCGGTGGTGTCGACGTGACCTTGCACGATGTGTCCGTCGAGACGTCCGTTCATAATCATGGAGCGTTCCACGTTGACCTCATCGCCTGGTTGCAACAGTCCGAGGTTGGAGCGTTTTAGCGTCTCGTCCATAGCCGTTACCACGTATTGGTCGCCGTTGAGTTTCACTACGGTGAGGCATACGCCGTTGTGGGCTACGCTTTGGTCGATTTTTAGCTCATGGCCAAAGTTGCATTCTAGGGTGAAGTGCTTGTTTTCCTTGTCTTGTTCCACTGCAACGACGCGTGCAGTGCTTTCTACGATTCCTGAGAACATAGTGTATGGGTGTGAGTTTATTTTATGTATTTGTCAATGGCTACGGTATCTCCGTCAACGATGAGTTGACCATTTTGGATTGTGTAGTCCTTGAGCTTTTGGTCGAGTTCGGTGAGGTTGATGAGCACGTCGATGGCCGTGTTGTTGTCTTTTGTGGTGAGCGCATAGCGGTTGCCGTAGGTTAGGCTGCCATAGATTTTACCATCGGTGCCATCCTCCGCAGTGCGACACAATTGCAAGGTGTCGCCTTGGTCTGTCACCATGCTGAATGTGCTCATGCCGAAGTCTTCAGTGGCTTTTCCGTAGAGCGTGCTATCGTTGGCATTGTCTGCTCTTACTTCGGTGTGGGTTGAGTCGGTGGTTTCGGCAGTGTTTGCATCTCCCTTTTTGCTATTGCAGGCTGCAAAGGCAACGAATGTGGCGAGGAGTAGCAGAATGGGTAAATGTTTTCGAATGACTTGCATGGAGATTGTAGTTGGTTTTGAGTTGGTGTGTAGACTGATAATTGTTTTGTGATTCTAGGTCCACGTTTTTGTTGTTGCGAAGTTACGAAATCTTTTAAATGCAGTTGAGGTTTTCTTTGTTTTTTAAGTGAAATAAATAAAAGGTGGTTCTAAAACACTTGGAACGACTGTTGTTTGTTCCGATAGTATCTTAGAACCACCTTATGATAGTGTGGTCATTCTCTAAATGAGTGGCATGCCTAATTCAAGGCACTCTTTGCGCATGGCTTCGGGCCAAATGCTAGCTTGAATTTCACCGATGTGTGCTTTGTGGAGTAGCACCATGCATAAGCGGCTTTGGCCGATGCCACCGCCGATGGAGAGAGGTAACTCGCCGTTGAGTAGGCGTTGGTGGAAATATAGCTCCTTGCGCTCTTCTTTTTCTTCAATTTGCAGTTGTCGGAGCAGCGATTCTTTGTCTACGCGAATGCCCATGGAGGAGAGTTCGAATGAGCGTTCGAGCACGGGATACCATATTAAGATGTCGCCATTGAGTCCAGCTAGTCCGTTCTCGGCCGTGGTGGACCAGTCGTCGTAGTCGGGGGCACGGCCATCGTGCTTCTTTCCATCGGAAAGTTTTCCGCCAATGCCAATGACGAATACGGCTCCGTATTTTTTGCAGATGGCATCCTCACGCTCTTTGGGCGTTTTGTCGGGGTACATTTGCAAAAGTTCTTCGCTATGTACGAAGTGGATTTTTTCGGGAAGGAAAGGCTTGATGGAATCGTAGGTTTCGCAAACGAGGTATTCTGTGCGGCGGATGGCGGCATAGATGCGTTCTACCACATTCTTCAGGAAGGTAAGTGTGCGGTCGGATCGCTTGATAACGGCCTCCCAGTCCCATTGGTCAACGTAGAGAGAGTGGAGGTTGTCGAGTTCCTCATCGGCACGGATGGCGTTCATATCGGTGTAGATGCCGTAGCCAGTCGGTATTTCGTAGTCGGCTAGTGTCAGTCGTTTCCACTTTGCCAAGGAGTGTACTACTTCGGCTTGACGGTCACCCAAGTCTTTAATGGGGAAGCTGACGGGGCGCTCCACGCCATTAAGGTCGTCGTTGATGCCGAGTCCTTTCATTACGAATAGGGGAGCGGTGACGCGACGCAAGCGAAGTTCTGTTGAAAGGTTTTGCTGGAAGAAGTCCTTTATCAGTTTGATGCCTTGCTCCGTTTTGTGCATGTTGAGCAGGGCTTTGTAGTCTTTAGGTTTAATGAGTTGGCTCATTATTGTTGTTTGTTTTCTATCTTTGGTTGTTATTTGTTTAATAGCTTGGCTTAAAGCCATGCAAAATTATAAATTTATTTCTATTTGATAGAAGAATGATGAAAAACATTGCGATTTGTGATAGAAAACTTTTATGACGTGGCAAATCGTAACAGCGAGAAGGCCTCTTCTTTATGCAAAGTGTTATAAAAAAGCGTTGTGCTCAGTGATGAACACAACGCTTGTATGTTTGACAAACTATGCGGTTGATAGCTTGTCGCAAGTCTTAGAAAAATCAGTGATTACTCACCCTTCTCCATCTTAGCCTTCAATGCTGCGAGAGCATCGTTCTCACCGAGAGAGGTGGTAGCGGCTTGGTTTTGGATTGCGGGGATGTCGCTGTTCTTGCTCTTGTTAGCGCGGGGCTTGCGAGGAGCAGGAGCGTCGGCACGTTGAGCATCTTCGAAGGTGCGGCTGTGAGAAAGGATGATGCGCTTGCTATCCTTGTTGAATTCGATCACCTTGAAAGCGAGCTTTTCGCCTTCCTTAGCGTGTGAGCCGTCTTCCTTAACGAGGTGCTTGGGAGTGGCGAAGCCTTCAACACCGTATTCGAGCTGAACTACTGCGCCCTTGTCCATCAACTCAGTGATAGTGCCTTCGTGTACGCTACCTTCAGTGAAAGTAGTTTCGAAAACGTCCCAGGGATTTTCTTCGAGTTGCTTGTGGCCGAGAGAGAGACGACGGTTGTCCTTGTCGATTTCGAGAACAACAACCTCGATGTCGGCACCGATTTGAGTGAACTCAGAGGGGTGCTTAATCTTCTTGGTCCAAGAGAGGTCGGAGATGTGGATGAGGCCGTCAACGCCTTCTTCGAGTTCTACGAACACACCGAAGTTAGTGAAGTTGCGAACCTTAGCTTGGTGCTTAGAGCCAACGGGGTATTTCACCTCGATGTCCTTCCAAGGATCGTCCTTCAACTGCTTGATGCCTAGTGACATCTTGCGTTCTTGACGGTCGAGGGTGAGGATAACGGCTTCTACTTCGTCGCCAACCTTGAGGAAGTCCTGAGCTGAACGGAGGTGTTGGCTCCAGCTCATTTCGCTTACGTGGATGAGACCTTCAACACCAGGAGCGATTTCTACGAATGCACCGTAGTCGGCCATCACAACTACTTTACCCTTCACCTTGTCGCCTACCTTGAGCTCAGCGTCAAGAGCATCCCAGGGATGGGGAGTGAGCTGCTTCAAACCAAGAGCAATGCGCTTCTTCTCTTCGTCGAAGTCGAGAATAACGACGTTGAGCTTCT
>CAVFOF010000002.1:0-34975 GCA_963623895.1 bacterium
CGATAACGCCCATTATGGGAAGGTGCCGTTTGATGTGCCAAGTTCGTGGGAATGGACGACGCTGGGAGAAATATGTACGTTCTTGTCAAGAGGTAAATCACCCAAATATAAAGATGATGATAGAAGATACCCAGTATTTGCACAAAAATGCAATTTGAAAGATGGTGGTATCTCATTGGAGCAAGCAAGATTTTTAGATCCTGCTACTGTTGAGAAATGGGGAGAGGAATATAAGTTGAAAACAGGGGATGTCCTGATAAATTCCACAGGAACAGGCACTGTGGGCAGAACGCGTCTGTTTTCGGAGGCTTGCTTAGGTCGTTATCCGTTTGTTTTGCCAGACTCTCATGTTTCAGTTGTAAGAACACATGATGAAATTGATTCTGATTTTACATATTACTATATATCGTCAGGTTTGACACAACACTATTTAGAGGATAATTTAGCAGGAAGCACCAATCAAAAAGAATTGTATATAGGTGTTTTAGATACTATGAAATTCCCCCTTCCCCCCATCGCCGAGCAACACCGAATAGTATCCAAGATAGAAGAACTCTTTGCTCAGCTCGACCGCATAGAAGCAGAGTTGTGAGCAATATGTTTAGCCATCGTAAGTGACATGCTTGCGGTGGCTAAATGCCATAATTACGGCTTGCAATAGACATCGTTGATAAGGTTGTGAGACACAAGTCTGGCCCCGTGTCCCAGTATAAGGAATAGCTTCCGCTATGGCCTTCGGCCTTAGCGAGCCTCCTTGCGCTGCTCGGCATCGATGCGAAAGATGGTGTAAACCTCGAACACTACGGCAATGAGCAACATGATTTTCCATTCACCCCCACGGAAGGGCTTTATCTGCCATAACTCCATAAACATCATGACGGCCGTGAGCAGCAACGTGAAGGCACCCACCACTTGCTGACGGCGCAGGTGACGCACCACGAGGTTGCGCCCCTTGTAAGTGTCCGCCATTTGGGCTGGGGCAAAGAGCAAGGCTCCTACGGCAAACACGTAAGGAGCCACTGCGGGAAGAAGCAAGGGAAGCACGGCACCCACCACTAGGGCGATGCCACCAACGTAATAAGCTAGTTGTTTCATTAGTTTGTGGGGCTAGTGTTATTAATGACATACACGTCCTCATCGGCCGTCTTCATGTAGAGATTCACGCGTGCCACGCGCTCCACAGCTTCGGGACTATTTTCTAGCTCGTTGAGCTCGCGCGTGTCGGCATTGTAGCGGTCGGTGTAGGTTTTAATTTGTTGTCGAAGTTCGTTGTTGTGTTGTTCTATCTCGTAGCGATGCCAAAAGCTGTTGGGGTCGGCAAATCCCACGATGGCAATGAAGACCACGATGGTCCACAAATACTTTTTATTAATGATGTTAAAGCAGAAGTTTCTTAATTTACGACCCATAAGCGTGCGTGTGCTAGAATGTGAGTTCTACATCTTGGGGCAAAGTTAGCTAAAATCTCACATTTCCACAAGTTACGGGTTTAGAAATTGAGGTCAAGCTTATTGCATAAGAAAGGCTTTGAGCCTTTTCGTAATTTGCTGAAAATGAATAAAACTAAATCGCTACAACCTACGGAAACGACCTCAAAATTGGGGGTGACGCGTCCCCGCATCGGCTTGGTTATAGCCGTCCATGTTGTCAGCATTTCGGCACAATGTTAACATTCTTAACTAATTTTACAAAGGAAGCACGAGCCTCTTCCCACGAGCAAAGCAAGAGCCTGCGCTGCCAATGCGGCTGTTTGCCCAACAAAACCCCACAATTTAAAACATTTTGCTATCTTTGCAATTCATTTCACAACACATTGCAAAATATATCATGGATTTATTTGTAAAAAAGTCAGCCGAAGAGTTGCTCGCCGAGGCGGGCAACGACGGCGGCAAAGGCTTAAAACGCGTGCTAGGCACCTGGGGCTTGATAGCCCTAGGCGTGGGCGTGATTATCGGAGCGGGGCTATTCTCCGTAACGGGCATCGTGGCGGGCATGCACACAGGGCCAGCCATCATCCTTAGTTTTGCCCTAGCAGCCGTGTGCTGCGCCTTGGCCGGGCTATGCTATGCCGAGTTTGCCTCAATGATTCCCGTGGCTGGATCGGCCTACACCTACTCCTACTTCACCATGGGCGAACTCGTAGCCTGGATTATCGGCTGGGACCTCGTGCTAGAATATGCCCTAGCAGCCATGACGGTAAGCATCTCGTGGAGCCGCTACTTCAGCGTGATGATGGACGACCTCGGGTGGCACTTGCCCGTGGAGTGGACAGCCTGCCCGGCCGACGGCGGCGTGTTCAACCTTCCAGCCACCCTGCTCATCGTGTTGCTTTCCTGCATCTTGATGCGAGGCACAAAGGGCAGCTCAAAGTTCAACGACTTTCTCGTGGTCTTGAAGATAGCCGTAGTGTTCCTATTCATATTCATCGGCTTTAAATACATCCGTTCAGAAAATCTCACCCCCTTCATCCCGCAAAACACGGGCGTGTTTGGCGAATACGGCTGGTCGGGCGTGTTGCGAGGAGCAGCCATCGTGTTCTTCGCCTTCTTAGGCTTCGACGCCATCAGCACCGCAGCCCAAGAAACGAAAAACCCGCGCCACAACATGCCCATCGGCATCTTGGGTTCGCTACTTATCTGCACCGTGCTCTACATGGTGTTTGCCCTCGTGATGACGGGCGTGGTGGACTATCACGCCTACATCGGAGCCGACAGCATTGCGCCCGCCGCCACAGCCATTGCCCACATGGGCGAAACGGCCGCCGACGGCACGATTACACCCGCCTATCCTTGGCTCAATCGGGGCATCATCCTAGCCATCTTGATGGGCTACGCTAGCGTAGTATTGGTGACGCTATTAGGCCAAAGCCGAGTGTTCTACAGCATGAGTCGCGACGGCCTACTCCCCCCCATTTTCTCACACCTACACCAACGCTTTCACACACCGGCTCGAAGCAATGCGCTATTTATGACGGTGATAGGCCTGCTGGCGGGCGTGGTGCCAGCTAGCATGGCGGGCGAAATGACAAGCATCGGCACGCTCTTCGCCTTTGCCCTAGTGTGCTTGGGCGTAATCGTAGTGCGCCGCACGCAGCCCAATGCGCCTCGCAGTTTCAAGACGCCCTTCGTGCCATGGATTCCCGCAGCAGGCGTGGTGTGCTGCGTAAGCATGATGCTCTTCCTTCCGGCCGACACGTGGATTCGCCTCGTTATCTGGATGCTCATCGGCCTCGACGTCTACTCGTATTATGGTGTGAAACACAGCGTGGCGGGCGGTGGACATAGCCGCCGACACGGACAGACAATTCTCAACGCCATCGCCGTGTTCGTAGCCGTGCTATGCGTAGTCACGGCCTTCTGGCATCAGCAAACGAAGGGGTGGGACGCTGACCACACGCTCTTCTGGATAGCCATCGCCTTCGGCATTGGCCATATCTTCTTCTACCTCGTTAGAAGTTTTCGCCACGGTCACGCCACCCACAAGTAGCTGCGCCACTAGCCGAAACACTCTTTGTGAAACATAAATGCTATAAACTATGACTGACTTATTTGCTAAAAAATCGGCCGACGAGTTGCTACGTGAAGCCGACAACGACGGCGGACGCGGACTGAAGCGCGTGCTAGGTCCTTGGGGCTTGATAGCCTTGGGCGTGGGCGTGATTATCGGTGCGGGGTTGTTCTCCGTCACGGGCATCGTGGCAGGAGCCCACACGGGACCGGCCATCGTGCTGAGTTTTGCCTTGGCCGCCATTTGCTGCGCCTTGGCCGGCCTTTGCTATGCCGAATTTGCCTCGATGATACCCGTGGCTGGCTCAGCCTACACCTACTCCTACTTCACCATGGGCGAACTCGTAGCCTGGATTATCGGGTGGGACTTGGTGTTGGAATACACCGTGGCCTCCGTTGCCATCGCCATCTCTTGGAGTAAATACTTCTGCATCATGCTCGCCCAAATGGGTTGGGGCTTGCCCTTGGAGTGGACGGCTTGCCCAGCCGAAGGGGGCGTGTTCAACCTTCCAGCCGCCGCACTCGTGGTGGTGCTTTCGCTCATCCTAATGCGCGGCACAGAGGGCAGTTCGAAATTCAACGACCTCATGGTCACACTGAAGATTGCCGTGGTGCTCGCCTTCATCTTCATCGGTTTTAAATATATCCGCACGGAGAACCTCACCCCCTTCATCCCTGAAAACACAGGCGTGTTTGGCGAGTACGGCTGGTCGGGCGTGTTGCGTGGAGCCGCCATCGTGTTCTTCGCCTACATCGGTTTCGACGCAGTGAGCACAGCAGCTCAAGAGACGAAGAACCCGCGCCGCAACATGCCAATCGGCATCATGGGTTCACTGCTCATCTGTAGCATCCTCTACATGACCTTCTCATTCGTCATGACGGGCGTGGTCAACTACAAAGCCTATATCGGAGCGGAAAGCATTGCGCCTGCTGCCACGGCCGTGGCCAACATGGGTCCTATAGGAGCCGACGGCGTGGTAGTGCCCGCCTTTCCTTGGCTCAACCGTGGCATCATCGTAGCCATACTGCTTGGCTACGCTAGCGTAGTGTTGGTGATGATGTTGGGACAAAGCCGCGTGTTCTACAGCATGAGCAAGGACGGCCTACTACCGCCCCTCTTCTCACACCTCCACAAGCGTTTCCACACCCCAGCCCGAAGCAACCTGCTCTTCATGGTGATTATCGCCACATTGGCTGGCATCATACCGCCCGACATTGCGGGCGAAATGACGAGCATCGGCACGCTCTTCGCGTTTGCCCTAGTCTGCCTCGGCGTGATTGTAGTACGTCGCACGCAGCCCAACGCCCCTCGTGGATTTAAGACACCACTCGTGCCGTGGATTCCCGCAGCTGGCCTCATCTGCTGTGTGGCAATGATGCTCTTCTTGCCCGCCGACACGTGGATTCGCCTTGTGGTGTGGATGCTTATCGGCATCGACATCTACTCCTTCTACGGCATTCGCCACAGCACGCTTGGCGGTGGCTCCGTGCGCCGTCATGGGCAGACCATACTGAGCGGCATCGGCGTGTTCATCGGCTTCTTGTGTGTGCTCACAGGCTTCTGGCATCAGCAAACGGTGGGATGGAACGAGAGTAAACTCATGTTCATCATTGCCACCGTGTTCGGCCTAGCCCACGTGCTCTTCTTCCTCGTGCGCGGCACGCTTGCTAGAAGAAGAGACGCTAGGGAAAAATAAGAGCGTGCCACATTGATGGCCATCGCATGCCGAGTTTTTTGGTAAGCTGATGAAGTTCACCAATATAAAAGCATTCGCCTCCGCTATCTATTAGAAGATAACGGAGGCGAATGCTTATTGATAAATGGAATGGAAGAAGGCACTAGCCTAGAACGGGGGAAGACTTTAGCCTTGTAAGGAAGAAGGCACTACCCCCCTCTCTATGGTTTAACCTAAATACTTAGTCAGAATTTTGATGTTGTCGGCCTCACGCAAGCGACGCAGAGCACGCTCCTTGATTTGGCGCACACGCTCACGGGTAAGGTTCAACGAGTTGGCCACCTCCTCAGCGGTCATTTCGTTGCGGCCGATGCCAAAGAGCATCTTCAGCACCTGACGCTCACGATCGGAAAGCGTTTGGAGCGCAGAGTCAAGGTCGGACGAGAGCGACTCTTTCTCCATCTGGTTGTCAGTACCAGGGGCGGAGTCGTCGGTCATGATGTCGATAAGACAGTTGGAGTCGTCTTCAGCAAAGGGAGCATCTACGCTGACCTTCTTGCCGTTCGTGCCCAAGGCTTCCTGCACCTTGCTTACGTCCGTGTCGAGCAGTTCGGCCAACTCGCCCACGGAGGGACGACGCTCAAACTCTTGCTCAAAGTTGACAATGGCCTTGGTCAACTTGCTTTGAAAGCCTACCTGATTGAGGGGCATGCGCACAATGCGGCTCTGCTCAGAGATAGCCTGAAGAATGCTTTGACGAATCCACCAAACGGCGTAGGAGATGAACTTAAAACCGCGAGTCTCGTCGAACTTCTGTGCGGCCTTAATCAGTCCGAGGTTGCCCTCATCGATTAAGTCGTTGAGCGCAAGTCCTTGGTTTTGATACTGCTTAGCCACACTGACAACAAAGCGCAGGTTGGCACGTGTCAAGCGGTCGAGGGCAGCTTGGCCATCGGGGCCGCCACGGTGAATGCGCTGAGCGAGCTCTACCTCCTCATCGGTTGAGATAAGCTCCTCACGGCCAATTTCCACTAAGTACTTGTCCAACGCCGCACTCTGGCGGTTGGTGATGCTTTTATTTATCTTAAGTTGTCGCATAGTTCTACGTCTTCACGCTTTAGGGGCTTTACCTTACTACATAACAATTGCCTGCAAAGGACGTACTGATTCATTCTTCTATCCTTCCAATGCAGACAATCTACGAATGTGGCTCGTTATCCTAAAACGTTCATTTATTTTGACTCTTCAATAATTCGGTGCAAAGTTACAAAGAAAACAAGCACTGCGCCACAAATTTAAGGTTTATTAAGAGACGAAGACAACAGACCTTAAATTTCTTTGTACGCATTCAACTAGGACACGACACTTTTCTCTCATCAAGAATCAGCATTTCAGCTTATTCCTTACACTTTCGACGGAGGGGTGCCAACACCAAAGAGGTAAAATTCTGCGTTCGGATTTTACCTCTTTGGTTTATTCTATTCCTATATTATATCGGCGGATTCCTCTCGCCCTCTGCGCTAGAGGCGAGGAAGAAGATAAAACTAGTGTTTCTTTTTGAAGAGTTCCTCAAAAAGATTTAGGCTATCGGGATGTTCCTTTACGTAAGTGTCGATGTGGCGCATGCGCTTCTGCTCTAAGATTTCGTCCACAGCAATGAAGATGCCCGTTTCCTCCACATGGCCAAACTCATGGTTGATGGCCGTGCCAAACACGCGCATCGTGGGACTCAAGCCCATGTACGCATTGACGAGCGGGGGAATGTTGTAGCCCCGCTTGCGCACCTCCGTGTTGAGGATACGGTAGTCCGACTTGAAGTCGTCACACACGAAGAGCTTCTCTAGCTCCGCCTCGGGTGTGTCGATATGAAGCGGCTCGTAGGGGGTAATGAGCTGGTCTTTGTCGCCGAAGTGCTTTTTGAGGAAGAAGAGTATCATGTCGCGTGCCTCCCGATTGAACGAAGGGTACATAGTCATCTTGCCGAAGAAGTACTTCAAGTTGGGGATAACGACGGTGAGTGCTCCCAATCCGTCCCAAAGGTTGTCGAGAGCGAAGAGCCCTTTGCTCATGGCTCGCGTGCTTTGATACTCAAGCGTCACAAAGGAGCGACCCAATTCCACGGTTTCGGCCATATAGGTCTTTAAGAACTCGTCGGAGAAGTGGAACATGTGGCTTGTGGCCAACTTGGGCTGCCCATTGTCATAATACTCTAGCTCGCAACCTGGCAAGAAGCGGTAACCACCGAGGATGAGCTCCTCTTCGGGGTCCCACACGATGAGCTGATAGAAGGGATGTTCACACGTGTCGAACTCGTCCCAATCTAGCTCCATGCCCGTTCCTCCACCTGCCGCACGAAAAGCTATCTCACGCAAACGCCCTATTTCGCGCATCACGTTGGGGGCTTGTTGGTAGGTGATAATGTAGATTTCGTTGCCAGCTTTGTTTGTAGTGCGCAAGCGGCGCTCGGGAGTGAGTTCCTGCTTTAGCAACTCTTTGTCAACAGGTGGAATAATGGGTTGCATAGAATAGATGGATATATTTTCTGATTCTTTACGATTATATATAATAAGGTGTGGTGATGGATGGGCGTTACCGTGGGAAAGTTCTAACGGGGACGGGTGATAAACTAGAGTAGCTAGTCTCAACCGCTAAGCGCAAAGCTATGCTTACTCTAAAGTTCGTATACCTTTTCCTCCACCCATTTGGCCCAGTCAGCGGGGTGCTTGCTTTTATCGAATGTTTGCCATGGGATGGGCTTTCCTATCTTCACCTTAAAGGTCTTATGTCGGTTTTTGAAGAGTTCGTCGGCTAGGAAAAGCATGGCGATGTTAAACTTCAAGCCTAAGTGTTTGCCCACATTGGCCAAACGATAGAAGCGATCGGAGTTGCGTCCGCCGAAATAGATGGGCACCACGTTGCGTTGCGTCTCCTTACTTTTCACAATGAACGTCTTGTTCCAAGGTAGGTCGTGGATTACTCCATTGCTTCGGCGAGAGCATAGCCCAGCGGGGAACATGATGACGTGGTTGTCGCTTTGGAAGGCGGCCTCAACCATCCGTGGAAGGTCGCGGCTCTGCTTTCCCGTTTTGTTGATGGGCACGCAGAGCGGAGCCAAGCCGTGAAGGTTCATCAAGAGGTCGTTGACGAGGTAACGGATGCGCCCCTCGTAGTGATGCCCCAGTATCTGCCCTATCGCTATGCCGTCGGCTCCTCCGAGGGGGTGATTGCTAACAAAGGTAAAGCGTTGGTCGGTGTCGACGGGCAGGTTCTCTAAGCCCTCAACGTCGAGGTGTAGGTCGAGATAGTCCATCACCGCATCGAGCCAAGGCACTCCTTGTAGGTGTCCCTTGGTGGCCATAAATTCGTTAATCTCGTCTTGATGTACAATTTGCTTAAGCCATGAGCGCACAAAGCGTGGCACAAAACGGGCTTTCGCCCCTGCCTTGCTATTAAGCACTTGGTCAATGTCTATCTTAAAGAGTGTATCGTCGTTCACGGTTTTCATGCTTTACCGAATGCAAATGTACGAATAATTTTTGCCTCATTAGCAAGCTTGCACATTTCTTTTCAAAAATTTCATTGCTGTTCGCTGCGTTGCAACAACAAAAGAGGCTGAAACCTTGAACCATTGCGTTCAACGCTTCAGCCTCTTTTCTCTGCCCATCTATGCACGATGGGGTAAAGAAAGGCAGAATGAATTATTTCTTGCCATGAACTTCGTCAGAAACGGTCAGCTTCTTGCGACCTTTTGCACGACGTGATGCCAATACGCGACGGCCATTGGCAGTTTGCATACGCTGACGGAAACCATGCTTATTGTTTCTCTTGCGATTGTGGGGTTGGAATGTTCTTTTCATTTTTGTTATGCTGTTTTTTTGTTTTTGATATACATATCAGTTGAGCGAGAAAGGTCAGCACTTACCATGGCTTCAGACCTCACGGCCTCGTTCTTCATTTTTTCTCTGAGGCACCTTCTCACTTCGGGGTGCAAAGTTAGAAAAACTTTTGCTAACGACCAAGCACCGCATAGCGAAAATGTTGAAAATGGGTGCTTTTCGTCTTTATTCCGTTAGGCGAAGGGGGAAATCCTCACTTGCTAGCTACGATTTATGCTCCTTTCGGCTTTTCGTGACTACTTGCTTTGTGCGAAGCGTTTGGCTTGTTCGGCTATCAAGTCAGCGTCATCGAAATAGTTGATTTTCATAGCTCGACGCACATCGCTCAAGGTATCGGCTGCCACGGCACGGGCTTCTTCGCAACCCTTACGCAACATTTCGTAGACGGCGGGAATGTCCTTTTCAAACTCGGCACGACGTTGACGGATAGGCTCTAGCTCTTCTTGCAGAATATTGTTGAGGAATTTCTTCACCTTCATGTCGCCCAAGCCGCCACGGGTGTAGTGCTCCTTCACCTCGTCGAGGTTCTGATAGTCGGGCCAGTAGAGTCCAAAGTGCTCGGGCTTGCAGAAAGCGTCGAGGTAGGTAAACACGCAGTTACCCTCTAAGTGTCCGGGGTCTTCCACGTGGATGTGTAGGGGGTCGGTGTACATCGACATCACCTTCTGCTTCACCTCTTTAGCCGACTCGGCTAGGTAGATGCAGTTGCCCAAACTCTTCGACATTTTAGCTTTGCCATCCGTGCCAGGTAGGCGGCGGCACACGTTATTGTCGGGAAGGAGGATGTTGGGTTCTACCAACGTTTCGCCATAGATATGGTTGAAACGGCGCACGATTTCCGTGGCCTGCTCAATCATCGGCTTTTGGTCTTCACCAGCGGGCACGGTCGTAGCTCGGAAGGCGGTGATGTCGGCTGCCTGGCTGATGGGGTAAGTGAAGAAACCTACGGGGATGCTCGACTCGAAGCCGCGCATGCCAATTTCGGTCTTCACCGTGGGATTACGCTGCAAGCGGCTCACGGTCACGAGGTCCATGAAATAGAACGAGAGTTCGCAGAGCTCGGGAATTTGGCTTTGGATGAAGATAGTGATTTTCTCGGGATCGAGTCCGCAAGCCAAATAGTCGAGTGCCACTTCGATTACGTTCTGACGCACCTTCTCGGGGTTGTCGATGTTATCGGTCAAAGCCTGAGCGTCGGCTATGAAGACGAACATTTTCTTAAAGTCGCCTTGATTTTGAAGTTCAACGCGACGCTTGAGTGAACCTACGTAGTGGCCTATGTGGAGGCGACCAGTGGGGCGGTCGCCAGTGAGGATTACCGTGTCTTTTGCCATATAATAATTGTTTTTGAGCACAAAGATACGGCTTTTTTATAAGTTTGACGTAACTTTGCAACCATATTTGCGCCCTTTGCGCCCACCATGAGCCAATTGGGCATTTTTTTTTAAACCGACAACACTCCCCCACTCCCCTATGCAAATTAGAGTTCACAGCTACGAGTCAATGGGCACTTTCGACGGCCCGGGTCTGCGCTACGTAGTGTTTCTTCAGGGCTGCCCCTTCCGCTGCCTATATTGTGCCAATCCCGACACGATTGACGCCGTAGGCGAAAGCACGCTTACCAACCCCGAGCACATCGTGGAGCAAGCCGTATCGTTTAAGCCCTTCTTTGGCAAACGGGGCGGCATCACCTTTTCGGGGGGCGAACCCACCGTGCAGGCGCAAGCCCTCATTCCTTTATTTAAGCGACTGAAGGAGGAGGGCATCCACATATGTGTGGACTCGAACGGAGCGATATGGAATAAGCATGTGGAGGAACTTTGGCAACTGACCGATCTCGTGATGCTCGACATCAAGGAGTTTAACAACGAGCGCCACCAGCGCATCACGGGGCATAGCAACGAGCAGCCCCTACGCACGGCCGCTTATTTCGAAGAGACGAACCACCCCTTTTGGCTTCGCTACGTGCTCGTGCCAGGAGTGAGCAACTTTGAGGAAGACCTGCACGCCATGGGGCAACACTTTAAAGATTACAAGAGTTTGGAGCGAGTGGAGATTCTTCCTTACCACACCTTAGGCGTGCATAAGTATGAAGCCTTGGGATGGGAATACAAGCTGAAGGACGTGCCCGTCAATACCGACGAACAAAAACAGCAAGCCGAGCGCATCTTAAGAAGCTACTTGGGCGATAAAGTCATTCTAAACTAACCGCCCCTCGCTTTAGGGTGGTTCTATAAATTACCCTTCCCCTTAAAAAATACACAACTTATGAAGTTACCCTCTATTGCCATTATCTCGCCCAACACGCTAGCTGCGATCGGATTGGCCGACATTGTGCGACGCATGATGCCGAGAGCGGAGGTATGCTTATTTTCAAGATATGCTGATTTGGCTGATGACGCAGAGGCCGACAGTTTCTTTCATTATTTTGTGTCGATTGACGAAGCTTTAATTGGGGCAAACTATTTTTTGCAACGTCAGCATAAAACGATTATACTAGTTCATGGTGACGACGCTATGCGCTTGCCACAGGGCTTTCACACGCTCAACGTGCTACTTCCCGAAGAAGCACTCATCCGTAGCATCATTTCATTGGCTCAACGTTCTCACTCGGCGCATGGTCAACAGCCCGAAGCGGTAAAACTGGCACAACAACCAGCGGAGGCTTCCTCTACAGACAAACATGGTGCTGCCCCAACGCCTCACCTCACGCCAAGAGAGACGGAGGTATTACGTGGTATTGTAAACGGACTGCTTAACAAGGAGATTGCGGCCACCATGGGGGTTAGCCTGGCTACGGTGATTACTCACCGCAACAATCTGACAGAAAAACTAGGCACGCGAAGCGTTTCGGCTCTCACCATCTTTGCCATGATGCACGGCATTGTAAGCAGTGAGGAAATGCTGAAACAATAGCTTTTCTACCTACAGATTAATGCCACAAAATTGGGGGCGACGCATCCGCACGTCGCCCCCAATTTTGTGGTTGCAATTTTTACTTTACATCTTCATAATCGACGTATTGGCCTTCATCGCTGCGAAAGATTTTTTCGCCATTCGATGCGCCTTGCCCATTCGACTCGTGATGAGCATTGCCCGCACGGCCCGAGTTGTAGGACTGACCGTTGTAATTAGTGCCAGTACTTCTGCTTGATTGAGTATTGGTTTGATTGGAAGTCTTTCCTTTCAGACTATCAGGATTAATGCCCATCATGCGCATAATGCAACGGGCAAAAAACATGGGAAAATGCAGGGATATGAAGAATATGAGAATGAGCAGTACGATGATGCATCCAAAAAACATGAGCATAAGCCGAAAGGAATTAAGGGTGTATAAAGGGTGAATAGAATATGACTAGATGGAGGCGCACCTTTTAGACGAGAAAAGAATGTCCCTCTGCGTCAATAGGAATGTTTACTTCCCTTTACTAGCAACCTTCGTGCCAAAGCAATTATTTAGTATGGATATTAAAATATACAATACGATAATGGCAGAAAAGCCAATCCACCCTAACGCTAAGAGCAACGCTGCACTAAGCACGATAAACGAGTAACGGAGTTTGTTATCGCCCCAAGCAAAACTCTTAAACTTTAATGCAAACATGGGGATTTCGGCCACTAGCAACCAGCTTGATAACACGATGCCTACAAGGAGCAAAATCACCAACCGAGCATTGCCCGACTGAAGCATATCTCCGTTTGACAAAGCTAGGCTTGCTGCTCCCCAAAATAAGGCATTGGCTGGAGTGGGCAATCCGATAAAAGAGGTGGTTTGTCGTTCGTCAAGATTAAACTTAGCCAGTCGTAATGCCGAAAAAGCGGCGATAACAAAGGCCGCATAAGGCAAGAATTGGCTTACAATGGGATGGCTCAATGCGCTAGCCACGGGGCAACAAACTCCCGACGCTGGCTGTAACAATTCGGAAAGCATAGAGAAAACAATGGCCGAGGGAGCGAACCCAAAGGTAATATCGTCGGCCAAAGAGTCGAGTTCCTTTCCCACGGGCGACGACACGTGCAGCAAACGAGCGGAAAAGCCGTCGAAGAAATCGAACACGGCACCTATTATAATAAATGCCAAAGCCCAAGCATAGGCTCCCTGAAAGGCAAAATAGGTGGCTATGCAACCTGAAACGAGGTTGCAGCTAGTGATGGTATTGGGAATATGCTTCTTCATCGTCAAAGCTAAAATAAGGGGAACAATGCGACTATTGCGGTCTATGA
The DNA here is from genome assembly GCA_963623895.1 of bacterium. Taxonomy (GTDB): domain Bacteria; phylum Bacteroidota; class Bacteroidia; order Bacteroidales; family Bacteroidaceae; genus Alloprevotella. The sequence continues at coordinate 13,303 of CAVFOF010000002.1, forward strand.
TTTCTTTTGAACTTCAGGCAATTTCGCTATCACGGTTTGATTACCCGTAGTGGCCTGCCCCATCTTCACCAAAATTTCAGATTGGAGGGGTAAGTAGACATCAACACGCGAGCCAAACTTAATGAAGCCCATGTGTTCGTCGAAGTAGCAATCTTCGTTCTCGCGGGCATAGGTCACGATGCGACGAGCCACTGCACCAGCTATTTGACGCACCAACACCTCCTGTCCGTCAGCGGTTTCTATCACCACTGTCGACCGCTCATTCTCAGTGCTTGCCTTAGGAAGCCAAGCCTTATAGAAGTTGCCGTTATGGTGAACCACCTTCTTAACTACGCCCTCCACGGGGAACCAGTTAGCATGGACGTTGGTGATTGACATGAAAATCGACACCATGAGTCGGCGATCGTGAAAGTATTCATTTTCATCCACTTCCTCAATCACTACCACGCGACCATCAGCCGCAGCTAGCACCGTGCGATCCTTATCACCATTGAATATGCGGATGGGGCAGCGGAAAAAGTTGACGGCTATGGCATAAAGCACAACGCAGATGCCTGCATATACATAGAAAGGCCAAAGCACGACATCGCGCAGCAACCAATAGAGCATAGCACCTACTAGCACTATGCCTATCAAACTGTTACGAAGTATTTTATTACCTTCATTGTGCAAGCGCACATTCTTTATTCTATGGGTTCTTGCCATTCGATTGGGGGCGACTGAGATTTAATAGGAAAGTAAACTCAGACAGTCTTATTATTGTGAATTAGTAATTAGAATTTGTGCGTAAAGCACATAATATTGCAGCGCAAAGTTAGCAAAAAAAATGAAAACTGTAGCTTTTTTCCCATAAGTAAGAACGTTTTTTCAACAAACGCATTTTTTGAGCAACGAAAGAGGAGCTAAACAATTTAGCCTAATCCAACCTTGCACACTATCCCCTTTTTCGCCTTAAGAGCCGAATCAGAATTGCACAAATGTTGCAAAAAATAGCACAAATGTTGCATTCTTCCCCTCAGGAAGTTTGCTTACACTTTTTGCTGTTGCTTGCACTAACTGCTTGCACTACTGCTGATTATCAGCGATTTCAGAAGTGCAAGCAGCACTTGCACTTGCTTGCACTGACGTTACACTCATTGCATCTTTGTGTAAGCAAACAAATTTGCTGCTTGCACTCTCGAAATCGCTGATTATCAGTGGCAGTGCAAGCAGTTTGTGCAAGCAACAGTAAACACTGCAACTAAACTTACTGGAGTAGGAACGATGCTTACACCCACTATTTTGCAGCCACCATTTCTCTTTTCTGAAACAAATTCTCAAATGCTTATACCGAAATGTGGAGTATTTTTCACCCCCAAAAGAGCCTTTCTAACTAGTGGCCTAAGCGGAAAAACTAGCAGCCTAAGCGGACTTACTTAATGGCCTAAAAGAAAAAACTAGCGGCCTAAGCGTAAAACTGTATTAGGCTGGTTGAAAAACGGATTTGACGGCCGAGAAGGAAATAAAGAATTCAAGTTCTAATTTTGTGATCGTTTTGTGGTTATTTCTTCTAGTTTCCTCTAGATTAGAAATTTCACTAATGTATCCAATCCTTCGACAAAACGCTTTCGAGCTCTTCGGCCGAAAGACGTAGTCGGAAGTTGCCATTCTCAGCAATAGAGATGCCGCCAGTTTCTTCGGAAACAACTACGGCTATGCAATCGCTCTTTTGCGAAATGCCCAAGGCTGCACGATGGCGAAGGCCAAGGGATTTGGGAATATCCGTGTCGTGAGAAATGGGAAGAATGCAACCAGCCGCCTTAATGCGTTGGTGGGAAATAATCATGGCACCATCGTGAAGGGGGCTGTTTTTGAAGAATATATTCTCAATGAGGCGTTGCGTGATGTTGGCATTGATTTGGTCGCCCGTGGTGACATATTCGTTGAGCCCTACGTAACGCTCTATAATAATGAGTGCGCCCACCTTTTGCTTCGACATGCTCATGCAGGCCATGACGATGGGCATAATCTCTTCGTGGCGCACGGTATCTTCTCCTTCTTTTTTATTTTTAAATCGCAGCAATCGCTTCAAGAAATGGATACTTGGGCGCGAACCGATGGTGCTAAAAAAGTGGCGGATTTCTTCTTGAAACAACACAATCAGCGCGAGCGAACCCACATTGACCACCTTGTCGAGAATGCTGCCCAACAAGCGCATCTCAAAAATCTGAGACACAAATATCCAACCCACGATGAAGACCATAATACCACCAAAGATATTGGCGGAGCTCGACTCCTTCATCAGTCGGTAGATGTAGTAAAGAAGAAAGGTTACCGAGAGGATGTCGATAATGTCCTTAATGCCAAAACTAAACATAGGGGGAGGAAATGGGGAAGTAGTTTAGAGGGTGGAGAGAGTTTTCAAGTAGATTTGCTTAGCCTCAACGGCTTGTTTCACATCGTGTACCCGCAAGATGTGAGCCCCCTTGAGCAGAGCCATCGTGTGGAGCACGGTGGTGCCGTTGAGCGAGGACTGAGGCGTGCCACCTAGCAATTTGTAAATCATCGACTTGCGCGAAATGCCTACCAACACGGGCATATGGAAAGCATGGAAATCTTCGAGATGAGCCATGAGTTCGTAATTATGTTCGAGCGTTTTGCCAAAGCCAAATCCGGGGTCGACGATGATGTCCTTTGCCCCCATTTGGCACAAGCGGTCGATACGTTCGGCAAAATAGCACATCACCTCTTGGCGCAAGTTGTCGTAATGAGGGGCTTGCTGCATGGTGTCGGGCGTGCCCTGCATGTGCATCAAGATGTAAGGCACGCCAAGCTGAGCCACCGTCTTAAACATGCGACGATCCATCATTCCGCCCGCAATATCGTTGATGATATCGGCCCCTTCCTCTTCCACACAGCAGCGAGCCACGTCGGCACGAAAAGTGTCAACCGAAACAGGCACGTCGGGATAGAGTTTGCGCACGATGCGCAGCCCCCGGCGCAAGCGGCTCATCTCCTCCTCGGGAGACACGTCGTCGGCCCCAGGACGTGAGGAGTAACCGCCAATGTCTATCATGTCGGCTCCTTCCTCCATGAGTTGGGTGACGCGAGTGGCAATCTGCTCCTCATCGGGAGTGCGGCTGTCGGAATAAAAGGAATCGGGCGTTACGTTGAGTATGCCCATTATTTGAGGTTCGCGCAGTTCGTAAAGACGCCCGCGCAAATTGAGTGTATGCATAGTTCGTAAATTTGGGGGCAAACTTACAAATTTCTTTTTATTCCCTCTTCCTTTCAAAACTTTTTATGTAAGTTTGCTCGGCTTTAGAACAAGAAAAAGTACACAAACAATGACTATCCCTGAATTATACAACCTCTTTATAAAACACCCCGTCATCACCACCGACACACGTGAATGTCCCCCCTCCTCCTTATTCTTCGCCCTTCGGGGAACTTCGTTCAACGGCAATGAGTTTGCCCTACAAGCCCTCGAGAAGGGCTGCGCCTATGCCGTGGTTGACGACGATAAGCTCGAGGCGGACGAACGACTCATCCACGTGAGCGACGTGCTGGCCACGCTGCAAGATTTAGCCACATATCATCGGCATCAGCTAGGCACGCCCATCGTGCAGATAACTGGCACGAACGGCAAAACTACGACTAAGGAACTCACCTCGGCCGTGCTGAGCCAAAAGTGGAACGTGCTCTACACGCAAGGCAACTTCAACAACCACATCGGTGTGCCCAAGACCTTGCTACGCTTGCGCAAGGAGCACGAAATAGCCGTGGTAGAAACTGGGGCAAACCACCCTGGCGAAATTGCCCAACTTTCAAAGATTGTTGACGCCAACTGCGGACTGATTACCAACGTGGGACGCGCCCACTTGGAGGGGTTTGGCTCGTTTGAGGGCGTAATCCACACCAAAGGCGAACTCTACGACTATTTGCGCCAAAAGCCTAACGCATTTATCTTCCGCGACGGCGACAACCAGCACCTCGCCCCCATTGCCGAAGGGCTCAGCAGCGTGCTTTATGGAAAACCAGGGCAAGGCTACGACGTGGAGGGCGAAGTGGTGGTATGCAACCCGTATTTGAAATTCCGCTTCCGCCTGAAAGGAGAAGAAGAATGGCACGAGGTGCAAACGCAACTCATCGGTGCCTACAACGTGACGAACGCCTTAGCCGCTATCGCCGTGGGACATCGCTTCGGCGTGACCGTTGAGCAGGCTAAACAAGCCATCGAGCAGTATGCACCCACCAACAACCGCAGCGAACTAGTTAAAACGGCTCACAACCAGCTGATAGTGGATGCCTACAATGCCAACCCCACTAGCATGAAGGCGGCTCTCGACAACTTTGCACAAATACGCTCAGAGCACAAAATGTGCATTCTAGGCGAAATGCGTGAATTGGGCGAAGCCTCAGCCGCCGAACATCAAAAGGTAGCCAACGAAGCCAAGGCTTTACACTGCGAAGCGGTGTGGCTAGTGGGTAAGGAATTCGAACCTTACGCCGATGGGGCACGATGGTTTGCCAACGTAGAAGAAGTGAAAGCTGCACTTGCCTCTGAAGGGCAACCTAACGACCGACTCATACTAGTGAAGGGATCAAACGGTACGAAACTCTTCCAACTACCCGAATTGCTCTAGCCCGCATCTGATTTTACACCTTAAATATATATAGCATCGTATGAACTTTATCAAACGTCTTATATTCGCCATTCACTCCGTGTTCCACTCCACACAGATGGGTTGGGTCACTATCTTTTTAGCCCTGTTCTACTTCTGCGTGGCTCAGGACTTGTTTTGGAACGGCAATGAGAAATGGACGCAGCCCTCTTACGCCATATTGTTTAACATTCCTCTCTTTGCTTACATCGCCGACATTGTGGTGGTTTTCGTTTACAACTTTATGAAAAAGAAAGTGGAACAACGCACCACCGAACTGTCGAAAAAGCTAGAAGAGGCTACAACCGACGCTTCTGCCTCGAAGGAAGAAAGTGGCAAAGAGGAAGCCGAGAAAAACAACGAAACGGAATCGGCTGAACAGCACTAAGCCTTATCTTCACAAAAACGAAGAAAAAAAGAAATGCTTGAATGCGGGGAGCGACTCTCTGCATTCAAGCATTTTCCATGTGTAAAAGTTGACAAGGTTGTCAGCATTTACCATTCTTTCCATAGGCCGCCGCATAAGCTAATGAGCGGGCAAAGGATTCGTTAGCCAACGACGCATCGTAAACACGAGCGAAAGTGGTAAGATAAAGAAGCGTTTCGGCCTTGGGTCGTTTGGTTTGTGAAGTAGAATGGGGCATAGGCATTGTGAATAATAACAAAGTTGGTAAACTCAACCATTAATCCCCACACATTCATAGGTGCGTGTGATTGTAGTGATTGACTTTAGGGTGAAATTGTCCCCCCCTTTACCTTAATAACGTAACACAAGGCCTTTTATTGTAAACCCGCCTAATACATTTTCTGTTGTGCGGCCATTTTGCGCAAATTTAGCACAGCGTAGTGCATGCGACCCAAGGCAGTATTGATACTGATATGCAATTTATCAGCAATTTCCTTAAAACTCAGGTTTTGATAAAGGCGCATAACGACCATGTCGCGCTGGTCGGAGGGCAACTGCTGCATTAATTGTTGGACTTGAACTAGTTGTTGTTCGTAATCCTGTTCCGAACCTTGCTCATACCATTGCTCCACATCGGCCCATTGACCCTCCTCACCATCCTTATAGACCCACTGCGCATTGCTCGCTGTGCGAAAGTAGTCGATGGTCTGATTGTGAGCGATGCGAGTGAGCCAAGCGTAAAAGCGACCATCTCCCGTGTAGCGACCTTGGCGAATATACATCACGACCTTGACAAACGTTTCTTGAAACAAATCGTCGGCAAGTTCCTCTCGTTTGGCCAGAAAAAGTAAGTAAGAGTAAATCCTATCTTTGTAACGCAACAAAAGCTCGTCAAAAGCTTCGTTTTGACCAGCATAGAAAAGTTTTACCAACTCATCGTCGGCAATGGGCTTATAGTTCATCATTACTTATTTCATTTTGAATAGAAGTAATGCTGTTTCGATAGGCTATACGTTTTTATGATTTCAGCAGCAAATATAAAGGTTTTCGACGGGAGAGCAAAGCACTTTGCACAATATTTTGTAATTTCGCACGTTTTCATTCTCAAAGTCCTCCTCTAAAAGAAATGTCGTCAAACGCTCCCCTACCCCCCTACCTTCCCTACGCTAGCTTTTTAAAGAAGCACTTCGCTCACCGAATGCAAAAACTTCCCGTGGATGCGGGATGCGGATGTCCCGTACGCGATGGGAGAAAAGGACGAGGAGGGTGCGCTTTTTGCAACGCAGTGAGTTTTGCCCCTCCTTGCAGCAAAACCTCAACCGACATTCGGACACAACTTGAAGCAGGGAAAGCTTTCTTCGCACGCAAGAACAAACAAACGAAAGAGATAGGCTTTCTCGCCTATTTTCAAAGCGGCACAAACACCTATCCACTAGTGGAGCAGATGAAGCCGCTCATTGAGGGGGCACTAAGCGTGGAGGGGATAGAGGGAATCGTTCTTTCTACACGCCCCGACTGCCTGACGGCGGAATGGCTCAGCTACCTAAGCGCACTCAAGCAACGCACCTTTGTAATGGTGGAACTCGGCGTAGAGTCTGTAAACAACGAGGTGCTTAGAAATATGCATCGAGGACACAATTATCAAGAATCAGAACGGGCAGTAAGGCTGCTTCAGGCAATCGGCATCCCCATCTGCGCCCACCTAATCATTGGGTTACCAGGAGAAAAAGACGATGCACCCATCCGCCAAGCCGAATGCATGAACAAGCTCGGCGTGGACGTAGTGAAACTACACCAACTGCAAATACTGAAAGGCTCGCAACTAGCCACCCTCTACGAGCAACACCCCGAACAATTCACCCCGCTTACACTAGAGGATTATGCGAGGAAAGCAGCAAGCTTTATCCACACCCTCCGCCCCGACATTTGCATCGAACGATTCGTTTCGCAATCGCCATCACACCAACTGATAGCACCTAAATGGGGAGTAAAGAACGAGCAAGTGACTCAATGCATTCTGAAAGAACTTGAAAACCTCTCCCAAAGAAGCCAAGCCGAACAAAAGAGCTTGTACGTTCAATAAAAAAAGCGGAACTTGCAGCAAACACTATTTTTTTACTAACTTTGCACATGTGGCAACGCCCCAAAACGGAACAATGCCAACAACGCAACCCCTTTATAGAATGACCATCTCCAACTTTTTCAAAAAAATATTTAGCCGCTTGATAGTGGGCAATTGTTTGGGTGTCGTACTAGCCACCTTCTTGTTTGGAGTAGGCGCACTCGTCTTCATCCACCTCTACACCCGACATGGAAAAGAGGTGGAAGTGCCCGACATTTGCGGCATCGACCAAAGCGTGGCTCAAAAGAAGCTAGAAGCTTTAGGCTTAAAAATGGAAGTAAACGATACGGGCTACGTATACAACGCAGCCGCATTCTCCGTGCTGCAACAAAACATCAAGCCAGGAGAAAAGGTGAAGCCAGGACGTATCATTCTCGTCACAATCAACGCTGACGGCCCTCGACAGATCGCGCTACCCGACATTGCCGACAACTGTTCACGACGAGAGGCTGAAGATAAACTACGCATTCTAGGCTTTAAACTCGGCGCTACTGAATACATGGTGGGCGACCCCGACTGGGTGTACGAGGTAAAAGTGAACGGCAAAGTGATTACTGCTGGCACCAAAGTACCCGTTAACATGCCCATCACCCTAGTAGTGGGTTCGGGAGGAGTAGTCGACGAATATAACGGCAACGATAGCCTAGACTACCTCATCAATGCTCCCAAAGAAGAAGAGGAGCATACCGACGAATTAACAGAAGACAGCGGAGAATAACAAACAAGAAAGATTTGGAAAACAAACAACAACCATACAATAGCAATGAGGCGGATTTAAATCCTAGCGATGACCGCTTTGACGAAATGCTAAACGCCAATACAAGTGCGCAGCCCGAACAAAACTGTTGTTTTGACGACGACAGTCTGGAGGACGAAGAGGGGGGCGAAGAGGCTGCCGCTCTCTACGAGCACTACCGCGTAGTGGCCGACAAAGGGCAACAACTATTGAGAGTGGACAAGTTCTTGCTCGACCACCTTAAAGACACCTCGCGCAACCGCATACAGGCCGCCGCCAAAGCAGGATTTATCCACGTCAACGACCAACCCGTAAAAAGCAACTACCGCGTGAAGCCGTTCGACGTTGTCACGCTACTGCTCGACCGTCCACGCTACGAAAACAAAATCGAAGCCGAAAACATCCCGCTCGAAATCGTTTACGAAGATAGCGAACTTCTCGTGGTGAACAAGCCAGCTGGCCTAGTGGTGCATCCTGGCTGCGGCAACTACACGGGCACGTTGGTCAACGCCATTGCCTGGCACCTGAAAGACGACCCCAAATACGACCCCAACGACCCCTCAGTAGGATTGGTACACCGCATCGACAAAGACACCTCGGGCTTGCTCGTTGTGGCGAAAACGCCCGATGCGAAAACAAAACTGGGATTGCAATTCTTCAACAAAACCACCCGCCGACGCTACAATGCCTTGGTGTGGGGCAATTTCCAAGAGGACGAAGGCCGCATCGAGGGGAACATAGCCCGCAACCCTCGCGACCGCATGCAGATGGCCGTGTTCGACCCGCAATCAGGCATCGGCAAGCATGCCGTCACGCACTACAAGGTGTTGAAACGATACGGCTACGTCACGCTAGTAGAATGCATTTTGGAAACTGGCCGCACGCACCAAATCCGTGTTCACATGAAGCACATCGGCCATCCGCTCTTCAACGATGAACGCTACGGCGGTGAACAAATCCTGCGAGGCACGCAGAGCAGCACCTACAACAGCTTTATCCGCAACTGCTTCGCCGTATGTCCCCGACAAGTGCTACATGCCCGCACCCTCGGATTTCAACATCCAAAGACGGGAAAAGAAATGGACTTTACCACCGAACTTCCCGACGACATCGTGGCACTACTAGCCAAATGGGATAAGATGATAAAAAATTAATTGGGTTTAACACAAAGAAAAATGCTACTCACTAAGCTATAGCTAGAAGCGAGAGGCTTTAATATAAATATAGCTAGAAGCGAGAGGCGTTAATATAAAAGAACTACAAAGAAAGGACTTCCAACCATCGGGAGTTCACACTTATATCAGAATAATGAAACGTACAATAGCCATTGTAGCCGGAGGCGACTCCTCCGAGCACGACGTATCTCTGCGCTCAGCAGAAGGCATTCTGTCCTTCATGGACAATGAAAAATACAACTGCTACGTTGTAGAAATGAAACAAGACGACTGGAAAGTGGCCTACAACGACGAGTTCTACCCCATCAATCGTGACGATTTCTCGTTTACCGCCCCCGACGGCCACCACACATTCGATTTTGCCTACATTACCATACATGGCACTCCAGGCGAAAACGGCATTCTGCAAGGCTACTTCGACCTTATCGGCATACCCTACTCCACAAGCGACGTATTGGTGGAAGCTATGACTTTCAATAAGTTTGCGCTCAACAACTTTCTCCGCTCTTTCCCCGAAATCAACGTTTCCGACTCGGTGCTCGTGCGCAAGGGAGACACGCTCACAGCCGAGCAAGAGCAAGCCCTAGCCGAACGCATGGGCATCCCTTGCTTCGTTAAGCCCAACGCTGGCGGCTCTAGCTTCGGCATAACCAAGGTGAAGCAACCTGATGCCTTGCGTGCGGCCATTGATAAGGCCATGATGGAAAGCGACGAGGTGATGATAGAAAAGATGATGACTGGCACGGAAATCACTTGCGGCTGCTTCAAACGTCAAAATGGCGAAGTCTACACCTTCCCCATCACCGAAGTAGTCACCACGCAAGAGTTTTTCGACTACGACGCAAAATACAATGGCAAGGTGAGCGAAATCACCCCCGCACGCATCGCCCCTAAAACCGCTCAACGCGTAAGCGAAATGACGCAACATATCTATAAGGTGCTAGGCTGCTACGGCATCATCCGCATCGACTACATTCTCTCGGGCGAGAAGGGCAACGAGCAAATCAATCTGCTCGAAATCAACACCACTCCTGGCATGACCGCCACGAGTTTCATCCCGCAGCAAGTGGCAGCCTCAGGCTTGGCTATCAAAGACGTGTTGAGCGAAATTATCGAAGGCAAATTGGCTTAAGCAGAGCGATAAGTCCCTTTGGCTCATTTGATATAATCGATTGATCTAATCAATGCCACGCCTTGCGTATGCTTTTTCCTATTTTCGGAAGCATCAGAGCAACGCTTGCTCTCAACTATTAAATTCTTCGCATTATGAACATCCACGATTTTGACGCCATACGTCCCTTGCTGCCCGAGGAAATTCCCGCAGCAATCGACGAACTCTTTGCCGACGAGCAATTTTGCCACATTGTGCAAGGATTCTTTAAGGACATTCCCTTAGAGGCACTGCGAGCAAAGGCCAAACAATGCCCCAACAATTTGGAGTTTCAAAAACAACTGCTCTACCCGCTCATCAAGCAGTTGGCTAGTCGTTGCGCCCAATCGCTCACCATGGATGCCGACGCCATCGCTCCAGAACAACGCACACAAGCCTACACCTTCGTGTCGAATCATCGTGACATCGTGCTCGACTCTGCCTTTCTCGACGTACTGCTCATCGACAACCAATTTGGCAACACTATCGAGATAGCCATTGGCGACAACCTGCTCATCTATCCCTGGATAAAGACGCTCGTAAGGCTCAACAAATCGTTTGTTGTGCAACGCTCGCTAGGCATGCGCGAAATGTTGCTGTCGAGCAAGCGCATGAGCGAATATATGCACTTCGCAGTCGGCGAAAAGCACGAGGGCATTTGGATTGCTCAACGCGAAGGACGAGCCAAGGATTCGAACGACCGCACGCAGGAATCCATCCTTAAGATGATGGCAATGGGCGGCGAGGGTACGCCACTCGAACGCCTAAAAGCCCTCCACATTGTGCCGTTAAGCATTTCCTACGAATACGACCCTTGCGACTATCTGAAGGCAAAAGAGTTTCAGCAGAAGCGCGATGATGCCGAGTTTAAAAAGAGCCGTCAGGACGACTTGACGAACATGCAGACTGGCATTTTCGGCCAGAAAGGAAGAGTGGTTTATCGCCTTGGTGCACCCATCAACACGTGGATTGACGAATGCGCCGAATTGCCCAAGGGAGAATTCTACAAGGCCATTGCGCAACGAATGGATAAAAGCATTCACAGCGGCTACGAAATCTTTGCCAACAACTACGTGGCACTCGACCTGCTGAACGGGAACACTGAGCAGAGCGAGCACTACACCGAGGCTGAGAAGCAAACCTTCGAAACCTATCTGCAACAACGCTTAGCCCTTATCGATTTACCGAATAAGGACGAAGCCTACTTGCGTGAACGCCTACTCACCATGTATGCCAACCCGCTCATCAACCATTTAGCAGCCATCCGTTGAAAGTTCCTCCTATGAGCAAAATTCTCCCCCTACTGCTCCCAGTGCTACTCTTGTCGGCTTGTTCCGACGATGAAACGCCACAGCCAGCCTACCAGTTTGCTCTGGCCGACTTGCCCACCAACGCAAGCGGACAAGCTACGCAACTCTTGCTCGACAATGGGAGCAGTCCCAGCCTAGCTCAGCCCATCTGCGGGTTAAAGGGTGACACCACTTACCGCATTCAGGCACTCTACGTACTCAATGGCTCACAAGCGGTGCTAAAGGATTATGCTCAGATTCTCTCGGTTCAGCCTATGACGACTCGTCCCAAGCAACCCAAGACCGACGCACTGAGCGTAGTGGCTTGTTGGAAAGCAAAGAATTACATCAACTTGCAACTCAACCTCAAGGGATCGGCCTCTGGCATTCACTATTTGGGAGCCTACGTAAAGGACACACTTGTCAATGCCAATGCGACCAGCACCCTACAAATTCAGATGCTGCACGACCAAAACAACGACCCGCTCTACTTTAACCGAAATAGCTACCTATCCGTGTCGCTAGGCAGCGACACATCAACCCCCACTTACGACTCTGTGCGTATTTCCATCAACACATTCGACGGAGAGAAGAGCTACACTTTTGCACGATAACGCACACCTATTATATAATAAGGTGCGGTCATCAACAACCATAGCCTCTCTCTGTCCAACTAGACTAGACCATGATTTCTTTTCATCCGCTAACGCTTTCTGATAAAGAACTCATACAAAGCCACCTCTACGAATCGGACTATCGCAACTGCGACTACTGCTTCATGAACCTCGTCAGTTGGCGTTTCCTCTATCAAACCGAAGTGGCCGACTACAACAACCACCTCCTCATTCGCTTCAAGGCAAATGGGCACAATGCCTACCTTCCGCCCGTAGGAAAAGGAAACTATTGCGAAGCGGTTCAAGCACTCATTGACGACGCTCAGCAAATAGGCGTTCCCTTTCTCATGCTAGGCGTGTGCGAAAAAGCCTTTGCCATGCTTGATGAAGCACTGCCGAACTACTTCTACGCTCAAGCCGACCGCAACTATTCCGACTACCTCTACTCACGACAGTCGCTCGCCACTCTAGCTGGAAAAAAATTGCAATCGAAGCGCAATTTCGTCAATCGCTTCATCAAGGAGCACCCCGACTACCGCTTCGAGTCGCTCATGCCGCAACATTTCGACGACTGCCTCAAGCTCTACGAGCAATGGGGAAACAATAAAGAGAAGCCCAAAGCGAATAACGAATTATACAACGACGAGACCGAGACGCGCTCCATCCACAACGTGTTTCAACACTGGGAACAACTGGGCGGACTTGGCGGGGTGCTCTACGTAGACAACCAATTGGTAGCCTTCACCTATGGTGCCCCTATCAACCACAACACTTTCGACGTATGCACCGAAAAAGCCGACACTCGCTTCCCTGGTGCTTTTGCCATTATAAACCGAGAGTTTATTAGGCAACTGCCCGAACAATTCACGCTCATCAATCGTGAAGAAGATTTAGGCATTGACGGACTGCGACAAGCCAAGCTCTCCTACCATCCCGAAGAAATCTTACACAAATATACCCTTATGACCAAGCATCCTCTTGGTTCATCGCAAATCTAAAGAAACCTAATAAGTATGCTTCTGACACCCGAAGAAAAAAAAGAACAAACGCGCTCACTTTGGCGCACCTGTTTTCAAGACTCCGAGGAGTTTATGGACATCTATTTTGCCGATAAATACACCGACGACAATAATCTCTGTATCTGCTACAACAGCAAGGTAGTTTCGGCCATGCAACTACTGCCCTACCGCTTCACCTTCTACGGTTCGGTGCTCCACGCTGGCTACATTTCGGGCCTAGCCACCCTCCCCAACTTCCGCTGCCGTGGCTATGCCTCCAACCTCATCCACGAAGCCCACCGCCGCCTCTACAAACAAGGAGCAGCCCTGAGTTTCCTCATCCCGGGCGACGATGAAGTAAGAAAATATTACGAAAAGCCCCAACACGGTGCTTTCTGGACCGCAGTCTACCGACAGAACCTCCCACTCGACGTGACCAACGACGGAGATTTCAGCAAAATCGAGGTGACACGCCCCGACGAATGGCCTAACGAACTCTACGTGTTCTACCACCGTCTTACCTCCGAACTCCCCTTCATGATTCACCCCTCCGAGAACGACTTCTTCGCCGCTCTCGAAACAGCCGACTTGCAAGACGGCTACGTGCTTGTAGCTCGCCGCAAGCGTCGCATCGTGGGCTTCTGCTTGGCCGTGAAAGAGGACGATGGCAACGTCTACATCCGCACCCTCGCCATCACCGAGACTGCCACTCGTGCCGCCTTCGTCGACTACCTATGCAGAGAATGCAACGTCGACAAGGTGTATCGCCGCTTCTGCCTACCTGGCTCGCTCAAGGGTTCCATGCCCTATGCCATGGCTCGCGTGATCAACGTGCCCCGTTTCCTCTCGACCATCGCCACACCAAACCCTGGTTTCCAACTACACATCGGCGTTGACGGCGACCTCGATATCCCCGAAAACAACGGATGGTACCAAGTTGAAAACGGCCAAGTGCGCCTCACCGACCAAAAGCCCGACAGCATCGTCACCCCTGGCGGACTAGCAGCCATGTTTATGGCCGCCCAACCCATGGTGCTCGACATGATGCTCGACGAATAACCGTCCTCTTATTCCTTTCTATGCGTCACATCAAGTCATACCTTCGCCCCACCTCGCTGATAGCCTCACTAATGGCATTCAGTCTCACGCTTTCAGCTCAAACGGCTCAAGTGCTTAAGCAGCAATCGTTGGCCAAATGGAACATTGGGGCTGCCCAATATAGCGGTATTACCCCCTTAGGCGGCAATCTCTACGCATTGGTCAGCGACAAAGAGCCCACCGATGGCTTCTTCCTCTTCCGCATCAATCAGAATGCCACCACGGGCGAAGTGACCCAAGTGTTTCTCGAAGGTTTCAAGGGGAACGACCAGCCTAAAGTCGACGCTCAAGGCATTTCCCTACGCGATTGCGAAGGCATTGCCTATGTACCATCCCGACAAACGCTCTTCATCAGCGGTGAGGGCGATCAGCGCATCCTTGAATATGGTATGGACGGACAGCCCACGGGCAAAGAGCTCAACGTGCCTAGCATTTTCTCACTTCCCAACATCGTGCCCAACTATGGGTTCGAAGCATTGTGCTACGACACGTTGCGCCACACCTTCTACACCACCACCGAGAGCACCCTTCCCGCTGATGGCAAAGCCGCTAGTGCTGCCAACCCCGGCATAGCCAACCTGCTGCGCATCCAAGCTTTCAACGACGAGTTACAACCTTCGGCACAATATGCCTACAAAATGGATGTAGGACGAAAAGAGAATTTTGGGAAAACCTACGTGATGGGCGTGCCAGAGCTAACTCCTCTGCCCGACGGAAGAATCTTAGTGCTGGAGCGTGAAGCCAACGTCACGGGCAACGGGTTAAATAGCTACGTGCGATGTAAACTATTTGTGGTCGACCCGCTACACAACGAGCAAATCGACAGCAGCGTGTCACTCAAGCAAGTGGATTCGAACCATTTTCTAACCAAAAAACTCCTTGCCGACTGGACCACCCACGTGCAACCCTTCAACCTCACCTTTGCCAATTACGAGGGCATGTGCCTAGGCCGCACCTTGAGCGACGGCCGCCTCACCCTACTGCTCGTCAACGACTCACAAGGGGGCTACCGACGAGGACCTTTTCAACTTAAGGACTATATCAAAGTGATAGTAATAGGCAACTAAAGCCAAGAAAAGCAGCTATTCTACGTACACCCTACGAATATAATGCTTAAATTTGCGGCATAAAACTTACAAAAATAGTTTATTATGCAGAATATAGATTGGGCCAACCTAAAGTTTGGCTACATACCCACTGACTATAACGTACGTTGCTACTACCGCAACGGGAAATGGGGAGAAATCGAAGTTTCTTCCTCCGATTCCATCAACATTCACATGGCCGCCACTTGCCTCCACTATGGCCAAGAGGCCTTTGAGGGAATGAAAGCCTTCCGTTGCCCCGACAACAAAATTCGCGCTTTCCGCATTGCCGACAACGCTGAACGCTTGCAAAGCACCTGCCGCGGCATTTTGATGCCCGAACTGCCCACCGAACTCTTCGTGGAAATGGTGAAGAAGGTGGTGAAGCTCAATGAGCGTTTCGTGCCCCCCTATGAAAGCGGAGCTGCGCTCTACATTCGTCCCTTGCTCATCGGCACAGGTGCACAAGTAGGCGTACATCCCGCCGACGAATATCTATTCATGATTTTCGTGTCGCCCGTAGGCCCCTACTTCAAAGGCGGATTTGCCACCAACGACTACGTCATCATTCGCGACTACGACCGTGCAGCTCCTCTCGGCACAGGACGCTACAAAATTGGCGGTAACTATGCCGCAAGTCTAGCAGCCAACAAGATTGCCCACGATGCCGGCTACGCCTCAGAGTTCTACCTCGATGCGAAAGAGAAGAAATACATTGACGAATGCGGAGCTGCCAACTTCTTCGGCATCAAAGACGGAAAATACATCACTCCCGCCTCCACCTCAATCCTCCCCTCCATCACCAACCGCAGTTTGCAACAGTTGGCTAAAGACCTCGGCATGGAAGTGGAAGTACGCCCCATCCCCGAAGAAGAACTCGAAACATTCGACGAAGCTGGAGCTTGCGGCACAGCAGCCGTAATCAGCCCGATTCGCAAAATCGACGATTTAGCCAATCACAAGAGCTACGTCATTTCTAAGGACGGCAAACCTGGGCCTTGGAGCGAAAAACTCTACACACACCTCCGCGCCATTCAGTATGGCACCGAGCCTGACACACACGGATGGATAACCATCATTGAATAAAGAAAACTACAACGGGCAATGGGCAAAGCCCAAAGCTAACAAATGAAAAAAATGTGCAGATGAGGAAACGTGCCTACTACGACAACCTTCTCACCTGCACATTTTAGTAATTACCCGCAAATAAAGTCAACCAAAAACGCCTTATGAAAAGACTAATTCCGCACCTTCTGCTATCGCTCGTAGCTCTCACCTCACTAGGAATGGCTACCAGCTGCAATAGCGATAAGAAAAAACTTGAGGACAAAGAAAAAGAACTTGCCGAACTACGCCAACTAGCCGAACTCGACAAAAAAGAAATGGAAAACCAATATGCCGAATTTGCCAGCCAATATGGTGAACTGAAAAAAGGCATTAAGGACGACTCGCTAGTAAATCGTCTGAACCAAGAGCAAGCACGTGCCGAAGCCCTACTCAAAGAGCTACAAAACACGAAAGCTAACAGCTCGGCCGAAATTCTACGACTAAAACGTGAACTGGCCACCGTACGAGCCGTGCTCCGCGACTACATCCACCAAGTAGACTCCCTGCAACAGCTCAATCAAGCCCTCATTGGCGAGCGCGACCTCGCTAGAGCCGATGCCGAACGCGTGCGCCAAGAAAATAGCAACATCCAAGCCGAAAACTCACAACTCAACGAGCGCGTAGCCATTGCCGCACAACTCGACGCCACAGGCATCAGCGTAAGCGCACTCAAGAAAAACGGAAAACCTGCTAAAAAGAGCAAAGACATTACCAACTTCAGCGTGTCGTTCACCATCACACGCAACGTCACAGCAACGGCTGGAAACCGAAGCATCTACGTACGACTGCTCAAGCCCAACCAACAAGTGGTCAACCAAAGCGGAAACTTTAAATACGAAAACCGCTCCATCGGTTACTCTGCTGTGAAGACTATCGAATACAACGGCAAAGAGCAGCACGTCAATCTCTACATCCCCGTCAACGAATTTCTCAGTGCGGGCAACTACTCAGCCTACATCTTTGCCGATGGGCAAATGATTGGCTCAGGAAGCATCAATCTAAGCAAATAATCTCAGCAAATTTTGCCAAAAAATTGGGAGCAATACTCCCCCTATAAGTTTACTTGCACTATTTGCTGTTGCTTGCATAAACTGCTTGCACTACACTGATTATCAGACATTTCAGAAGTGCAAGCAACACATACACTTGCTTGCACTTTGCTTACACTTGCTTGCACAATGTAAGCAACCCAGCAGTTGTGTAGGCAGAACTACAATGCTGCTTACACCTTTGAAATGTCTGATAATCAGTGTGAGTGCAAGCAGTTTGTGCAAGCAACAGCAAATAGTGCAAGTAAACTTACAGGAGGAATATAGCTCCCGAAACTACCACAAAATTGCCTCAAAATTGGGGGCGACGCGTCCCGCGTCGGCGCAAGAAGAAACTCAAGAAGAAAAGCTATATATTTTCACTACCTGAGTTTCCACTAGTGCCGACGCAGGACGCGTCGGCCCCAACTTTGTGCCCCCAACTTTGTGCTTAGTTGCCTAATAGTTTTTCCTAATGGCCTAATAGTTTTACCTATCCGCCGATTAGTGGTTCACTAGTCGCCGAGAACGAGGCATTCTAAGAATGTTCACAAATGTGTACAGAGCCAGTTGTTAACTATAATGTCATGATCCAATAAGCAACAATCCTTAACCCCATCTTATGTCTTTAATATGTAAGCAAAATCAAACAACAGTTCAAAAAAACTAGGCAGTAAAAGCAAAAACAAGAGAAAAAAACAAAGAAAAAGCACGTATTTGCATAGAAATGTATTATCTTTGCCCCGTAAATAGCAACGACAATGCTATGCTTACATTACAATTAATTTGAAATTCAACAAAATTAAAAATTCTACAAACAATTAATCTTTACAACAATGGCAACTACAACTGCTAGTGCACCCAAAAGTGCACCAAAAAAACAATCACAAGGCTTCACTGGCATCAAGTCTGGTTTTGCCGTAATCATCGTCTGCGCAATCATTGCAGTATGTCTCTACCTCTTCGGTGCTGGTCACCTCTCAAACTTCAAGGGTACTGAAGGCGACACCGCCATGTTCTCTGTATTCTCAAAGAACACTTATGAACCCGCTGGTATCATCGGTACCGTATACAAAGGTGGTTTCGTTGTGCCTGTAATTTGGACACTCTTCGTAACCGTTGTAGCTCTTGCAATCGAGCGTTTCTTCGCTATCCGCAACGCTTACGGCCGTTCAAGCCTCACCAAGTTTGTTGCTGACATCAAAGTAGCTCTTAAGCAAAACGACCTCGCTAAGGCTCAAGACCTTTGCGACAAGCAACGCGGTTCTGTTGCCAACGTAGTAGGCGCAACCCTCCGCAAGTACAAGGAAATGGAAGAAAACACCGTACTCACTAAGGAGCAGAAGGTGCTCTCTATCCAGAAGGAACTCGAAGAAGCTACCGCTCTCGAAATGCCTATGATGCAAGAAAACTTGCCTATCATCGGTACTATCGTAACTCTCGGTACTTTGATGGGTCTGTTCGGTACTGTGTTGGGTATGATTAAGTCATTCTCTGCCATGGGTTCTGGCGAAGGTGGTGCCGACTCTTCTGCACTTTCTGTAGGTATCTCTGAGGCACTTGTAAACACCGCTTCTGGTATCGCAACTGGTGCACTCGCAGTAATCACTTACAACTACTACACTAACAAGATCGACCGTTTGACCTTCAGCCTCGACGAAGTAGGTTTCACCATCGTAGAAACATTCTCTGCAACTCACTAATCACACATAAAAAAGGTAATAATTAAGACATGGGACGTTTTAAAATCAAAAAACAAGATACGTTCATAGACATGACGCCTATGAGCGATGTCATGGTCCTGCTGCTTACCTTCTTTATGTTGACTGCAACTTTCGTCAAGGAAGAACCCATCAAGGTGGTAACGCCGGGTTCAATCTCTGAAATCAAAATTCCTTCGAACAACCTGCTTACCATCTTCGTAGAGAAGAGCGGCAAGGTGTTCATGACAATGGACTCGCCCGAGAGCCTCACGAAGCTCGCCGACCAGATGAAGGCCGACGGCAAGCTCGACCTCAACGCCCAGGAAACGAAGGAATTTGCCCAGGCCGCCACATTCGGCACGCCGCTCAACACCATCCACGGATGGCTCGCCAGCGGCGACAGCAAGAATGAGCTCCTCACAAAGAGCCGCGAAGCCGGCATTCCTTGCGACAGCGTAAACAATGAGCTGAAGATTTGGGTCGAAGCAGCACGTACAGCGTGCGGCGAAAATATGGGCCTCGCCATCAAGGCGGACAAGTCCACTTCCTACGCCGTAATTAAAAGAGTTATGGATTCTCTGCGCGAAATCAAGGAAAATCGTTACAACCTGATTACCTCCCTTAAAGGCGTAGAAGAGTAAAAATTTGAAGTTATGGCAAAATTAGGAGGAAGTAAACAAAAGAAAATGAACTCGCGCGTGGACTTCACGCCGATGGTGGACATGATCATGTTGCTCGTGACGTTCTTCATGCTTTGTACCACTCTTCTCAAGCCCCAAACAATGGAGATTTCAATGCCTTCTGATAAGGAAGACTTGAAGGAAGAGAACCAAAGCCAAGTTGCAGCATCAAAGGCCATTACCATCCTCATCGACGAGAACAACACGCTCTACTACTTCAAAGGTAAACCCTCTGGCGGTACCGACATCCCCGATGAAGGTAAACTCTTCGCCACTACTTACGGAAAGAACGGCTTGCGCAAAGTGTTGCTCGAAAGCAACCCCCAAGCTGTGAAGGCTGTAGAAGCACTCAAG
This sequence comes from bacterium, assembly GCA_963623895.1. Classification (GTDB taxonomy): domain Bacteria; phylum Bacteroidota; class Bacteroidia; order Bacteroidales; family Bacteroidaceae; genus Alloprevotella. The sequence continues at coordinate 33,491 of CAVFOF010000002.1, forward strand.
GCAAAGTATGCCAAGATGGCCACTTCGAACGTAGAACAAGAGAAAAAGAATAAGGCAAAGTATAAGGAGGAACTCAACAAGATTAAGAATGCCGACTACACCCCTAGTGTAATCATCAAGGCTTCTGACAATGCCACCTACGACAACCTTATTCAAGTGCTCGACGAAATGCAAATCTGCAGCGTTGGACGCTACGTGATTGACAAATTTGCTGATGGCGACAGAGCTAAAATCGATGCTCTGAAAAACGGCACAGCGCAGTAATAACAATAAGTGAAGTATTTAATTTATGTCTAAAATAGATTTAGCATCGCGCCAATGGTGTGACCTGGTATTCGAAGGACGTAACAAAGAGTACGGAGCTTATCGTGCCCGCGCAAACAAAGGCAAATTCCAACTCCGTGCAATCATTATCGTTCTCATCGCCATTGCAGCAGTAGTAGCAATTCTGTTTACTAAAAGCGCAGTAGAAGATGCTTTGTCGAAAGGCAAAGACATGGCTACTGACGAAATAACAGAGTTGCAAGAACTGAAAAAGGACGAGCCCAAGAAAGAAGAACCTAAAAAGAAAGAACCCGAGCTCGAATACGAGAAGCCCGTGGAAAAGGTGAACGTGAAATCATCAATCCAGTTCACCGTACCTAAAATCGTTGAAGACGACAAGGTCGACCACTCTAAGGAACTCAAAACCCAAGATGAAGTCACCAAGAATAAGTTCGCCATCGCTGCTCAAGACTACGTTAACCCTAACGGCGACAACAGCGGTATCAACATCGACGACTTGAAGGAAAACCAAAGAGCTGGCGGTACAACAGTTCCCCCCAAGGAACCCGAAGTTGTAGACAACGCCATCGTAGAAGTGCCCGCTACCTACCCTGGTGGTGAAGCAGCTCTGCTTGCCTTCGTAAGCAAGAACCTCGTTTACCCCGCCATCGCACAGGAACAAGAACTACAGGGTACTGTAGTACTCCGTTTCAAGGTAGATGTAGATGGTTCCGTAAGTACAGTAAAGGTTGAAAAATCGCTCTCTCGCGAATGCGACAAGGCCGCAGCCGATGTGGTGAAGAAGCTCCACCGCTTCGTACCCGCCAAGCAACAAGGTCACCCCGTTCCTGTATGGTTCCGTCTCCCCATCCGTTTCCGCATTCAGTAATCTATGCGCTAACGTGATAGCATAAGAAATTTATCAAGAGTGAGTGAAAAGTCTCTGTACTTATTCACTCACTCTTTTTTTATAACTATCCAGCGGAAGGGCAACTACTTAGGTGGATTGCATAGAAAAGGCATTTACGAAAACAACCCCAAAATTGGGAGCGACGCATCCCCGCGTCGGCGCAAGTGGAAACGCTAGAAAGAAACAAAGCTAGAAGGAAATTATCACAAAATTGGGGGCGACGCGTCCCCGCGTCGGCGCAAGAAGAAACACTAAAAAAACAATGCTAGAAGGAAATCCTATAAAAAAAGGAGTTTCCACTTGCGCCGACG
>CAVFOF010000003.1:0-31497 GCA_963623895.1 bacterium
GTTACTAAGTTTTTCTGTTCCACAAGAAAACTCTGTGTTTTTTCGTTGGTTAAAAGCAGAACTTTCGAATCTGGATAGGGACGTCCCTCAAATTTCGGATTTAGGAGAGACTTCAGTTCTGATTTTTCGTAACTTTGTGAAGAATTTCAACACAACAGAAGAATAGATAAAAACATTATACACAACCGCAATCGTCATGACTAAACACGTTAACTACATAGAACTTTCTCTATTTTCAGAGGAAGAGCTACAAGGCACTGACGAACCTGAGGAGGGAAATTACGACCTGACCAACCTGTTCGATAGATTGGCCAAGTCGGCATTTCGTAGTCGCTTTCATCTTTCACCGAAAGAACGAGCATATGTGGTGAGCAAAGGGCTACCGACCATTCGTCAGCATGCGAAAGATTTCGTGGCGAAGCGTCTTGCTCCAGCCGTTATTCCTAACGACGGGAAGCAAACGCCCATGCGGGGACACCCCGTGTTTATTGCTCAGCATGCCACGGGATGCTGCTGCCGAGGATGCTTCTCAAAATGGCACCACATCACTACTGGACATGAATTGACTGCTGAGGAGCAACGCTACGCCGTTAGCGTACTGATGGCATGGATTGAGAAGGAAATGTAAGTCTGACAAAAGTCCTATACTACTTTATTTCTTCAGTTTCAAGCAAGCCCAGCCGTCGAGCACGTGCTCGTCGACCAAGGTTAAGCCTTGCTTTTCGGCCTCAGCCAAGAGCTGAGGTATGTCGCTATCGTAGAAGCCACTCATATAAATATGTGCTCCTGGCTTCATGCGAGGCACGTAGCACTGCAAGTCGCTAAGAAGGATGCCTAAATTGATGTTGGCAATGACCAAGTCGAACGGACCTTTCTCAACCAACGACTGCGCATTGCCTAGCTCCACGTCGATGCCATCGAGATGATTGAGCGCAATGTTTTCTTTGGAGTTTTTCACGCACCATTCGTCTACATCAATTCCCACACAGTGGTGAGCACCACGCATTCGAGCTAAGATGGCAAGAATGCTCGTGCCGCACCCCATGTCGAGCACCTCGAGCCCCGTGATATCGTCGGTGAGCAAACGGCTAATCATTTGCGAAGTAGTGGCATGATGACCCGTGCCAAACGACATTTGCGGATTTATCTTGATGCTATATTCGGCTTCGGGCACATCGGTGTGGAAGGTGCTCGAAATGACGCAACGGCCGTCTACAACGAGGGGCTTGAAATAGTTCTTCTCCCACTCTTCATTCCAATCCTTATCCTCAGCTTCTTGCATTTCATAGGTGATTTTCACATCGGGCAAAGGGAAATTGGCTACCACCTCATCGAGCGACTCTTGCGAGAAGAGTGCCTTTTGGATGTAGCACTGAAAATGGTCGGTAGCAAGTTTGTCTTCAAAAGTAGGGTCTTCGGGATTCGAACAATGAGCCACAGCTGGGCGATCAAGCTCGTCGGTGTGAACAAAACTATCGAAACCTATCTCAGCCAAAACGGCGGAAAGCACGTCTTGCACCGCCTCAGTAGCGGGCTGCGTGGTGAAAGTAAATTCTAAGTACTGCATGCGATTTGAATAATTATAGTGCAAACTTACGTAAAAATCGGGGAAATTTGTGTAAGTTTGCACGCTTTCGTTAGAGCTTTCGTCAGAAAAGGAAGGAGATTTGGCCTTTTTCTCAAACGACCTAGCTTTGACGTTTAACAAGGAGAACAACAATTGAAATCAACCAAAATAATCATAAAGTCATGGTCTCTTTATCTTATTTATTTTCTCGATTCGATTTCCAACAAGTGGTGAGTGCATTTATTGTACTCTTTGCCGTAATCGACGTGTTGGGTTCTACACCCATTTTTATCGACCTAAAGCTACAAGGACGCCCCGTAAATGCTTGGAAAGCCTCACTTATTTCACTAGCCTTATTGCTCGGTTTCTTCTTTGCTGGCGACGCTATGTTGAAACTGTTTAATGTGGACGTGGAATCGTTTGCCGTGGCAGGCTCGTTGGTCATCTTCCTCATGTCGCTCGAGATGATCCTTGACATCGTCATCTTCAAAAATGTAGGTCCTATCAAGTCGGCTACGCTCATCCCCGTAGTGTTCCCCTTGATTGCTGGTGCAGGCTCTTTCACCACGCTACTATCCTTGCGTGCGGAGTTTGCCTCCATCAACATCATTATCGCCTTACTGCTCAACATGCTACTCGTGTTTGTTGTGCTGAAAGCCACTGAAAAGGCCGAAAACATCATCTCGCCAGCTGCCATCTATCTGCTGCGCAAATTCTTCGGCATCATCCTGCTCGCCATCTCCGTACGCTTGTTTACGGCAAACCTAAGTGCCTTGCTTGGCAACTTGCAATAAGAACAAGCTAACATCAATAATCGAAAAGAGGTAATTCCCTAACAAACTGTTGGGAATTACCTCTTTTCTATGGAGATTACCTCTTATGTTTACTCCTCGGCCATAGCTCGCTCGAGGATGGTGTCTACTCCTCGCTGATAATCATCGGATGTGATGTCGACCTTAATGTCGGGGTCGATGCCCATCTCCGTCATTTGCTTGTTACGGTCGTACATGGGACAGGCCGAGAAGCGAATGCCCCAACCATTGGGAAGTTCGGCACTAAAGGGCATGCCAGCTCCACCACCCGTGCGGTCGCCCACGATGGTGACATGGGGCAAGCCTTTTAGAAACATCACGAAAGAGTTGGCTGCACTGTAGGTGCGACGGTTGGTGAGCACACAAACTTTTCGCTGCCAACGCAAGCCTACAAAGGGTGAGATCTTGATGGGTTCGAGAGAAGAGAAATCGTTGTGCCCCGTCCCCTTCTTGTGACACATATAGGCCACGACGCTTTCCTCATTGAGGAAAATCGAAGCCAACTTCTCGGCCGAGGTGAGCATGCCGCCACTATTGCTACGCACATCCACTATCAGTTTGTTACACATGGCGAGGGCTCGCATCATCTCCTGAAGGTTGCCATCGCCAAAGGCGTTTTCAAACGTGGTGCAGCGAATGTAGCCCACATTATTGTCGAAAATGCGATATTTCAAGCCTGAGGCTTGCGCATAGTCTTCGCTTCGCCCTAAATAGATACGCTCTAAGGAGTCGCTCTGGTTCATCGGGTAATCGTCGAACCATTTTCCGTAGCGGCTCACATTATGTGCGGCACTGAGGTTGACGTGTCCGTCGCGCAACTCGTAGGTCATGTTGGCCAATACTTCGTAGAGCTGCTTCTGAGTCATCCGCTCAGAAATAGCGGGAAGGTATTTCTGACGAACTTTTTCCCAATCTAATCCATACTCTGCGTTTTTGTAGTCGAAGAAGCAGTAGTGTTGGTCGAGCGTTGTCCACAAAGCGTTGAAGTTGCCTTGCGAATTATTGCTCAGTTCCTCCTCAGTAACGCAAGCCGTCAGCCAAGGTGTTAAAACGAACGCAATGATTGCATAAATCCACTTTCTCATAGTCGCACCAATTTGCGGGTGAATCCTATCATGAAACAATTACGCCACGCATGACGCTTGAGTTCGCCCAAGCGGCTTTGCCTAATGTCGGCTAGATAGCCTAACGTGATGTTGGATCGCTTGATGGGCAAGGTGACATCGGCCGTGAGACGCACTGTTGGGCAATTGGCGGGCTGCGTGAAATGCACTATGCCTGAGTGGTGACCTAAGGAAAAGATTTCGTAGTAGGATTGGCCGTACTCGGGCGAAAATTGGGTTCCAATCATTTGTGCGTCAAGTTGCAGGCGAGCCGTGGCGGTTTTTCGTAGGAAACGAAAATCGTAGCTCGCAATGGCCGAAGCCCAAAGGGAAACTCCGAGGCGAGCTTGCGCTGGATTGTTGGAATTGCGCGTGTTATAGGTAAACCCGCTAGTGAGCTCCATCAATCCGCCAGCGGCCAAGCGCAAGCGAGAGGTGGGATGCCAATTATAGTGCCAACCGCCCGAAGCGTTCACCTCGGCATCCATCTCCTTGCCATCATCGGTGGGCGAACTGACATAGGCATAATGCCCCGTGTAGAGGCTCATCACCGTGACCTGTCCTTTTCCCCAATGCGCCTTTCGCTCCGTGCAATAATTCATGGAGAAGTCCGAACCTACGTACTCCAACGGTGAGAGATACGTGTCGAGCACATTGGCTCGACCCATGCCCCAAGTGAAGGTGGTGCGCTTCTGACGAACGAGACTATCGCCCTGACAACACGACTGGGCTTGAAGCCTAAAGGCATCAAGCAGCAAGCACGTGAGAAGAGAAATGACTATGGTGGAAAGACGCAGCATAAAAGATTACTTTTTCTTCAAACCTTTGTAGGCCAAGAAAGCCACAACAATAACGGCACAAGCCAACAAAACGTAGCCTAGTTCGTGACTATATTTCGTGGCGAGCAAATACACGTCGTTGGTGGTCTTTAGATCCGTAAAGCGATAAATCCCCCAACCAATCAAGGCGAGCACGGTGTTCCACACTCCAGCACCCAAAGTGGTGTAGATTAAGAATTTATCTAAGCGCATTCCAGCTAAACCAGCGGGAATGCTGATGAGCTGACGCACAGCGGGCACTAGGCGACCAAAGAAGGTGGAGGCGGCTCCGTGCTTGCGGAAAAACTCTTCCGACTTCTCCACACTTTCGCGCGTAATCAAGCACATATGTCCGAGACGGCTATCGGCAAATTTATAGATGATGGGACGGCCTAACCATTTGGCTAAGTAATAGTTAACCAAACCGCCTAAGTCGGCACCTATAGTGGCGAACACAACCACTAGCAAAATGTTCATGCCGCTCGTTTCGTCCATCGCCTTCCACGCTGCGGGCGGCACTACCACCTCGGAGGGGAACGGGATAAACGAACTCTCAATAGCCATAAAGAGGGTTACTACCCAGTAGTTCAGGTTTTCGAGCACCCATCTGAAAAGTTCTGCTGAATCCATTTTTGTTCGATAATTATTGTTTTTGTAATTTGATGCCTATATCCGTGATGCCTGGCAGAAGTTCTCGGCTCATGATGTGTGTGATGGTAATGTCGGCACTTGCTCCAGCAGTGAGTGGTAGTGTCGACTGAGGGAAATCATATTGATAAATGGACACTCCGTGGCCTTGCACATCGCCTTTGGAGGTGGTGAACCTCAGGTGGAGCGTGTCGGTTATCACTTGGTCGGGATTGTGCCAATGCTGACGCATCACGAGCCAAAGCGACTGATAGGGATAGAGCGTTGTGGCTGAGGTGCGCACGCCAATGCTCATTTCGTAGGTGCCCGAACTGCTGAGCGTGTCGACATGAAACTTCAACGTGTCGACCGACTCCCACCCCTCTACGGGCGTGGAGCAATAGTTGTAGAGCACTGGCTTTTCCCGACAAGCAGAAAGCAACGTCGTCCACAGCAAAAGAATGCTGAGGAAGGAGCAGGCAGAGAAGAAATTGTTGCGCATAATTTTATATTCTCAGTCGCTTGCTATTCGTTGGGGGTGGGAGCAGAAGCATTATCGTTGGAACGCTGACGCCCATTACGGTTGTCGTTGCGACGACGAATGCCTCCGCCGTTACGATTGTCGCGACGATCTCTTCGCTCACGACCTTCGCCATTATTTGCAGCGTTTTCAGCCCGACGTTCCGAGCGATTATCGTTGTCGCGACGGCGATTGTTTTTACGGTTGTCGCCCCGCTGGTCACGATTGCGCCCAGCGTTGTTACCAGCCTTCTCTTCGTTGCGATTGGATGAGGCAGAAGCGTTCTCGGCCGACTTTCTCTCGTCCTTACGTCCCTCATTGCGCTGACCATTATCCTTTCCTCCGCCACCGCCCTTGCGGTTACGATTTTTCGAACGGCGAGCCTTGTCGAAACGCGTCAAATCGTCTTGCTCGGCGAGATCTACGGTGCGAGTTTGCTCTGCTGCCGCTCCTTCGTCTAGTCGGTCGGGCTTTTCGCCTTGCTCATTCATGGCAATTACCTCCTTGATACGCTCGGTGGAGATGGTCACGAGGTTGGCCGCCATACGACGGTCGGTGCTATAGGTGACGGTGCCAGCCAAGGTGTCGGCCTTAAAGTAGTAGTAAGTGCCGTCGATGGTTTCTAGCGTGACGGAGCGGTCGGGCAGTTCGCGAGCAGCCTCCATGTAGGTGTCGACCTCATAATTGAGGCAACACTTTAGCTTGGCACACTGGCCTGCTAGCTTCTGCGGATTGGGGGTAATGTCTTGAAAGCGCGCCGCTGCGGTGCTAACGGAACTAAAGTTCTTCATCCAAGTGGCGCAACAAAGTTCACGTCCACAAGGGCCGAAGCCACCGATGCGCCCAGCCTCTTGTCGGGCACCGATTTGCTTCATCTCAATGCGCACTCTGAAGGCATCGGCAAGCACCTTGATGAGTTTGCGGAAGTCGACGCGTGAGTCGGCAATGTAGTAGAAGATGGCCTTGTTGCCATCGCCTTGATACTCCACGTCACCAATTTTCATTTGTAGCTCCAAGTCCTTGGCTATTTGGCGCGAACGAATCATCGTGTCGTGCTCTCGAGCCTTAGCTTCCTCGTATTTTTCAAGGTCGGCGGGACGTGCCTTACGATAGATGCGCTTAATCTCAAACCCAGGTTTGAGATTAGCTTTCTGCATTTGCAGCATCACGAGTTTACCCGTGAGCGAAACTACGCCAATGTCGTGACCAGGCTGTGCTTCCACGGCGACGAGGTCGCCCTTTTGCAGTTCGAGGTGATTGTCGTTGCGATAAAATCCCTTTCGGGTGTTTTTAAATTGCACCTCTACGAAATCTGTTACTTGCTCGTTGCCTGGCACGTCGGCCAAGTAGTCGTAGGAATTGAGCTGATGGTCGCTTCGTCCGCAACCTTGGGCTGGAAGTCCACGCAAGGAGGCATCGCCCCATTGACCGAAGCCGCAATGGCAACTTCCGTTGTCGCATCCGCCACCCTGGCAGCCCCCGTTATTGCATCCTCTCTTCACGCTTTCGCATCCGTTGCCCTCACATTGTAGGCATGCTTCGGCTTCTGCGTTAAGAGGTATGTTGGGATTATCTTGAGTCATTATTTCTACTAGGTTTGTGTGGGATAAATATATAGACGCAGGGGGCACTGGTTGGGTGACCTTCCTGCGGGAGAGGTTATTTTATAAGCAACACAATCATTTTCAGCGATAAGTCGAAGAAGACCATGTTGGAGTTGACGTTCTGCTCAATGTCGCGCTGAGCCGTTGTGAGTTCGTCCATGATTCCTATCACGTTGCGCTCGTTGATAAAACGGGCGAAATTGACGGCGAAATCGGCCTCTTGCTGATTCATGTAGTTGAGTTCAGCGTTGTGGAAATTGTAGATGAAGTTTTCTCTCACCATGCGCTGTGCATATTCCAAGAAGGCTTTTTGCTTTTCTCGCCCCCACGTGGCCATCTGCTGCGACCAAGCGTATAGGTCTTTGATTTTGCGCATATAGCAGAGGCGCATAAACAAGACGAAGAGGTCGAAGAATTGAGCGGAGTCGGCATTCATCATCACTTGGTCTAAGGCTTTGATGTAACTTCCGGCCGAAGCTCTAGCTACGCTATTGGCATCGGCGGGCTGAAGCCCATTGAGGCGTTGTAACGCCTGGCTCACCTCGTCGATTTGCAAGGGTGGAAAATCGATGCGCTGCGTACGGCTTAATATGGTGCTGAGCAAGCGTTCGGGTTGATTAGCGGTGAGGATGAACACGGTTTGTTGCGGAGGTTCCTCTAATATCTTCAGCAATTTATTGGCACACTCCACGTTCATCTGCTCTGCTAGCCACATCATCACTACTCGGTAGCCACCTTGGCTGCTCACGTTGGCTAGTTTGCTGATGATATTGTTTGCCTCGGCCACGTTGATGAGCGACTGTTGGTTCTCCACGTCCATACGTTTCAGCCAGGTCTGCCGACTGAAATAGGGTGTGTCGTCAATTTGTGTGCGCCACTGCGGAAGGTACTGGTCGCTCACGGCTATGCCTTTCTGCCCTTGCGCCTTGATGGTGGGAAAGATGAAGTGGAGGTCGGGGTGAGTGAGTTTTGAAGCCATTCGGCATGATTTGCATTCGCCGCAAGCTTCGCCTTCTGCGGTGGGCTGATTGCATAGTAGCCTTTGAGCCAATGCTAATGCCATAGGCAATTTGCCACATCCCTCTGGCCCGGCAAAGAGCAAGGCATGGGGCATGCGGTTTTCGGCGAGCATTTGTTTGAGTTGTTGCTTCACCTGATTTTGTCCTATCACATCGTTGAATTGCATAAGCTTATCGTGGCGTTTTTATGCGAGCCTATGGCTCTTGGTTAGCAAAGTTAGCATTTGGAAGGCAATAGGCAAAGCATTTTCTGCCTAAAACCATTGGTTGGGCGTAATTTCGCCCTCTGTTGTGGAAATGTTGCTAATATGAGGAGCGAAATGCGGCCACTCTCCTCACAAAATTGCACCCGTCTTTCTGCCTTTTGCTACAGAAAGACGGGTGCTATGTTTTCGGGCTTACCGAAGCCTCTTAATGAGCGGGCTTCTCAGCTTAATTACTTATCGTCTCGGTTTACTTACCTTCCTTTTCGGCTTTGATTTGCTCGTTTACGGCCTTAATCTTTTGGCTGATTTCTTGGAGGTCGTCCTTCAAACGGGCCATTTTTTTCTCGATGTCGGCCACGAGGGAATTGCCTTTCTTCGAACTAGTGCGGAAGAAGGTGAGGTTGGTTTCGATGGTCTGAATTTCTTGTTTCTTTGCGTCGAACACGTTCTGCAAGCGGCTACGCTCACGAGTGAGTTCGGAGCCACCCTTGTCGGCTACAGTCTTGCGGAAGTTGTCCATGCGACGACGGCCAGCCGATTCGTGCAAAGAGTTGTAGATTTTGTCGCAAAGTTCGCGGTAGCGGCGATACATTTTCTCCTTTTTACTGTAGGGCACGTGGCCGATTTCGTTCCATCGAGCCTGTAGGTCGCGCACACTTTGCAGCAAGTTGTCGCTGGCATCCTCTGCGAGTTTTTCCAGTTCGGCTATCACTTGTTTCTTCTGCTCCAAGTTGGCTTCTTCTTCTTTGCGTTGTCCAGCGTTGGCTTCGGCCTTTTGGTTGAAGAAATGGTTGCAAGCGTCGTTGAAGCGTTTCCAAATAGCATCTGACACCTTATGGGCTACGGGACCGATTTCCTTCCACTGCTTTTGCAGTTCTACGAGTTTTTTGGTGGTCGCTGTCCAATCGGTGCTGTCCTTTAAAGCCTCTGCCTTTTCGATTAGAGCGTTTTTGGCCGTGAGGTTGGCGTTGAGCTTTTCGCGATTGGCTTTGAAATAAGCTGTTTTGGCTTGGAAGAAGCGGTCGCAAGCGGAGCGGAAGCGCTCAAACACCTCTGCGTTCACCTTGCGGGGAGTAAAGCCAATGGTCTTCCACTCGGCCTGGATGGCGAGCACCTGCTGCGTCATCTCCTCCCATTCGTTGTAGGTTTTCAGGTTTTCAATGCCTAAGGCCTCTACCTTTTGGCAAAGTACCGTCTTCTTCTCCAAGTTTTCCTCCTCTTGTGCCTTAATGTTGGCAAAGTGGTCCTGGTGACGTTTGTTGATTACGGTGGAAGCGTCTTTGAAGCGTTTCCATATTTCGTCGCGCAATTCCTTGGCCACGGGTCCTGCTTCGCGGTATTCTTGATGCAGATTTTGTAGTTGATGGAAGGCTGAGATGGGGTCTTCCACTTCGCTCAACTTCTCGGCGGCCTCGCAAAGGCGGGTTTTGATTTCAAGATTCTTCTTAAAGTCGTAAGCGCGCATCTCGTGGTTGAGGCGCAGTTGGTCGTAGAATTGCTCCGTGTAGAGTTGATAGTTTTTCCACAGTTCGGTCGCATTCTCTGCGGGCACTTGCTTGATTTCTTTCCACTCGGCTTGCAAGTCCTTCACCTCGTTGTAGCCTTTGTCGGCCTCATCGGGCGATGTAGCTAATGCCTTGATGCGTTCAATGATTTCTTGCTTACGCTTTAGGTTGCTTTGTTTTTCCTTCTCTAGTTGCTCATTGGCCTTGTTGCGAAGCTCACGCACGAGGTTGTATTGTGCTTTGAAAACCTCTTCCTCAGCGTCGGGGGCGGGCATAAATTCCTCAGCGTTTCCTCCCTCGGCCACAAACTTTTCACGGTCGGCTGCTACGTTGGCATTGTGTATGCGGTAGTAGAGCATCTTGAGGTGTTCGAGTTCGGTGCGTTCTACCTCGCCGCCGTTATTTGCAATCTCCTTCAAGCGGTCAATCACCTCGGCCTTTGTACTGGGTTGTGGTGTGGTTTCAGGAGTGTTGTTGTCGGCTATAATGTTTTCTTGGGGAGCCTCCACCGTCTCTGCGGTTGCATTCTCCGTTGCTTGGGTTGTGTCGTTAGCAGCAGTGTCGTTGTTGTTCACCTCTGTGGTGTTTACGTTTTGTGCTTCTGCTTCGGCAGCTTGTTTCATTTCGTCCATAATTACTTAGGATGGGATCGTTCGTGCATTGAGCGCGCCATTGCTAGGCCAAGCCTTGGGTTGCTCTCTTGCTTTTAAGGGGTTAATGTTGTGTATGAGTCATTGGCAAATGGCGTTTAGCCTATCCAATGCCTTGCAAATTTGCATATTTAATGCCTAAGTGCCAAATGTTTGGTTAAAAACTTTGACGTTTGACACTTTGCGGATATTTTTTACGAGTTTCAGTCCACCTTTTTTCCGTCTCTGAGGGTTACGTTAAATCCAAGCTTTCCAACGGAAGAGCCAATAGAACACGGCGGTGACGAAGATGGAGGCCACGATGATTACGGGGAAGCCCCACCACACGGTCTCCATGCCGTTGATAAGGTTCATACCGAAGATACTGGCTATGAGTGTGGGGAACATCAGGATGATGGAGACGGAGGTCATCTGCTTCATCACACCAGCCATGTTATTGTTGATAATGCTGGCGTAGGTTTCCATCGTAGAGTCGAGGATGTTGGTGTAGATGTTGGTCGTTTCGCGCGCCTGATTCATCTCAATCGTCACGTCTTCAATGAGGTCGGCGTCGAGTTCGTCGACGGGGAGTTTAAACTTTAGCTTCGACAGGAGCGTTTCGTTGCCACGAATGGAGGTGATGAAGTAAGTGAGGCTATCTTGTAGGCGCGATAAGCCCACCAAGTCCTCGTTGTCTATTTGTCGGTCGAGGTTACGTTTAGCTTCTTCGAGCAACACGTTGATTTGCTTGAGTCGCTTTAAGTACCACACGGCGGAGGAGAGGAACAAGCGGAACACGAGGTCGACCGAGTCGGTGAAACCTTGATTGCGCTTTTGCTGATACGACACAAAATCAATCATCATGTTCGTCTCATAGTTGCACACGGTGACACACACACCCTTGTTCAGGATAATGCCCATAGGAATGGTGGTGTGTGGCGTGCGCGAAGCCACCTCCTTCACATAGGGGATGCGGAGGATTATGAGCGACCAGCCCTCGTCGTATTCGTAACGCGAGCGCTCGTCCTTATCTCGAATATCGTCTAAGAAGTAATCGGGAATTTTGAGTTTGTTCACCAAGAAGTCCTCATCCTCGGGGGTGGGACACGTCACCTGCACCCAGCAATCGGGTGTCCATTCATCAATGTTTTGTAGCGTATGATTGTAGTTCCAGTAGGTACGCATAGGAGAAACAGGTTTTTACAAATAAGTGTGTGGAGTGTGGTAAGGCGGAGGGCACCACTTTTAAGGTTGTTACAATGATTTACCATGAAAAAGCGCACAACGTTTGTTCCAACAAGAAACGCAGCGTTGTGTATGAAAAGACAAATTTTCTATTTCTCCCCATGCCTTATTATATATAAGGTATAGAGGAGCGTCCACACGAGGCCTGTTTCTGGTCGGCATCAAACGTTCATTTCCGCGTGATAGTCGTCCATTTTCGGATTAATTGATTGATTGGTAACGCAAAATTACGAAAAAACTTTTTTTCGTTTGTCATCTTCTCTTCTTTTTGTGTTGCAAATGTGCTAAGTTTTGAAGCACGTCCCCTTTCTCTGCCCCAATGGGCTTTTCTTCCTTCTCCAAACCTTACCACCAAGCTAGACCGAGGTGGCAAAGCTTTGCGCAAAATGTTTACTTACCCGCCTAAAAGCGTTGATTGAAGAAAAAAAGCGGTTTGTTGATAATTGTTGCAGAATGCACGAAGCCACCTTATCTTTGCAAGCAAATTACCACAAAGAGTAGCCCATTATGAGAAAAAAATTAGTTTTAGCAACATTCTCCCTAATGTTTGCCAAGCAAGCGCAGGCCGAGTTCTATCCCTACCTTGTGTTTACGCAATTGGACAACACGGAGCAGTCTATCAGTGTTGACGGACTAAAGATAACGTTTTCCGATGGCAACCTCTGCGCCACTCAAGGTTCGCAAACGCTCACGTTGCCCCTCACTGCGCTTTCGGGCATGCACTTCGCCACTAGCCCTACAGGCATCGAGGCCGTGAGCACGCAAAACGCCACAACCAAAGCAAGCATTAAGGGCAGGCAAATCAGTGTCACTACTACGGAGCCAGCCTCTGTGACCATCTACAATGCTTGGGGCATGCAGCTTGCCGCCACCACGCTCTCCGCTGGCGAAACACGCCTCGTGACGGACGCACTGCCTACGGGCATCTACGCCGTAGTTATTAACGGTAAAACTCAAAAGCTATGCGTAAGATAACACAAAAACTTTTTTTCATACTTCTGCTTTTCAGCGCAACGTTAGGGGCTTCGGCTCAAACGTTGCGTGTGAACAGCGGCCAGGTGACTACGGCGTTCACCGCCTCAGCCGCTGACATGCCTTTCACTGGTGGCAACACGCTATCGATTGGCGACATGACCTACGACCTTAGCGACATCGATAGCCTCTGCGTCAACTCTACTACGGTGGCCGACAACACCGTGCTCGTTGCCTACAACGGCACGTCGGCTCACGTAACGCTGGCGGGCAACGTGGCTCCCTACCTCACCGCCCAAGTGGATGGTGCTCACGTAAGCATTATTCAAAGCGCAGACCTCCCCGAGGAAGTAACCTACACGCTACAAGGCACCTCCACCAACGGTTCGTTTTGGATGAATGGTTCGCTGAAAGCGACTCTCGTGCTTAATGGGCTGAACCTCACTTGTGCCGACAGTGCTGCCATCAACATCCGCAACGGCAAACGCATCAACGTGACGCTGGCCGACGGCACGACCAACACCCTGACCGACGGCTCGGGTGGTAGCCAAAAGGGATGCTTCATGGTGAAGGGTCACACGGAATTTAAGGGAAGCGGCTCACTCACGCTCACGGGCAACACGGCGCACGCCTTTTGGGGCGGCGAATACGTGCTGCTGAAGAAGACGACGGGTTCTATCACCGTGAAAAGTGCGGTAAAGGACGGTTTCAACATCAATCAATACTTTGAGATGAAAGGCGGCACGCTGCAAGTGCTTGCCTCGGGCGACGACGGCATACAAGTGTCGAAAACCGACGACGACACCGACGAGCAGAACGGCCAAGTGCTGATTAGCGGCGGAGCGATTACGCTCAACATTTCGGCTGCTGCTGGCAAGGGTATCACTTGCGAGGACTCGCTCTTCGTGACGGGCGGCACGATTAACATCACCACCACGGGCACGGGCACTTACGACTCTACCGCAAACGACGCTTCGGCTTGCGCTGCGATGAAGAGCGATGCAGCCATCCTCATCAACGACGGCACGCTCACGCTGAAAAGCACGGGGGCTGGCGGCAAGGGCATAAACTGCTCGGGCGACGTGACCATCAATGGCGGCACGATCACCATCACCACCACTGGCAAGCAGTATAGCTACAATCGCCTCACTTGCTCGGCCAAGGGCATTCGGGCGGAGGGCAACCTCACCATCAACGGCGGCGAACTGAACGTGACCTGCTCGGGCGGCGAAGGCTCGGAAGGCTTGGAGAGCAAGAAGGAACTGAGCATCACCGATGGTGTAATCATAGTGAATGCCTACGACGATGCAATCAACGCCTCAAATAAGATCAGCATCAGCGGCGGTAAGATTTACGCCTACGGATCGAACAACGACGGCATCGACTCAAACGGCACGCTCTACATTTCGGGCGGCTTGGTCATTGCCTCGGGCACGAACCAACCCGAAGAGGGTTTCGACTGCGACCAAAACACCTTCAGCATCACGGGCGGCACGCTCATCGGCTTGGGTGGTGGCACCTCCACTCCCACTTCATCGGTCACCACCCAGCCCGTGCTGATTGTGAACAACACGTCGGTCACTCAGGGGCAATACCTCACGCTCAGTTCTTCTGACGGCACGAGCATCTGGTCGTTCTGCATTCCACGCACGCAGAATCAGTGTACCATCCTCGTTTCCTCCCCCTCGTTTAGCCAAGGCAGTAGCTACACGCTCTCAACGGGAGCTAGCGTAAGCGGCGGCACCACTTGGCAAGGCTACTCAGCCGACGCCACCGTGTCGGGCGGCACTACGCTCACCACAGCCACGCTCTCTTCGATGGTCAACACCTCGGGCGGCTCTTCATCGGGCGGTGGTCCTGGCGGTGGCGGCAATCCTGGCGGAGGCGGTGGCCCTGGAGGCGGCGGCGGTCCTGGCGGCGGTGGTCGCTGGTAAGTTTCTCCCCTTTTCAGATAGGCTTTAATAAATTCTCACTTTTAATAAAATACTTGTTGTTTGTTTTTGAGGTGTTCCACTCTATTTTTAACGAGGTGGAACGCCTCTTCTTTTATGTGTTCAGCACAAAATTTACTGCGAAAATCACCAAAAAAAATTGGGGGCGATGCGTCCCCGCGTCGGCGCAAGTAGAAATGCTAGAAAAGAGATATGCTTCTACCAGAAAGTTTAGTAGGAGGGTTTGCTGTTACTTGCACTTTTGCTTGCATTCTAACTGATTATCAGACATTTCACGAGTGTAAGCAGCAATATGTAAGCAAACAGTAAAAACGATTCGGCGGTTAGTTTTCACGATTAGGCCGCTAGTAAAAACTATTAGGCCACTAGTGAAGCACTATTCGGCGATTAGTAAATGGCTTATCGCTTGCAGCGTGCAAGCAAGCTAAGGCAAGTTCTCTTTCATAGTGCAAGCAAGTGTAAGCAAGCAAAAACTGCTGCTTACACTCGCGAAGCTACTGATAATCAGCGCAGTGCAAGCAGTTTGTGCAAGCAACAGCAAATAGTGTATGTAAAGTTATAGGGGGAGTTGTAAAATCGGTACTACCGAAATTGCAGCAGGTAGTACCGATTTTGCAGCAGAATTTCACCTTTCAGAAAATGCGCTTTAAAGAGGACTGAAAAGTGTAAGAAGCACGAAAGGCATCATAAGCCATAAAGTAGGCTACGAAGAGGCACTTTGGCTAACTCTGCATCGCGCTCTGCTTCGAGCTGAGCGGTGCGAGCATCATAGTAGAAGGTCAATTCCAAGAGATAATCAATTAACGAAATTTGACCCAATTCGAACGAACGGTGCAAAAGTTGGCAACTGTTAGCCAAAGCCAAATTTTGCTGCAACTCGTGGACCGTCTGCTCTAAGCGTTGTGCCGTTTGCCACGACTGCGCAATTTGCTGCTGCAAGATCAATTTCAGTTCGTCGGCCTCAAGTTGCTGCGCCACGACCTCGGCTTGGGCTTGCCGCACACGGCGGCGCATGTTGCCCCAAAGCGGGAGGGAGAAGCCTAGCGAAAGACCGCTATAATTGTTGGCCTTGATATATTCCCCCTGAAAGCCGATGGTGAAAGCGGGCAGGGCTTCGGCTCGTGCCACCGCCACTTGCGCTTTGGCCGCCTCGAGTTGCTGCTGCGAGAGCGTGCTGAGAGCCGACTGCTCCACCGCTTGCTGCAAATGGGGGAGACTGAAAGCCTCAGCCTTCATCGTTGGAAAAAGGGTGTCAGCCACCGTCAAAGGCACTCCCCCATTGAGCCGTTGCAAGGTCTGCAACCACTCGGTTCGCTCGGTTTGCGCCCGCTGCCAACTAGCCTTGCTCACCGAGGCATTGAGCTGCACTTTGTTGAGTTCGAGTTGGTTAATGTCTCCTCGAGCATACTTCAATTGGTAAAGGCTATTGAGCTGTTGCGCCTGATGGTAGCGTTGCTGCAATTCGCGGCACAACTTGTTGTAATAAACGAGTTGCGTGTAGGCCTCATCGGCTTGTTGCCACACATTTTGCTGCGCCACGGCATAGGCCGCTAGAGCTTGCTTGTTGGCCGTTTGCGCCAAGGCTTTGCGTCGGCCTAAGAGCACGCCCCAATCGAGCGTTTGCGTCAGGCTAACGTTTGTGCGATTGGGCACACTCGTGGGCGAACCAATTAAATAGGCCAGTTCCACCTCGGGGTCGGGCAAGGAAAGGCTCGTGCCATTGGCCAACTGCGCTGCTTGCAGCTTGGCACGCTGCGTTTGCAACGTGGCGTTGTGGCGATTCACCTGTTGCAGCACGCTTGTCAAGCCGCTCGAAGTGAGCGTATCGGCTAAAGGAACAGCCGATGCGACAATAGAACAGAGCAGTAGGGAGAGAAGAAGGAAGCGTCGTATCATAGTTGTTCTTCAGTTTCGTTCGGAGTTTTTATAGGTGCCATAATCGGCACGATGAATAGGTTGAGCAGCGTGCTCGTAAGTAGTCCGCCTAACATCACTTTGGCCATCGGGCTTTGAATTTCGTTGCCTGGAAGGTCGCTTCCCCAAGCCAAGGGGATGAGGGCGAGGGCCGAACACAAGGCTGTCATCAAGATGGGTTGCAAGCGGTCGAGCGAGCCTTGCATCACTACTTGTTGACGCGCGAGTTGGTGTTTAGCCAATTCGTTGTAGCGGTCCACCAAAAGCATGCCGCCTCGAGTGGCCATGCCAAAAAGGGAGATAAACCCGATAATGGCTGGGATGCTGATTTCGCCCCCCGTCAGCACCAAGGCAAACACGCCGCCAATGAGCGACAAGGGCAGATTGATGAGCACCACAAGGGCCTGATGCCACGAGCGGAACTGCATAAACAGCAGCAAAGCAATGACCAAAATGCTCACCACCGAGAGGCCAAGCAAAAGGCGTGAGGCCGAAGCTTCGCTCTCAAACTGTCCGCCATACTCTATGTGGTAGCCTTCGGGCAGTTTCACCTGTTCGTTGATAGCTCGCCGCATCTCATTGACCACCGAACGCATATCGCGCCCTTCGGCATTGGCCGACACTACGAGTTTGCGCTGCGCATTTTCGCGATTGATGGTGTTAGCGCCCGCCGTCGACACTAAATCGCACACATCGCTCAGCGGCACTTGTTTGCCATCGGCCGCATCGATGGTGAGCGAGCGCATACGTTCCATAGTGAGCAAGTCCTCCTCGGCCACCCGCACGGTGAGGTCGAAGGTGCGCGCCCCATCTTGCACTTGGCTCACCACCTCGCCGCCAATGGCTGCACTCACCAACCGAGAGAACTCGGGCAGCGTGATGCCATAACGAGCCAACAAGGTGCGGCGAGGACGTATGACTAGTTGCGGACGCTCCACTTGTTGCTCCACATTCAAATCCGTCACCCCCTCAATGCCCTGCGTGGCTTGCTTTATCTGCATACCGAGGTGATGAAGTTGCCACAAGTCGGGACCAAACACCTTGACGGCTATGCCCGCTTTCGTTCCGCTGAGCATGGCATCGATGCGGTGAGAGATGGGTTGGCCTATCTCTACGTTCACACCAGGCAGCGTGTGGAGACGTTGGCGAATGTCGGCCGTTACCTCCGTCTTGCTTCGTTTGTCAAGACGGAAAGGCACTTCCATTTCGCTCGTGTTCACACCAAGAGCATGCTCATCGAGTTCGGCACGCCCCGTCTTGCGCGCCACAGCCTGCACCTCGGGCACTTGGAGCAGCAACCTTTCGGCTCTTGCTCCCAAAGAGTCGCTCTCGGCAAGCGATACGCCCGGCAGCGTGCTCACATTGATGGTGAAAGAACCCTCGTTGAAGGGGGGAAGAAAGGAGCGACCGAGCGTAAAGAATAAGCCTAGCGTAACAACAACCAAAGCTAGCGTGCCACCTACTATCCAACGTGAAGCACTACCCAAAGCCCACGAAAGGGCTTTGGCATAGCCACGTTTTAAGGCCACCACCCAACGAGGCTCGTGGGGCGCAGCTCCTTCGCCTCGCTGACGAAGCAGATAGTAGCACAACACGGGGGTGAGCGTCAAGGCTACAAAGGTGGAGGCGAAGAGCGACACGATAAAACTGACGCCTAGGGGAGCGAGCATTCTGCCCTCGAGACCGCTGAGGAAAAAGAGAGGAATAAAACTCACTACGATGATTAGCGTGGAATTAAGAATGGGCATGCGCACCTCGCGCGAGGCGTGGAAAATGACCTCTAGCCTACTCTGCCGCTCGGCTTCGGGGAGCAGGGCATTTTGCCGGAGGCGTTTAAACACGTTCTCCACATCGACAATGGCATCGTCGACAAGCGACCCGATGGCTATGGCCATGCCGCCAATGCTCATCGTGTTGAGCGTGAGCCCCATGGCATGCAACACGAGCATCGTGACGAGCAGCGAGAGCGGAATGGTGAAGAGGGAGATGAAGGTGGTGCGGGCGTTCATCAAGAAAATGAACAATACCAACACCACAAAGATGCCCCCCTCGATGAGCGACTTCTTGATATTTGAGAGCGAAGAGTCGATAAAGTTTTGTTGGCGATAGAGCTGCGTGTTCACCTTCACATCAGCTGGGAGCGAGGGATGGAGTTCGGCAATAGCCGAGTCAAGCTGTTCGGTGAGTTGCAGCGTGCTGGTGCTGGGCTGCTTGGTCACGGTGAGCAGAACGGCTGGCCGCCCCGACACCGAGGCCACACCCATTTTGGGAACTTTCGCCCCCATTTGCACATCGGCCACATCGGCTAAAACAACGGGTTGTCCGCTTGCCGTAGTGGCCACTAAAGCTTGCGAGAGTTCGTCAACACTTTGCGTGCTGAGCAATCCACGCACAATGTACTCATTGCCGTTTTCATAGTGTACACCGCCCGAAGCATTGCGGTTCATCTGCTCCGTTGCTTCCATCACTTGGCTGAGCGTTACGCCATAATGGCGCATGCGTTCGGGGTGAAGGCGAATTTGATACTCCATCAAGTCGCCCCCCATCACCGTGACTTGTGCCACACCGCCCGTGGAGAGCAAGCGGGGGCGAATGGTCCAATCGGCCAAGGTGCGAAGGGAGCCTAAAGAGGTGGTGTCGGCCGTAAGCCCTATGAACATCACCTCGCCCAAAATGCTCGACTGCGGGCCTAGCGTGGGTGTGCCAACACCCTCGGGGAGAGCATCGCCGAGGGTGGCGAGTTTTTCGGAAACGATTTGGCGGTCGCGGTAGATATCCGTTCCCCAATCAAACTCTACCCACACCACCGAGAACCCCGTGGTGGAGGAAGAGCGCACACGACGCACGTCGGTGGCGCCATTCACGGCGGTTTCGATGGGGAAGGTGACGAGGCGTTCCACTTCCTCGGCCGCCATGCCCTTGCTCTCGGTCATCACCACCACGGTGGGGGCATTGAGATCGGGAAACACGTCAACGTCCATCCGCCATGCCGTGTAGCAGCCCACCGCCATCAGCAGCACGCTGAGCAAGAGGATGAGCATGCGGTTGTGCAAGGAGAAATGTATGATTTTGTTTAGCATAATAACATCTATTTCGTTGGTTAGTAGCCCTTTAATGTGAGTGAGAATGACCTTCGGGCACGGCCGAAGCATTAGCGGCTAGGCGCACTTGCATTGCCCCATGCACCACTATGCGTTGGCCCGCAGATAGGCCAGCCTTCACCTCCGTGCGCTGGCCGTCGGTGCCGCCTAGCTGCACCTCCTGGCGACGAAAGGCCAACGAATGGTCTTCGACATACACAAAATGTAAACCTTGCGCCTCGACGATGGCTTCATTGGGCACAGAAAGTACGCCTTGACGCGGCTCTGCGAGCAGATAAACTTCGGCAAAACAGCCCGTCACGAGGTCGCCCTCGTTGTTAAACTCAAACACTATGGGCACAAAGTAGCCCTCGGCATCGGTTACTTTGCCACGTGAGAGCAGTCGACCGCCCATCGTTGAGAGGGAATAAGTGTGCGTGCTATTGTAAGACGTGCGAAAATTGGCTGAGGTAATGTGCGGCAGCAACTGATAATAACGCTCGGGCACGTCGACACGCAACTGCACCTTGCGGCTCTGCGTCACCGTGGCAAGAGCTTGGCCAGCGGCCACATAATCGCCCGGCTTCACTAGGAGATTCTTAATATAGCCGTTGATGCTCGAAGAAAGGGCACGTTGCTGACTGGCTGCCCCAAGGCTCTGCGCTGCTGCTTCGGCCGTGAGCAAACGCTGCTTCGCCTCTTCGAGTTCGCGAGCCGTAATCAGTCGTTCTTTGGCCAACTGTGAAGCGCGCTCATAGGCCGAACGGGCAGTTTGTAGCTCGGCTTGCGCTGCCGCTGCGGGGTTACCATTGGCTAGTTTTTGGGCATCGACCACAAATAAAGTTCGACCCGCACTAACGGCTACACCTTCCGCCAAACTCTTGTCGGCAAAACGCACAATGCCCTCCATCGTAGCCGTGACGGTAGCCTCACTGCCGGCAGCTGGAAGCACCCGACCGCTCACCGAAACGCCTTCGGCGAACGCACTCGGCTCAATGGTCTCTACTTGCAAATTGGCGGCTTTAGCTTGTGCTGCAGTGAGCACTATTTCATCGCCATCCTCAGCGGCATGGGCGGCCTCTGAGGCGTGCTCTTCATCGGCATGTGGCGAATGGGAATGTTGGCACGCCGCAAAGAGTGTGACCAAAAGCGTGGTCACACTTATCATAAGTGTTTTTTGAAACATAAGGGGGATTAGTTTGTTGAATAAACAATTAATGGGGAAGCCGACGAGTCTAACAATTCGTCAGCTATTTCATTATAAATCAACAAGCTATGGGCGGGCCTCGCCGCAAAACGTGTTTGCTCAACGAGCAAACAAAAAAAGACGGGCAAGCGGCAAAAAGCCTCTTACCTATTTGTCTATATATAATAAGGTCTGTCCCCAACGACCAAAAGGCAAAGGGAAGGAAGAACCATCCCCCACCCTGCCCTAAAGCTTCGACCGAGGAAGCATTGGTCACACTTTGCTTCTGCCAATAGCACCAATGCTGATGATTGTCGGCACGGCCGTGAGCCGTGTGCTCATCGTTGACTCTGCCGTCGTTATGACAAACCTCCATCACCCAGCACGCTGCCCCACCCTCGTGATGATGGTGGGGAATAAACGTGAGCAGCAGCATAAACACCACTACTAGCCACGTGCTAAAGGTACGACTCCGTTTGTTCATGGTGCAAAGATAAGGCTTTTAGTCTGCAACCGAGTTGCAATCAGCCGAAAAACTCTTCTTGCAACAATCATAGAGCTTCTTATAGAACGGATGCTTGCAAAGCGTGGCCGAAGAGCCGAACAGAATAAGTTTGTAGCGAGCACGCGTAATAGCCACGTTCATGCGGCGAAGGTCGGAGAGAAATCCAATTTGCCCCTCGTCGTTGGCTCGCACCAAACTAACCATTACCACATCGCGCTCTTGACCCTGAAAAGCATCTACCGTGTTGACCGTGATGTGCTTACGCAACGGACGGAGGTATTCGCTGCTGCGCACCAACGAGCGCATATACTGCACTTGGGCACGATAGGGCGAAATGAGGCCGAAATCTACTCGCTCTTCGAGCAAGCGATGCCGCCCCATACGCTCCACGTATTGCTGCAAGGTTTGCAGCGTGAGCTGAGCCTCGGCCTTGTTGATGCGACCATAGCTTGTGCCCACAAATTGCTCGTGGGCTTCCTCGGGGGCCTCAACCCACACCAAGGGGTCGTCCAAATCGTTGAGCAAGGAACGATGGCGCACCTCGGGAGCGGCTTCGAGTTGCCCATGGTAGAACCATTGGCTAGAGAATTGCATCAATGCTTCGTTCATGCGATACTGCACCCGTAACAGACGCACCACCTCGGGCTTGCGCTCGGCCACTTGCTGCATCAACGTGCGCGACAAACCGCCGCGCAAGGCTTCCTGACACTTCACGGTTGGCGGCAGTTGCTGATGGTCGCCCGCAAAAATCACGCGGTCAGCCTTTTGCAACGCAATCCAGCAGGCTGCTTCGAGGGCTTGTGCCGCTTCGTCAATGAAAAGAGTGTGGAAGCGTTGACCTAGGAGCAAGGGATTGGCCGCCCCAGTAAGCGTGCAAGCTATCACTCGGCTCTCGTTGAACAAATCGTGACGAATGCGCATCTCCAACTCGTCTGCTCGTTCGCGGAGGCATGCTATTTTTTGATGGAAATGCTCGCCACGGGATTTGCGAGGCTCGCTATAGAGCTGACGAATGGTGCGACGCACTTGCCACAAAGTGGGATAATCCGTATGCGCTTCGAAACGATGCTCATAAGTGTGGGCTAGCATGCCCTCGGTGACGCGGCTAGGGTTGCCTATGCGCAACACGGAAATGCCACGGTCGGAGAGTTGCTGACACATCCAGTCGACGGCCGTATTGCTTTGGGCACACACCATCACCTGCGGCTCACGGCGCAACACCTCGCTCACAGCTTCAACGAGCGTAGTGGTTTTGCCCGTGCCAGGAGGGCCATGCACAATGAGCACGTCCTTAGCTCGGAGCACGTCGCGCACGGCTTGTTCCTGCGAAGCATTGAGCCAAGGCAAGCGCAAAGGCACGGCGGCCTCAGCTCCCCAACGAGCGGGTTGCGAGGAATGGAAGAGGTCGCGCAACTCGGCCAAGCGATTGCCCTTGGCTTCGACTACCCGATGAAGGGCTTCGAACATGACGCGATAGGAATAGTCGTCGAAATGAAGCTGTACGCCCAACTTTTCCACACTTTGCAATTGCGACAAAGCGGCTTCGCCAGGCAGCTCCACCACCATACGACCCTCTTCAGCATAGCTCACCGTGGCTTGAAAGGAGAGATAATGGAGCAAGCCGCTGCCGTCTTGTGAAAAGAAGCACACCTGCTTGCCATACTCAAAGTTGTGCTCAATGTCGCCATCTGTGCTGCGAAAGAGTTCAACAACGAAACGATTGAGCGAGTTGTAATAACTGCGCCCAATCGTTAGGGGGAACCAACAATCACCACGCTTCACCTTGCGGTCGACGCCCATCGTTTCGGTGTCGCGCTGAAAGGCTTTCTTTTCGTGCTCATACTCTAACTTGAGCAAAGCCAATTGTTGGGTAATAGCTTGTATGGGGGATTTTGAATTATTGTTCATCGGGGAGGAAGGGGAGTGTCGTAAGTGCGTCGTTCCACGCTTATACCAATCATTGCGTTTTCGCCAATCTTAAATTCGGCCGCTGCACCAATCACATCACGCGGTTGGTCGAAGAAGGCGGGGAAGGGATTGCGGTGAAATTCGCTAAAGAGCGATTTTTGCGGAAGGAACGTTTTCTGCCCGTAAGCATAGAGGCTGATTTTGTCATTCACCTGATAAGCCAACACGCCACCAATGCCCACATTTGTGCTTCGCCAACTGCCCCAATCGTAATTAGTGGCAAAAAGTCCGGCCGCTACGGATAATTTCTTCGTAAGCGGAGCTACATAAGCAAAGGCTGCCGTCTGACCAAAACCCACTCCACTAGGAGCATGCTTCCCCAATCCAGCAGATAGGCTCAAACCGAATTGCGCATTAAAGCCTTCGTGAAGCCGCCAACCGAAATTGTCGAGGCCGTAAGCCGAGCCCCAACCACCGAGGCCATAAGCGCCGAGTCCGTAGCCGCCTAAGCCTAACGAGGGATTATTCCATCGCAAATTCAAACGTTCGTTGGCGGCTTGCGCTGCCAAGGGGATGGTGTCGGCCATCAGCGAGTCGTATTGTCGGCGCTGCTCTTGCATATAAGCATCGTCCCAAATGCGGCGTTGGGCGGGGATGTCGGTCTGAGCGTGCAGGCCTACGAACGAGCCGATTAGGCAGAATAGCGCAATAAGAAATTGTTTCATAGCGAAGCCTTTGTGGTTTTTGGATGCGCAAATGTATGTAGAATTAACGAATAGCGACACAAAAAAGCTATTAAATAAGCTAAAGCAGATTTTAATTCTTAATTTTGCTCCATTCTAACTACCCATTTCTCTTTATGCGAACGCTCATTCTGCTTCTATTTCTTCTTTTTACACAGCTTCTTCAAGCCGCCACGCCTTGGCTTAAACGCCCGCTGCGCTACATTGCAGCCGATAGTGTGGTGACGTGGGGATATGATGGCCGCGACTTCCGCACCATGGCCTTGGCGGTAGATTCTAGTTTGAAGACAAAGCCCTTGGTGCTGACGCGCAAACAATGGGAGGAGCGAAAAACGACCTTTAAGCAATGGGAAACGCTTTCGGCTCAGCGCAACGTGGTGGGCGGAATGGGCAACTATCTCACGGAGCAGCAAGCCTTGCCCGCAGCCAAGGGAATCAATCAAGCCGCCATGTTGTTTCTGATGCAAGGTAAGGCGGAATATATGGACTATGTGGAGCGCACCCTCTACAATGCGGCGATGCACACCGTGCGCGACACGCTGCTTCCCGCCACCGATCTCGACAAATGGGTGGCGGCCTCACTGCTCTATGCCGCTCCAGGACTTATCTACGCCACATCGCCTAGTGATAACGATCTCTACGTTAATCTTTACACCAATTCGCTATCGGCCATTCAAGTAGGCGACGTTCACTTCTCGCTCGACCAAATCACGGAAATGCCGCTCAATGGAAGTGTAAAATTCCGCATTATGGGCATGAAGGGGAGCCACCAATTGAAGATGCACTTCCGCCTGCCAGAATGGACGGGGATGCGAACGGCCACTCCTTATATATATATAGGAGGCGAAACGCTTCACCCTACGCTTTATGTGAATGGTCACGAAATCGACCCGCTGCCCGTGGACGAGGACGGCTACATGGTGGTGGAGCGCAACTGGCGAAACATGGACGAGGTGTATATCAACTTCCCGCTTCAGGCGCAGTACGTGAAGCCAGCCTCCACGCCCGCCGAAAAGCGGCTCGCCCCGATTCAGGGAAATGCCGTGATGCAAGTAGGCCCCGTGGTGTATATGCCTAATCAATCCACCAAAGGCTACTATTTTTTACCGAAACAGCCCCTACTAATTACGGATATATTCTCGAGAGCTGGCCTTCCCACGCTTCGCGGCACGATGTACGACGCTGTGAATGCGAAACAAGATGTGGAGGCATTAAGTAAAGAATTTATTGCAGAACCCTATTAACAGATGATTTCCCTAAGAAACCCTTCTCGCCCCATAAAGCGCATTTTGCTACTAGCTGCCGCTCTGCTTCAAACCACTACGCTCCTAGCGCAAGTGGACTCTTTGGTGTTTGCGCAGCCCTCGGAGCAAGTGGTGAGCGACGAGGCGCACGAACTGCGAGTGAGCATCGATGGTTTAGCCTTCTTCCGCGACAATGAGTACAACACGCACCACGCTATGAAAGGCTACACGCTGCCAGGCCTGTGGCTAGCCCCGAGTGTGAGTTATCAGCCGTTGAAGAATTTAAAGCTCGAGGCTGGTGTCTACATGCTTCACTATTGGGGAGCGAGCCAATACCCCAACGGCAACTACTCCACGCTCGAGCAAACCAACGAGGGGCACACGGCGAAAGCCTTTCACTGCACCCCCATCTTTCGAGCCAATCTGCAACTCACGCCCGAGTTCAACCTCGTGCTCGGCACGCTCTATGGAAAAACGCAGCACCGACTCACGCAGCCGCTCTACAACGACGAGATGAACCTCACCGCCGACCCCGAAACGGGATTGCAATTGCTATGGAAACTCCCGTGGATGCACTTCGACACCTGGGTGAATTGGCAAGATTTCATTTTCAAGAAAGACGACCACCAAGAGCGTTTCACCTTTGGCCTCTCCACACAGCTCTTCCCCTCGCGGCGCACGGCTAGGGCGCAATGGTACATCCCCCTTCAACTTCTCATGCAGCACACGGGCGGAGAGATCAACACCGAAGCCAACGACCGCATGATTAAGACCTGGCTCAACGCTGCCACGGGCGTAGGAATGAACGTGCCGCTGCAAACGAAACTCCCCGTGACGCTCGGAGCGGAATGCATCGCCACCTACTACAGTCAACAAGCTGGCACGGCACTACCCTTCAACAAGGGGGGCGGCTTGCTCGCCTCGCTGCGGGCCAATGTGTGGCGCATGGGGCTAACGGCAAGCTATTGGCAAGCCAAGCAATTCATCAGCATATTCGGCAGTCCGCTCTACGGAGCCATGAGTACGAGCGAGGATAACACCACGCTCCACAAGCCCAAAATGGTTCTGCTACAAGCCGACTATGCGCAGCAGTTGGCCAGAGGCTTTAGTTGGGGAGTGCGACTACAGTTCGACTGGCACACACAACGCTACGTCTACCACTGCACAACGGGCGTAAAGGAGCAGCCAGGCTCCTCCACCGATCTAGCAGCGGGCATCTATTTGCGCTTCAACCCGAGCTTCCTGATAAAGAAATTCTAGAAAAACGCATGGCTAAAGGCTGATAACCGAAAAGTTTTTATTACTTTCGCATTCAGTTTCGACTACAATTTAATTAATGAAATGAACACAAAAGATACAAACAAGACGACAGGCAGCGTGGCTCAAGGCATGTCAAACATCTACGACGAAGTAAGCACCTCTGTAGCCTCAGCTATTAAGCAAGACTTAATGGAACACTTTGGTAAGGGACTCTACTACCACCTTAAAAACGGCGAAAAGCCCATCAACGCTGAGCAACAAGCATTCATTGCTGAGACGTTCGCAAAGCACGGTGTCACCACCCCTCCCGTCTACGACAAAGTGTTGGCCTAACTCGCCACACCGCTTTCATCATAAATCGTAAAAGATTAACTCCCCGCAGCAATCATTACCAACATTGCTGCGGGGAGTTTTCTATCTATTTTTATTGAAGGTTATAGACGTAAAGACAGGGATTTCTTCGGCAATCAACGTGAGGCTTGCCCCATCATTCGTTAAGCAAACGCTGAAAGCTATTCGACAACGAGCTGAATATGAGTACCTTTACACACCACTTTCTCCTCCTCGAGCAGTTGCTGCACGGCCTGCTGCACGATGGGTCGTGGGAAGCCCGATTGGTCGAAGTGACTCAAAGGGTGAGACTGGCCATCGGCCAGAAACGATTGGAGGTATTTGACGGCTTCGACTAGCTGTTCTTTCTCACTCATGCAGCTCACTTCCTGTTCTCGCTCTAGGCAAACGTCGCAGTAGCCACAGTCGGGGCCTTCGTCGTCGAAATAGTGTAGCAAGAAGCGGCTGCGACAGAGGTCGGTCTCGGTGAAATAGCGCACCATGGCATCGATGCGCTCCCGATATTGATCCAAGCGGTGGTCGTAGATGTCAGGCATGATTTGCACCTGCTCCATGTCGATACGTCGCATGGTGTAGGTGATTTGCGGCATGTTTTTGTGGGGGATGTAGTTGAGAATGCGCAGTTGCGTGAGGTGCTTAAGCTGTTCGTACACCTGTTCTGCGGTGAGGCCACACTGCTGAGCGATGCGGTCTTCCTCAATGCCCACATAGTCGGTGAAGAAGCCGCCATTCGTGCGCATTAGCGAATAGAGGATGCGCTCCTCCGACTCGGTAATGTAATCTACTTGATAAAGCTCGTCGCGCCGCACGATAAACATGAGTCGCGAGGAGTGTTCGTCCTCTAGGCTGAAGTGGATGTAGCCAGCTCGGGTGAGCAAGTTAAGTGCACTGACTAGGGTGACTGGAAAGTGTTTGAACACCTGGCAGAAGCGTTCGAGGTTGAAATCGAAGGTGCGTCCCTCGGCCTCGCCCTCGGCTATTTGAAAGTAGGAGGCGAGGTCGCCATACACCTTGCGGATGTAGTTACGCTCGGGAAAGGTTTGCGGAATGCGCGAAAGCAAGCGGCGAGCATCGTCCTTATCGGTGAGCAACACGGCATAGGCCACTTCTCCGTCGCGGCCGCCACGGCCTGCCTCTTGGAAGTAGGCTTCGAGCGAATCGGGCACGTCCATGTGCACCACTAGCCGCACGTCGGGCTTATCAATGCCCATGCCGAAAGCGTTGGTGGCCACCATCACGCGCACGCGGTCGGTTTGCCATGCCTGCTGGCGAGTGTCCTTTTCGAGTGGGCTAAGCCCAGCGTGATAATAGAGCGAGGGGATGCCCTCTTGCTCTAGCTCTTGGGCAATGTCCTTTGTACCTCGACGCGAACGGGTATAAACGATAGCGCAACCCTCCACGCAGCGCAAGATGTGGAGCAGCTCTTCATGCTTATCTAGCGTGGGGCGCACGATGTAGTGTAGGTTGGGGCGGGCAAAACTCATCTTAAAGGCTTGCGCCCCTTCCCGAAACTGCAAGCGTTGCTGAATGTCGTCCACCACGCGGCCAGTGGCCGTGGCGGTCAGAGCCAACACGGGCACGCTCTCTGGCAGCTGTTGGCGAATATCGGCTATCTTCAAGTAGTGAGGGCGAAAGTCGTAGCCCCACTGTGAAATGCAGTGCGCCTCGTCCACGGTGATGAAGTTCACCTTCATGCGCCGCACCTTATTGAGAAAGATGGAAGTGGCCAATCGCTCGGGCGATACGTAGAGGAACTTGTAGGCTCCAAAGATGGCATTGTCCAAATGGCGGAGTATCTCCACGTGTGTCTGTCCCGAATAGATGGCTGCGGCTTGTATGCCATGTCGGCGCAGGTTGTCCACTTGGTCCTTCATCAGCGCAATAAGCGGAGTGACCACCAAGCAAACGCCTTCGAGCATGAGGGCTGGCACCTGAAACGTGATGCTCTTTCCGCCTCCCGTAGGCATCAGCCCTAGCGTGTCGTGCCCCTCTAGGATGCTTTGTATTATCTGCTCCTGAATGCCACGAAAGGCGGGGTAGCCCCAATAGCGGCGCAACACGGCTAAGGCCTCGGCGTGCTTATCGTTAGGAGGAGTGGAGGGGGACGGATTCATGGACAGTAAAGTCGTTGAGGAACTTTATATAAAGTTATTTTTGAACATACACTAATAGCACTTGCATTGTATTGTTACTGCTCGCAAGGACGAATATCATCAATTTGCAGTTGCACCTCGCCCCGCTTGTGGGTATTTTCCTCCACGGTGTAGCAGATGTCGAAGGCGCGTTTGGTCTTGATGTAGCGTGCTTGTGAACTTTGGCCGAAGGCAATGCCGTTCATCACGTTGTTGCTCTTATTGTCGACGAGCTCGAGCTTAATGTGCTCTTGCCCACGTCCCACCACCTTGCTCGTGCCGTAATCGTAGACGCGACGGGTGCAGAACACGGGTTTCGGGTTGCACGGGCCGAAAGGAGCAAAGCGGCGCAACTGCTGATAGAACTTGAAGGTAACGTCCTTAAAGTCGACGAATGCGTCGATGTGCAAGCTAGCTTGGGTCTGCTCGTTGAGAATGTGTTCCGATACGTAGGCCTCAAAGCGTCTGCTAAACTCCTCAATGTGCTCCACGGGGAGCGTAAGCCCAGCGGCATAGGTGTGGCCGCCAAAGTTTTCGAGCAAATCCTGACAACTCTGCACGGCCTTGTACACGTCGAATCCCGTCACCGAACGAGCCGAGCCCGTGGCCATGCCCTCTGAGCGGGTCAACACCACAGCGGGGCGATAGTATTGCTCAGTGAGTCGGGAAGCCACAATGCCGATTACGCCTTTGTGCCATGCCTCGTTGTAGATGACGATGCTGCGTCGGTCGTCTAGCCCAGGCAAATCCTTCACCTGCTCCACGGCCTCCTCGGTCATTTGCTTGTCAAGGTCCTTGCGCGCCTCGTTGTAGAGGTTGATGCGCCCAGCCTTCTCTAGAGCCGATGAATAGTCTTTTTCCACAAGCAGCTCCACCGCCTCCTTACCATTTTGCATGCGCCCAGAGGCATTGATGCGCGGCCCGATTTTGAAGATGATGTCGTTCATCGTGAGCTCGCGGTCGGCTAGGCCGCACACCTCGATGATGGCTTGCAGGCCAATGCTCGGATTGGAGTTGAGACAACGCAGCCCGTGGTAGGCCAAGATGCGATTCTCGCCCATGATGGGCACGATGTCGGAGGCGATGCTCACCGAGCAGAGGTCGAGCAGGGAGATGAGTTTGTTAAACTCTATGCCGTTGCTCGCTGCAAAGGCCTGCATAAATTTGAAGCCCACACCGCAACCCGAAAGGTGGGTGTCGGGGTAATGATTGTCGAACCGTTTGGGGTTGAGTATGGCCACAGCGCAGGGCAGTTCGTCGTCGGGCACGTGGTGGTCGCAGATGATAAAGTCGATGCCTAGGCTTTTGGCATAGGCAATTTCCTCTATAGCCTTGATGCCGCAGTCGAGCACGATGATGAGTTTCACCCCCGTTTGTGCGGCAAAGTCCACGCCTTTTTTCGAGATGCCGTAGCCCTCTTCGTAGCGGTCGGGGATGTAGTAGTCGATGTTAGAGTAGTACTGCTGAAGAAATTTGTAGACGAGTGCCACCGCCGTGCAGCCATCCACGTCGTAGTCGCCGTAAACAAGGATACGCTCTTTGCGTCCCATGGCTTGGTTCAGTCGTTCCACGGCTCGCTGCATGTCGTTCATCAAGAAGGGGTCGTGCAGTTGGGTGAGCTGTGGACGGAAGAACTGTCGCGCCTGTTGCAACGTGCTGATGCCGCGGTCGAAGAGTAGCTTGCCCAACACGGGGTGAATGCCCAGTTGGGAGGCTAGCTCGGCCTCGGCTGCTGCTTCTGCACGCTTGGGAGCCTCGTAGTTCCATTTGTAGTTCATGCTGATATATCATTTTTTATATTTCTTGATTTGGTGAGAGGGGGTGTGTATATTGGTCGTGACGGGTCTAAGCTACCATCGCGAATAATGTGGGGAAAAGTGAGTCTGCGCAGTCATTCCTCTCGCTCAGGGTCGACCTTTTTGTATAGGTAACTTCTTGAGCTATAATCATTTCAACCCATCGCTGCGCATTGCTTCAGCGGCCTAGGCTTAAGCCCTAAGGCCACATTCATGCATTTTAGCAAGTAAAGTTACGCATTTTTCTGCAATAACTGGAAACTTGTTCGCTAAAATGTAAAAACTGCAAGGTTAGACAAGACTAGAGGTGGCACTCATTGTCGTTTTTTTTACGACAATAACTGACAATACGAGACAATAGGCTTCGCCCTATTTGAAACATAGACTCCCTTGCCACCAAAAAAAAGATTGTCCCCTATTGTCAGTTATTGTCGTTAAACTACCTACAAGTTTACATGCATTAATTACTGTTGCTTGCACAATCTGCTTACACTCCACTGATTATCAGCTGTTTCACGAGTGCAAGCAGCAAAATAAATTGCTTACACTCACCTCCCCGATGCTTACACCATCCAGCAGTCCTTCGTAGTGGCCTAATCGTGAAAACTAGCGGCCTAATAGTGACGCACTACTGGCCTAATAGTTAAAACTACCCGCCTAAAAGCGACGACCTTTTAGGCGGATAAAAAACACTGGAAGCTGTCTAGAAAGTAACACTCGAACTAACGCAACGTAACAGATTGATAATTAGCGTATTTCATCACACCGCCACGAAAATCAACTTTGCATCAACCCATTC
>CAVFOF010000003.1:31533-32478 GCA_963623895.1 bacterium
AATTGAGAATTAGCGTATTTCATCACACCGCCACGAAAATCAACTTTGCATCAACCCATTCGTCCTTCAGACCAAAGATGCGGCACGAGTGTAAGCAACCAAACTTGCTGCTTACACTCGTGAAACAACTGATTATCAACGGGAGTGCAAGCAACTAGTGCAAGCAACAGCAAATAGTGCAAGTAAACTTACAGGTAGATAGAAAGGCGTTATTACCTCCACACCTTCCCCCGCACAACGAGAAGGACTCATTGTTAGGAAGCTAAATTAACACTTTTGTTAAGAGAAGATAAAGTGAATATGCAAAATTCATACATAAAAGTTGCATAATTTTGGCAGATTGGAAGTTTTGTAATAACTTTAGCCCGTTTTTTTGAAGATCAACAATGAAAATCAGCACGCTGAAGCGAAACGAAAACATACTCTATCTGTTTCTTTGGAGCATTCTCTACCTAATGCCCCTAGCCTCTGAGTTCTTCTACTCCGTGAAGCGAACCGATAGTTTCGAATGGGACATGGTGCTTGCAGCATGGAACACGCTGACGTTTTTCTTCATTGCCTTCTGCATTCACAATTTCTTCATCGCCCCCCAGCTAGTCTATCGAAAGCGCATTTGGGTCTACCTCGGCATCCTGCTGCTGCTACTCGTGGGCATGAGTGCCGAACGCTCGCTGATAAGGCCTCGCGACCCTCACCACTTTCGACCACACAAGCAGTTCTACCCCACCAATCGCCCACACGGCGGAGCCGACGCAGTCTTCCGCCCCGAAGCCCCCGACCAAGCCCCCCACGACAACAACGACGCTCGCCCCCGACGAAACTGGGAGAAACCTGACGAAATGCCCTTCATGCCAGGTAGCCGCGAGATGATAATGTACTGCATCATGCTCACCTTGTGTGGGTCGAACATTGGCGTGAAATACTACTTTAAATCGATCGACGACC
>CAVFOF010000003.1:32488-34472 GCA_963623895.1 bacterium
CCGCAAACGCCTAGAGCGACTTGAAAAGCACAACCTCAGGCAGCAGTTGGCCTACTTGAAGTATCAAATCAATCCGCACTTCTTCATGAACACGCTCAACAATATCCACGCCCTTGTGAGCATAAACCCCGCAAAGGCCGAGGAGATGATTGAGGTGCTCTCAAGACTCATGCGCTACGTGCTCTACGAGAGTGAAAAGCCGCTCGTGCCGCTGAAGCAAGAGGTTGATTTCCTACGCAACTACATCGAACTGATGCGCGTGCGCTACACCCACAACGTGGCCATCACCATGACCGCCCCACCCACACTGCCCCAAAGCTTCATTCCGCCCCTCATCTTCACCACCATCGTGGAGAACGCTTTTAAGCACGGAGTGAGCTACAACCACCCCTCGTTCATACACATCTGTGTTAAGGCCGAGGACGACCGGCTCACGTTCAGCTGCCACAACAGTAAGCACGAGAAGCTCAACGACGGAAAGCCAGGAGGAGTGGGATTAAGTAATGTAACTCAACGACTTAAACTACTATTTCACAAAGACTATCAACTGGACATTCTGCCCACTAAAACCGACTACACGGTGAGGCTGTCCATTCCAATAATAACTCAAAACTCATTACCCCTATGATTAAAGTCCTTGCACTCGACGATGAGCCCTTGGCCTTACAGCAACTCACCAGCTATCTGGAGAAGATTCCCTTCTTCACCGTAGTGGGCAGCTGCGCATCGACCTCCGAAGCGCTGGAAGCTCTAGAACAAAAAGAAGTGGATGCACTATTCCTCGACATCAACATGCCCGACCTCAACGGCATCGAACTCATACAGTCGCTCGCCGACCCACCCCTCGTAGTGTTTACCACTGCCTACACGGATTATGCCATTGCGGGCTATAAAATCAATGCCGTCGACTATCTGCTCAAGCCCTTCGGCCTAGCCGACGTGGTGAGAGCGGCTCACCACGTGCGCGAACGCTACGAACTGATGCACCGTCAAGCCGCAGCTTCTCGTCCCACCCCCTCGCCCAAGGACTCCGTCCCCTCGCAGCAAAGTAGCCAAGCGGCTCCCGACGACGATTTCATCTTCTTAAAAAGCGACTACAAGGTGGTGCGCGTGCGCATCTCCGAAATCATCTACATCAAGGGCATGAGCGAATATCTGCGCATCTACGTCACCTCGCAACCCAAGCCCATCATCGCCCTACTAAGCATGAAGCGCATGGAGGATCGCCTCGCTGCCCCACTCCCCTTCATGCGCATCCACCGCAGCTACATCATCAACCTCAACCACATTCACGAAATCACCCGAGCCGGCATCGTGCTCAACTCGGGCGAGGAAATCCCCGTGGGCGACACCTACCGCGCTGCGCTCAACGAGTATGTGGGGCATTGGTCGATAGGGAAATAGTTTTTTACGACAATAGTTGACAATTAGAAGACAATAAGCTACGCCTTCTCGTCAAGAAAAGAAATTGTCCCCTATTGTCTACTATTGTCGTTTTAAAAAAAAATCCTTTGTAATAAGGAAACGAATGGTATTGTCGTTAAAGCTATCTCCGAACATATACTTGGCTTAAAACTTCGACGTGCCGCCTTGATTATTAAGACTTTTATTGTTGTCTTTACATAGCAAATGGGGGGGGGTAATTTCTAATTTTAATCAAAAATGTCGAAAAAAGAACACGAACTTGGCTAGTTCTTCCTACCTTTGTAGAGCATTTGGAACGAAGCTATCCTCTACCCTAACAACAAGTAATCGAGATAAAAAACAAACTAACAGGGAGGCTTCACCGCGAGTTGATTCACACGAAATACATCGTATCCTAAATGACCATTCATAAAAGCCTCCACCCCTGCAATAAGAATGGCTTCACTTGGTGTGCCCTGATTTTTGCAGCCCTAAGCCTCGCTCTGACCTTGGCTTCGTGTAATAAAAGTTTACACAGCCTAGGTCAGTCTAGCGAGCGATTTGTGCTACACGACAGTCT
>CAVFOF010000004.1:0-21729 GCA_963623895.1 bacterium
TGTAAGTAACAGCAAACCCGCTTGTAAAGTTTATGGGGGAGGGAGAAATACCCTCTAGAGTTTATACAACCATTTATATTTTTCTTCTAAAATGGTTCTTACGCTTTATGCAATTTTTATGCAGTTGGAAAAGTCGTTTCCGATTGGTCAATTTTTCCTTTATGGCGAGAATTCGAACGCATTTCTAGACCTTGAAAAATCCTTCCCCATAAGCGCATTTCCAAACCGCCGACTAGTAAAAACTAGCCGCCTAATAGTTTTTACCAGCCGCCGATTAGTGATTAGCTAGTCGCCTACTAACTGAAGTTTTGATTTAGAGAAAACTTGTAGAAATTGGGGACACAGGGTTATGCCTGTGTCCCATTATTTTGACTCGTTACTTACCTTTCCTCTTTGTAATAAGAAGGCTTTCATTTTTTCTTTCTGCTAGTGTTTGAAGTCTTGCTTTTCCCTTGGCTAAGAGATTGTTCGCCGAGAAAGGGGATGAGTCGCATTTCTTGTTCTATCTTCTTTTGTCGTTTCCGCATGTAGCCTGATGGAGCGAGCGAACTGAAGCGGATGGGATTGGGTAGCGTGGCGGCTATAAGGGCGCAGTCGGAGCGTCGCAATTGGGCAGCGGAACAACCAAAGTGACGTTGTGCTACGGCCTCTGCTCCGTAAATGTTGGGTCCCATCTCAATGCTATTAAGGTATACCTCCATGATGCGTTCTTTCGACCAAAGCAGTTCGATGAGCACGGTGAAGTAAGCCTCAAATCCCTTTCTTACCCACGAGGAGTTGGGCCATAGAAACACGTTTTTAGCTGTTTGCTGCGAGATAGTGCTTCCACCGCGTGCTCGGCCTCCGTTGAGTCGCTCGAGGGCGGCATCTTGTATGGCTTTGAAGTCGAAGCCGTTGTGGTGAAGAAAGTTTTGATCTTCTGAGGCAATGACGGCTACGGGCAGGTAAGGCGATATTTCGGAGAGGGGCTTCCATCGGTGGTGGATGGCTGCCGACTCGTCGTTCGACAGATGCTCTATGCTGCGTATTACCATTAGCGGAGTGAGCGGGACGGGTATCCAGCGGTAGACTACTACGGCCAGTATGCTTGAGGTGAAGAAGGCTGCTAGGAGGTAGAATGGATATTTGATAATCTTTCCCATTAGGCTATTTATGGTTGGTTGGCAAGGTCGGTTTATCATCAAAAAACCACCCTTGCATCAGCAAGGATTTTGCTGGGCAAAGGTGGCTGGAATAGGGGAGTGGGCGAAGCTTGATGTCGCCCTTTGTGGGTAGGCTCTATGAGGAGGAACGCTTGGGACATTGCTCTCTGCTTTGAAGCCTTTGTTGTTGAGGTTAGAAGGGCAGATCGTCTACTGTGCCAGTGGCGGCAGGTGCAGCGGGTGCTGGAGCAGCGGTGGGGGCTGGAGCCTGAGCTGCATAGGGAGCAGGGGCTGCGGTGGGAGCGGGAGCTGCAGCATAGGTGGGGTCGGTTGCTTCGGGAGCTACTACGCCTCGTTGCACGCGCCAAGCACGCAAGCTGTTGAACCAACGGCCGTTGTACTCGTGTGCGTCGATGTCGAACGATACGGTGAGCTCTTCGCCCACTTGAATCTTGAACTCGTCCAAACGCTCCTTGCCAAACACGCCAAATACGCAGCGCTTGGGATATTGTTCGTGAGTTTCAATAACAAAGTCTTGTGCTACCCACTCGCTGCCCGTGCGCTGAGAGATACCTTTGCGGGGCTCGGTGGCTACGATAATTCTACCAGAGATTTCCATTCGTGTAATGCTTATTATGTTAAATTCGTGATGCGAAGTTACGAAAAAAACTTTAGCTCGTTACTTTTTGCCCGTATTTATTCGCCACTTCGACAGAAGATTGTAATTTTGCTCCTTAAAGAAAAGATATACCCTATGAAATTTGTATTATCAAGTTCACAACTCTCTGCCCGTCTCAATACCATTGGTCGTGTGATTGTGCAGAAAAATACGGTTCCTATACTCAATTGCTTCTGCTTTGATATACAAGGTAAACAACTGGCTATCACTGCGTCGGACAACGATTCAACCCTTTATGCAATGCTCGAACTTAATGAGAGCGAAGAAGATGTTCGCTTCGCTGTGAACGCAAAGACCTTGCAAGATGCAATTAAGGAACTTCCCGATCAGCCTCTAGAATTTGACCTCAACCCTCAGAGCTATGAGCTCACCGTGGAATATCTTAATGGTCAGTACAAGTTGATGGGGCAAAGTGCCGAAGACTATCCTGTGCCCGCAGTGGGCGATGAGGAAAGATTGGATTTCTCCATATCCGCCACCTCCTTGCTTTCAGGTATTTCGCGTTGCATGGTGGCTGCCGCAAACGACAGCCTTCGTCCGCAACTAAATAGTGTGTGTTTCGACATTCACGAGCAGAGCATTTCGCTTGTGTCGAGCAACGGCAGCCAGCTAGCCTTGACACGCATTCCTCTCGTAGGACTTGATGCCGAAGGTAGCTATTTGCTAAGCACTCGCCCCGCCACCTTGCTCAAGGGCATGGTGTCGAAGGACGATGGTGAAACCCACTTAAGCTTTGGCACTCGCACCGCTATCTTCCGCTCTGGTTGCTACACCATGGTGAGCCGCTTAATTGAAGGTCGCTTTCCCAACTACCGCAGTGTCATTCCGCAGAACAATCCTAACGTAGTGACCCTCAATCGCCAATCCTTTATCAGTGCGTTGCGCCGCGTGTTGGTGTTTGCCAACGCACAAGCCGTGTTGGTGAAATTCCGCCTAGAAGCTAGTTCGCTCAACATTTCGAGCCAAGACATCGACTTTGGTAAATCAGCCGAAGAAACCATGCTTTGCGACTACGAAGGTTCGCCCATGAGCATTGCGTTTAAAGGTTCCGTGCTGCTCGACTTGGTGAATAATATCGACACAGAGAATATCAACCTACGCCTTTCCGACCCCAGTCGTGCCGGACTGATTACCCCCTCTGAGCAAGAGCCTGAGGAGGTGGTTGTCATGCTGCTCATGCCCTCCGTGTTCTCTGACTAAATAACGAATCAAGAAGTGTGTTTGAAGGGGGCGAAAGCCTTCTTCAAACACCTTGTTTTTATATCAACCTATGCAATTAGCACTCAATCGCCCCATCATCTTTTTCGACATAGAAGCCACGGGGCTAAACATTGCCACCGATCGTATCGTTGAGCTTTGCTACGTCAAGGTCAGCCCCAATGGTGAGCGAAAGGTGAAAACGCTGCGCTTCAACCCCTGTAAGCACATCTCGGCTGAGGCTTCGGCCGTGAATGGTATTTACGATGCTGACGTGGCCGACTGTCCCACCTTTAAAGAATGTGCCGCCGCCGTGGTGAGCGACTTCAAGGGTTGCGACCTTGCGGGCTACAACTCCAATCACTTCGATATTCCTCTCTTGGTGGAAGAGTTTATCCGTGCGGGGGTAGACTACGACCTCAGCAACGTGCAGTTTGTTGACGTGCAAGGCATCTTCCACAAGATGGAGAAGCGCGACCTAACTGCGGCCTACAAGTTCTACTGCCAAAAGGACTTGACCAACGCCCACACGGCCGAGGCCGACACTATAGCTACGCTTGAGGTGCTCGAAGCACAGCTCGACCGCTATGCCGACACCCTCAAGAATAACGTAGGCTTCTTGGCCGAATTTTCCCGTCGCAATCGCAATGTAGACCTCGCCGGACGCATCGTCTATAATGATCAAGGAGTGGAGGTGATCAACTTTGGGAAATACCGCGGTCGCCCCGTGACCGAGGTGCTCAATCGCGACCCTGGCTACTTTTCGTGGGTGATGCAAGGCGATTTCACGCAAAACACGAAGCAAACCTTTATGAGATTGAAACTGCGCGGGGTGTAACGCTCGGGTCGTTTCGATAAGCAGAAGATTGAAGATGTCAATGAAAGGAAAAAAGATTGTGCTAGGCATTACGGGTAGCATCGCTGCCTATAAAGCCTGCACGCTGATACGCCTATTTATAAAGGCAGGTGCAGAGGTGCAAGTGGTGATTACCCCAGCAGGCAAGGAGTTTATAACCCCCGTCACGCTCTCCACCCTCACCTCCAAACCCGTAGTAAGCGAGTTCTTTTCTCGCCGTGATGGGTCGTGGCATAGCCATGTCGACCTCGGCCTTTGGGCCGATGCAATGGTGATAGCCCCTTGCACAGCCTCCACTTTGGGAAAGATGGCTCACGGCATTGCCGACAACATGCTCATCACCACCTACCTCTCGATGAAAGCCCCTGTGTTTGTGGCTCCCGCCATGGATCTTGACATGTATCGTCACCCTGCCACGCAGGCCAATCTCCGTACTTTGCAAGCCTACGGCAACCACATCATTGAAGCCGCCGATGGCGAATTGGCTAGCCACTTGGTGGGGAAGGGACGCATGGAAGAACCCGAAAACATCTTCCGCCACATCGACCACTATTTCAAACTGCAAGAGGCGGAGGCCAAGGCCCATTCGCTTCGAGGAAAGAGGGTGCTCATCACCGCTGGGCCTACCCATGAAAAGCTTGACGCTGTGCGCTTCATTGGCAACTACTCTACGGGAAAAATGGGCTTTGCTCTAGCCGAGGCGTGCGCTAGCCGAGGAGCCGAGGTGGAACTCGTGGCTGGCCCAGTGAGCCTACAGACCTACCATCCCCATATTCACCGCACCAATGTGGAAAGTGCGCAGCAGATGTATGAAGCCTCTTTACAGAAATTCCCCTCGTGTGATGCCGCAATCCTTTGTGCAGCAGTGGCCGACTTTACCCCCGAAACGGTGGCCGAACACAAGATAAAACGCGAAGGTTCGGGCGGACTACACCTCGACTTGCAGCCCACCCACGACATTGCAGCCGAACTTGGAAAGCGCAAGCGGGCCGACCAACAACTCGTAGGATTCGCCCTTGAAACCAATGACGAAGTAGCTCATGCTGAGGGCAAACTGCAACGCAAAAACTTGGATTTCATCGTGCTCAACTCTCTGCGCAATCCTGGTGCTGGCTTCGCCCACGATACTAACCAAGTGACCTTACTTTTTGCCGACGGCACCCGAAAGGACTTTCCCCTTAAAAGCAAACTCGAAGTGGCCGAGGACATTGCCGACCACTTAGCCTAATCCCCTCATGCCCATGCGTCGTCATCCCCTTCTCACGTTTCTCTTGGCAGCCGTGTGCAGCCTCTTTGCTCCTCAGCTTCATGCTCAGGAGCTAGACGCGCGTGTAACCATCAATCATCAGCAAGTGCAAGGCACTAGCACCTCCGTGTTCGAAACTCTGAAGACCTCGCTCGAGCAATTTCTCAACGACCGTCAGTGGACGAACATGCAGTTCAAAAAGAACGAACGCATTGGCTGTAATTTCGCCATCACGGTGAAGAAATACTCCACCAGTGACAACACGTTTCAGTGTACCCTGATGGTGCAGTCAACGCGCCCTGTGTATGGGTCGAACTACACCACCACTTGCTTTTCATTCAGCGATGCCAACTTCAACTTCACCTATCAAGAGTACGATCAAATAGACTTTCGTCAAGACGTAATCGACAACAACCTTACCGCCACTTTAGCCTACTACGTCTACCTGCTCATCGGGTTCGACATGGACTCAATGAGTCCTTTAGGAGGCACTGATTATCTTAAGGTGTGTCAGAACATCGTGACTGGCGCACAGAGCCTAGGCGAGAAAGGTTGGAAGGCATTCGAAGACAGCAAAAATCGCTATGCCCTCATCACCGACTTACTCGATGGCGGCATGGAACCCTTTCGGCAGATGCAGTATGCCTACTATCGCCAAGGGCTCGATGTGATGAGCGAGAATGTGGAGCGCGGACGAGCCTCTGTGACCCAAGCTCTCGACCTGCTGAAGAAGGCTCACGAGAACAAGACGATGAGCCTGCTGCCGCAAATCTTTACCGAGTATAAGCGTGACGAACTTATGAACATTTACAAGGGGCATGCCTCCTCACAAGAGAAGGAGAGCGTAGTCAATCTGCTCACGAGCATCAATGCCTCACAGAGTTCCTATTGGCGCGACATGTAGCTATCCACGTTTCTTCCGAATCGCTAGGCCGAGTTTGTCTGCAAGGCGGATGGAACTTTCCGATGAACACACACACTTATTATATATATAAGGTATAACCATGCTTCAACATCTCACCATTTCACACTATGCGCTCATTGAGAGCCTCGACATCGACTTTCGTAAAGGCTTCACCGTGGTAACTGGCGAAACGGGTGCTGGTAAGAGTATCATGCTGGGCGCACTCAACCTGCTGCTAGGCGGGCGTGCCGATGCCAAAGCCATACAAGTGGGCGAGAAAAAATGTATGGTTGAAGCCTCGTTCAACATCGAGGGGCTGAACCTTCAACCCTTCTTCCAGGATAACGACATCGACTATGACGCTGCCGACTGCATTGTGCGCCGCGAGGTGCTCCAGTCGGGCAAGAGTCGCGCCTTCATCAACGATACCCCCGTGGCAGCGGCCAAACTAAAAGAGCTAGGAAGTTCGCTTATCGATATCCACTCACAACATCAAAACCTGCTTATTCGCAACGAACACTTCCTAATCCACACCCTCGACGTGATTGCCGCACAGCCCTCGCTGCTCACCGATTATCAGCAAGCCTATATAGCCTGCCGAGAGGCCGAGCGCACCTTGCGCCAATTACAAGAACGATGTGCGAAGGGACGTGACGATCAAGAATACTTACAATACCAACTATCGGCTCTCGATGAGGCTCAACTTCAAAGCAATGAACAGACGGATTTGGAGGCCGAGCAGCACGTGCTAGGACATGCTGAAGACATCAAGCAGTCGCTCTATCAAGCCCAGCAGTTGCTGACGAACGAGGAGGTATGTCTGTCGCAAAACTTACGCCGTGCCGTTGATGTACTAAACGCTATAAGCAACAACTTGCCCGAAGCGGGCGAATTGGCCGAGAGGTTGCGCAGTGTGCGCATTGAGGTGGAGGATGTAGAGAGTGAGTTGCAGTCGCATGCAGAGCGCATTGACTACGACCCAGCCCGCCTCGCTTTCATCGAAGAACGTCTAAGTCAAATCTACTCATTGGAACAGAAGCACCATGTAGACAGCGTGCAAGCCTTGCTCGAAGTGGCCGAAACGCTGCGCAGTGAACTTGGGGCACTGGAAAACGTGGATGCCGACATTGAGCGACAAACCAAGGAGGTGGAACGCTTGCGCAAAGAGCGCGATAAGGTGGCTGCCCTGCTCACTGCCGCACGCCAAGAAGCAGCACAAGTGATGAAGAACGAACTCTTAGCCGCCCTTCAGCAACTGGGCATGCCCAACACGCAACTTCAGCTACAAATCACCCCAAGAACCGAACCCGACGCCTCGGGTGCAGACAAGGTGGCGTTCCTCTTCTCGGCCAACAAAAACGTGCCTATGCAGGATGTGAGTGCCATCGCCTCGGGCGGTGAGATTGCTCGCCTTATGTTGGCCTTGAAGGCTTTGA
This sequence comes from bacterium, assembly GCA_963623895.1. Classification (GTDB taxonomy): domain Bacteria; phylum Bacteroidota; class Bacteroidia; order Bacteroidales; family Bacteroidaceae; genus Alloprevotella. The sequence goes on from CAVFOF010000004.1 coordinate 7,461, forward strand.
TAGCCCGACGAACCAGTTTGCCCACCCTCGTGTTCGACGAGATAGACACGGGCGTATCGGGCACGATGGCCGAACGCATGGCTCAGGTAATGCTCGGCATATCGGCTACTTGCCAAGTGTTGTGCATCACTCACTTACCCCAAATAGCAGCTTTAGGCACAAGCCATTTCAAGGTCTATAAGGATGACGATAAAGGCACGACCCGAAGCCACATCATCCCCCTTACAACGAACCAACGTGTGGAAGAGATTGCCCACATGCTATCGGGCACAGAACTCACCGAGGCCGCCATTAATAATGCTAAGGCTTTGTTGAGAATGTAACCCCTCTTTCTCCCTTTTATAGATGATAAATCCGCAATGAATAAGAATTTTTTTTTAGCAGCACTTGCCGTGGCTGCTCTCCACATATCTCCCCTCAAGTCCGAAACGTTAGTCTCCGTGAAGGATGCCAACAAGGCCGTGCTCAAACTGAATGCTTATGCAGCTGATGGTAAACTCCTTCGTCAGAGTACGGCCGTGTTTGTTAGCGAAAAAGGCGAGTTGGTTGCCCCCTATTCAGCCTTGCTCAACGCTCATCATGCAGCGGTGGTCGATAGCAAGGGCAAGCAGTATAACCTCTACCGCATATTAGGAGCTAACTCCACCACCGATTTGGTAAAGTTTAGCGTGACAGGAGTGACCAAAAACGACTATTTTCAAATCGCCTCCGCTCCCTCAGTCGTGGGGAGCCAGCTGCAAATCCTGCACTATTCCACTGAGAAGAAGAATGCTCCAGTGAGCGTGTCGGTGGAGAGTCAAGAGCCCTACAACGACTATGCCTACTACCAGATTAGCGCAAAGAACGATAGCGTGAATTTCAGTTGTCCGCTGATTGATGCCGAGGGAAATCTCGTGGCTTTCGTGCAGCAGAATGTAGGTAAGAATGCCACTTCCGCTTGTGCCATTGACGCCCGTTTCGTGAGCCAACTCTCCATTGGCAACAGTCTCTCCGCATTAAGTTCCGACCTGAATGCCCTCAGCCTTCCTAAAGCCCTTCCCGCTGATAAGAGCGAAGCCCTCAATAGCCTTTTTCTCTTGCCACAAGCCGATAGCATTCGTTGCCTAACGGCCTATAGCGACTTTGTAGAAGCCTATCCCGAACTCCCCGACGGCTACGTGTATCGAGCCAAGTATTGGGCCGCTCACAAGCAGTTTGGTAAGTCCACTTCTGAATTCCTTACCGCTCTCGAAAAAGCCAAAGGATGCACCGATAGCATTGCCCAAAAAGAAGATGCCATCCACTACGCTTGGAGCAGCCTTATCTACCGCAACGTGGTGGAGGAGGGGAGAGATTCCACCTTGAGCAACAATTGGAATTTAGCCAAAGCTATCGATGAGGCCGATCAGGCTTATGCCGCTCAGCCCTCCTCCTTATACAAGGTGCAGAAGGGCAATTGCTACTACGTGATGCGTCACTACAAGGAAGCCTTCGATAACTTCAAACTTGCCTGCGACGACAAGCAGTTTGCCTCGAGTGAAACCTTCTTCTCGGCCGCCAAGTCGCTAGAAATGGCTCAAGGGGCTAACGACGAGGTGTTGGCCTTACTCGATAGTTGCATCGCCCATGTGCCCGAACGCGTTGGGGCGCAGTATGCCCAGTATTATCTCGAACGTTCCCAACGCTTGCTCAAGGCCGAGAAATATCGTGAAGCCGTGCTCGACTACAATCAATATGAGCAGCTCATCGGGCCGCGCAACCTCGACGAACGCTTCTACGACCTTCGTTCGCAGGCCGAAGAGAAAGCCCATATGTATCAGCAAGCTGTGGACGACCTCAACACGGCTATCAACATTTCCAAGCAACCCGTTGTTTACCAAATAGACAAGGCAGCCCTGCTGCTTAACATTGGTGAGTTTGCACAGGCTATCGAAACGGCGCAGAGCGTGCTGAAGACGCTGCCCAACAATACAGACTGCTATAAAATAATGGGTATAGCCCACGGCGAATTGAAGCACAAAGCACTGGCCATCGATTGTTTGCAGAAAGCCGTGCAGCTCGGCGACGAATCGGCTAATCGCTATTTGGAAAAGTACAAATAACGCCAAGATGGCAGTGGCTTTTCCCTAGAGGATGACCCGCTCACGCCTACATCTCATCTCCTCCTCTTGACGAAACAAACATATGACACACCTTATGCAACGCACATTTTGCTTTTGCGCTTGGCTTCTGCTAGCCTTGACTGCCTATTCCCAGAATGTGCGCAACGATTTAAACCCCTATCTCAACGACAATAAAAAGGGTGGATTTCAGAGCGATAGCGTCGAAACCACCGATGTACCTGAGGGCATTTATGCTTGGCATATTGACTCTCGCTTTGGCGACATACACCCCGCCGATTACGACACCATCCCTCATCGATTCCAAAACGAGAACCAAACGATGGGCGAGACGGGGCATTACAACTTTACGGGCAACCTCGGTGCGCCTCGCCTTAGCCACTACTTCAACGAGCAGGGTGCAAACATGCAGAGCCATCCGTTTATCTTCACTTTGCCCTACGACTTTGCCCTGACCAGCACGGAAGAATTGCTCTTTACCAACACGAAATCGCCCTTCACCAACCTCACCTACCACTCGTGTGGTAACAAGACTAATGGCGAAGACCGACTGAAGGCATTGTTCTCGGTGAACTCTGGCAAGAAACTAGGCCTTGGCTTTAAGGCCGACTACTTGTATGGACGCGGTTACTACACGGGGCAGTCTACCGCCCATTTTGATGGCACTTTGTTCGCCTCCTACCGTAACGACCAGTATCAAATGCATGCCTACGTGAAGCACGTCTACCTTAAGAATAGAGAGAACGGAGGCATAGAAAGCGACGACTACGTGAACCGCCCCGAAACCTTCCCCACTAAATACGGAACAGCCGATATGCCTATCAATCTTGCCCAAGCTTGGAACAAGGTAGGCAGCAACGAGGTGTATCTCACTCATAAATACAGCGTGGGATTCCATCGCTATTATGACGCAAAAGGCAACCAGGTGAAGGACATCGACGAACTGCTGCGTCAGCGCATGCAAAAGCTCGAAGCAGAACGAGCCGCACGAGTAGCAGCCGCAGCAGCTGAGGCCGCTAAAGCTAAGAAAGATTCGACTGCAACAGCTTCAGCTCAAACCGATTCAGCCCTCGTGGCAAAGGTCGCTCCCCGTGTGCCCAGACAGCCAGGTGAAGTAAAGATGGAAACCCGCAACGAAGCCTTAGATTCGCTGAAAATAACCACCGAATTCGTTCCCGTAAGCAGTTTTATTCACACCTTTAAGTTTAACGACAACAAGCGTCGTTTCTTCTCGAATGCGAGCAATACCGAAAGCAATCCTGGTTATTTCGCCGACTTTTATCTCTCAGGCGAAAATGCGCTCGACTGCATGCACCACGTGGGTGTAGAAAACACGCTTGCTATGGAGCTACATGAGGGTATGAACAAGTGGATGAAGATGGGACTTCGCCTTTATGGCAAACACGAATTGGCACGCTTCGATTTCACTGCTCCCAATATTGCAGAGGCCGCCTCAAAGACGAAATTCACGGAGAACTACATCACTGTAGGGGCACAAATCCTCTCGCAGCAGAGCAAGTTTGTGCGCTATAACGTGTTGGGCGAGTTGCGCACTACTGGTACGGATTGGGGAGAATTTAACGTGGAGGGCGATGCCGTGCTTTCCCTCCCTATTAAAAAGGACTCTTTACAGTTGCTCATCAATGGTTTCGTTCGCAACGAACGCCCATCGTTCTATTACCGCCATTTCTATGCACGCAACGCTTGGTGGGACAACACGAACCTCAACAAGATGTTTCATGCCCGAGTTAACGCCACCCTCCGCTGGAAGGATACGCGACTAACCGCCTCGCTCGAGAATATACAAAACTACACCTATTTTAAGGAAAGCTTGACCGAGGTGGCCGGCAGTTCGAGCACCTATGCCACCTATCGCCATGCTGTAAGCGTGGAGCAATCTAGCAAGAACGTGCAGTTATTGGGACTTACGCTTAATCAAGACTTTCATTGGGGCGTGTTCCATTGGGAAAACGAGTTTACTTACCAAGTCAGTTCCAACAAAGACGTGCTGCCCGTTCCAGCCTTTAGTGCCTATAGCAATCTCTACTTGCAATTTCGCATAGCCAAGGTGTTGAGAACGGAATTAGGCGTGGATGCCAACTATTTCACCCGTTATACAGCCCCCACCTATTCGCCCATCGTGGGGCAGTATGTCGTGCAGGATGAGGCTTATGCCACTCAAGTGGGCAACTATCCCATCGTGAATGCCTACGTCAACTTCCACCTAAAGCGTACTCGCTTCTATCTCAAAGCCTCCCACCTCAATTATTCCTCAGGTGCAGGTCGCCCGTTCCTTGTGGCACACTACCCACTCAACCGCATGACTATACACATGGGTCTCTCTTGGAATTTCGTCAATTAGTTTTATTTAAAGGTCTTTCAAACACCAATCACACTAAAAGACGTAATTTTGCAAGCAAATAAAGAAACAATAAGCACACTATCCCTATGTCAGAAGCAATAGACATTCGCCAACTCAATGCTCAAATCGAAGCAGAGACTGGTTTTATAACCGACCTTGTAGAAGGTATGAACCGCACCATCGTCGGTCAAAAACATTTGATTAATTCGCTCTTAATCGGTCTGCTATCCGATGGTCACATCCTACTCGAGGGTGTGCCTGGTTTGGCAAAGACCCTAGCTATAAAAACGCTCGCCTCGTTGGTTGACGCCGACTTTGGTCGCTTACAGTTTACCCCCGACCTCTTGCCAGCCGACGTTATCGGTACGCTCATCTACAGTCAGAAAGACGAAAGTTTCAAGGTAAAGAAGGGCCCCGTGTTTGCCAACTTTGTGCTAGCCGATGAAATCAACCGTGCCCCAGCAAAAGTGCAAAGTGCCTTGCTCGAAGGCATGCAAGAGCATCAGGTAACCATTGGTGACTCCACTTATGCCCTTCCCGAACCCTTCCTCGTGTTGGCCACACAAAACCCCATTGAGCAAGAAGGAACTTACGAACTACCCGAAGCCCAAGTAGACCGTTTCATGCTCAAGGTGATTATCGACTATCCCACCATTGAAGAGGAGAAGCGCATTATGCGAGCACACATTAATAATAGCTTCACCAAGCCCATGCCAGTGATTAACACCGACCGCATCGTGAAGGCTCGTCAGCTAGTGAAACAAGTGTATGTAGACGAACGCATCGAGCAATACGTGGCCGACATAGTGTTTGCCACCCGTTATCCAGAGCAATATAAGTTGGGTGAATTTAAAGACTACATCTCGTGTGGCGGTTCTCCGCGTGCGAGCATCAACTTGGCTTTGGCCGCTCGCTCTTGTGCCTTCATCAAGCGCAGAGGTTATGTTGTGCCCGAGGATGTGCGTGAGGTCGCAGCCGACGTGCTTCGCCATCGCATTGGCCTATCATACGAGGCCGAAGCCTCGAACGTAAAGGCTGATGACATTATTAAAGAAATCTTGAACAAAGTGGAAGTGCCCTAATCTAGGCCGCTCTGTTTTGTAGTATACACACTATAGATGGAAACCTCAGAACTTTTACGCCGGGTGCGTCGTATCGAAATCAAGACACACGCACTCACCAACAATATCTTTGCGGGCGAATACCATTCCGCCTTCAAGGGGCGTGGTATGTCGTTTGCCGAGGTTCGGGAATATCAAATGGGCGACGATGTGCGCGACATCGATTGGAATGTCACAGCCCGCATGAACCGCCCTTACATCAAGGTGTTTGAAGAGGAACGTGAACTTACGCTCATGTTGCTCATAGACCTTTCGGCTAGTCAACTCTTCGGCACTCGCATGCGCACACAGCGTGAATTGGTCACGGAGATTGCGGCCACTTTGGCTTTCTCGGCCATGCAGAATAATGATAAAATCGGTGTTCTCCTTTTCACCGACCGCATAGAGAAGTTCATTCCTCCCCAAAAGGGACGCAAACACGTACTCTACATCATTCGCGAATTGCTCAACTTCGAGCCCCAAGGCAAGCGCACCGACCTCGCTCTCTCGCTTGAATATTTGGTGCGCATCATGAGCAAACGTTCCATAGCCTTCGTGTTGAGCGATTTCCTTTCCCCTATCAACTATTCTCGGCAACTCATGGTGGCAGCGCGCAAGCACGACCTCGTGGCATTGCAAGTCTACGATCACTGCATGGCCAACCTTCCCAACGTTGGGTTGGTGAAAGTGGCTGATGCGGAAACGGGGCACGAACAAATTATCGACACCTCAAGCAAGGCCGTTCGAAGCAATCAGCAGAAGTGGTGGAACTTACAGCGAGCCAAACTGACCGACCTATTCAAGAAAAGCCAAGTAGACTACACGGCCGTTGCCACTGATTCCGACTACGTCCGGCCACTGATGAACCTTTTTGCCCAACGCTAAGCATGCCCCGAGCACTTCTGTGCTCAACTTCCTTAGCGTAGGCTTTTTATCTTCCTATGATAATCAGAAAGCATATCACATTCGCCCTTTTAGCCACCTTGCTTTGTTGGCTTACTATTGCTCGTGCTGAAGCACAGGTGGTAGTGGAGGCACATGCAGACACCGCAAGCATCCTGATTGGCGAACAAATACAAGTAAGCGTAAAGTGTACGGTCAATGCAAAGCAGCAGGTGACGTTTCCACAGTTTCAGCCTCAACACCAGCTCACAAAGGGCGTAGAGGTAGTAGGCTGTGGACGCGTCGACACGGTGAAGCTCAATAATGGACAACGCTTGCAACTGACTCGTCGCTATACTATCACCTCGTTCGACTCAGCTATGTATCGCATTCCACCTTTCCAAGTGAAGGTTGACGGGAAAACCTATCAGTCGCGAGGCGAAATCGGTTTGAAGGTGAACACCGTGGAGGTAGACCTGAAGCATCCCGAAAAATTCAATGGTCCCCACGATGTGGTGGAGCAGCCCTTTGAATGGTCGTGGCTCTTCTTAGCCTCCGTGGTGGGTTGTGTGATTATTTTGCTCCTTGTGATAGCTTTGGCTATTCGCTTGACTGACCCTCGCTTAATCACTCGAAAGGTGTTAATCATGCCACCTACGCCAGCTCATGTCACGGCTTTGAATAACATCAACCAAATCAAGAGCAAAACCGCTATGACCGATGCCAAGCAGTACTATATGGAACTGACCGAAACTTTACGTTCCTACATCCAAAGTAGGTTTGGCTTCAACGCAAGGGAAATGACGACGAGCGAGATAGTAGAGCATCTATGTGGCATGGGCAATGAGGCCGCTTTGGCGGAATTGAAGAACGTGTTGCTCACGGCCGACCTCGTGAAATTTGCTAAGCACACTACCACTTTGCCCGAGCAAGACCGCAGCCTAATGCAAGCTCTCGACTATGTGCAGGCCACAAAGATACCAGCACAAGAGTTGCCCAAGCCCAAGGTGGAGATTGTATCGCTATCAAACAAAAAGCAGATTATGTGGCGCAACTGCATGCGCATTTGCGTGTGGCTTCTCTCGGTGGTAATGCTACTTTGGTTGGCCTACAACGTTTATCAACTTTATTGTTGCTTTGCATAAGTAGGTGACCATCAGCTTCTCTTAACGACAGGAATGGATGCTTGCTTTGAATTTGTAAATAAGTAGCCTCCCATGAGATTCTACCTGCTTAAGCGGATGTGTCTGAAAGCATGCGTTTGTAGCTACGCAATATTATCGTACACTTCTCTAGAAGCGATAACGTCACTTCCTGTTAAAAAACTCAATCTATGACTTTCGCATCTCCAGCATATTTCTTGCTTCTTCTGTTGCTCATACCCTATTTTATATGGTATTTCCTCTTTCGCTCAAAGAGCGAGCAACACGTCACTTGGGCTACTACTGAGGGCTTTCGCAATGCTCCTTCCACATGGCGCACTCGCCTTATTCACTTGCCCTTCTTCTTGCGATGTTTGTGTTTCGTGTTGGTAGTGGTCGTGTTGGCACGTCCTCAAACCGACTCCTCTTGGCGCACGGGAGAAACCGAGGGTATTGACATCATGATGGCCTTGGATATCTCTACTTCAATGGCCACTCCAGACATCTCGCCCAATCGCATTACGGCGGCAAAGGACGTGGCTTTGGATTTCATTAATAGCCGACCTAACGATAACATTGGTCTAACTCTTTTTGGTGGAGAAGCCTTCACGCAATGTCCCTTAACTACCGATCACGGCATGTTGATTCGCTCATTTAAAGGAGCTAACTGTGAGTTGCAAAATGATGGTGTTATCCAACCAGGTACTGCCATCGGCATGGGACTAGCTAGTGCTGTTACTCACCTTAACGATAGTCAGACCAAGAGCAAAGTGGTAATTTTACTTACCGATGGAGCTAACAATACGGGGGACATCTCGCCGCTCACTGCCACCGATATGGCAAAGTCGCTTGGTATACGTATCTACACCATCTTGTTAGGAAAAGAAGGCAAAGTGAACGTGCCCGTGGCTCAACTGCCTAATGGAGAGGTTTATTCGCAGCAGGTGGACAATACCGTAGACCCTACCACGCTCAAGCAGATTGCTAATGAAACGGGAGGTTTGTTCTATCACGCCACCTCGCGTTCCTCGCTGAAGCAAGTGTATGCCGACATTGATAAGTTGGAAAAAACAAAGTTGAAGGTGAGCAGCCATACTCGCCACTATGAGGCATTTCAACCCTTTGCCCTCGCAGCAATACTCGTCCTCCTAGCCGAGATTTTGCTTCGTCTGCTCGTATTTAGAAAAGTATAATCGCATTCTATGCTACAGTTTCAAAATCCGAATTATCTATATCTTCTGCTGCTTATACCCTTCTGTGTGGCAGTCTATCTCTATAGCCTTTGGCGTCGACGCAAGCAGGCTGCTCGTTTGGGTGAAAGCAAACTCTTGTCAGCGCTCATGCCTGGCCGTTCGGCGATGCGTCGTCATGTGAAATTCGCTCTTACTCTGTTGGCCTTGGTTGTGCTCATCGTGGTTTACGCTCGTCCGCAATACGGTCTAAAGCAGCAAGCCGAAACGGCTAATGGCATTGAGGCCGTGGTGATGGTCGATGTGTCCAACTCCATGCTCTCCAACGATGTGCAGCCTTCACGTTTGGATCGTGCCAAACTCTTGGTGACTAACCTTGTAGACAAGATGAAGAACGACAAAATCGCTTTGGGCGTGTTTGCTGGAGAGGCTTATCCGCAGCTTCCCATTACTTCCGACTATGCATCGGCCAAACTCTTCATCGATGCCCTTTCCACTGGCATGGTCACCCTTCAAGGCACCGACTTGGCAGCGGCCATCCAGTTGGGTGTGAAATGTTTCACCGATAATAAGGAAGTGGGCAAGGCTATCATCCTCATCACCGATGGCGAAAACCACGAAGGCGGAGCCGAGGAAGCTGCAAAAGCAGCACACAAGGCGGGCATCAATGTCTATGTCATTGGCGTTGGCACAGCGCAGGGTGGGGAGATACCCACTCAAAACGGACTATTGACCGATGAAAACGGACAAGTGGTGCACACGGCACTTAATGAGCAAATGTGTCGTAGCGTGGCACAAGCAGGTCACGGTATATACTTACACCTTGATCAAAGCAACAGTGCGCAGGATGAACTGCAAGCACAACTTCGACAGTTGAAGCAAGCATCGTCCACCACCTCCTACACCGCGCGTGATGAGCAGTTCCAAGCTTTAGCCATTCTGTTCCTACTCATTCTTATTGTGGAGATTTGCGTGAGTGAAACGGAAAGTTCTTTCTTTAAAAAGATAAAACTCTTCAACAAATGAAACGTTTGGTTCGTTCCTCTATTATAAGCCTCTTCGCTTTTCTCGTGTTGTTCCTGTTGGCTCCCTCAGTGCAGGCACAAAATAAGTTGTATCGCTATACGCACATGGGCAATCAGCAGTTTCATCGTGCGAACACAAAGAATGCTGGTAGCTACTACCTTCAGGTGCTGAAGCAACAACCCACCAATGCCCGTGCGCTATTCAATCTAGCCGACGTTTATCTGTCGGGGGGCGATGTGCATTCAGCGGATAGCTTGTACACAAAGGTTACTCAGCTAGAAACCAACAAGCAAATTAGTGCTATGGCGTGGCACAATCGGGGCTACATCAGTCAGAAAGCTGCGTTGCAAAGCCGCGATAAGCAGCAGGAACTGCTGAAGACGGCAATTGAACAGTATAAGCAATCGCTTCGTCTCAATCCTCACGATGAGCGCACTCGTTATAATCTCGCCTTGTGTCAGAAGCAACTGAAGGATGCACCGCCTCAGAACGATAAAAACCAGAATAAGCAGCAAAACCAACAGCAGAAACAACAAGACCAACAGAAGGATAAGCAAAACCAACAACAGAATAAGAACCAGCAGCAAAATCAACAAAAGCAAGAACAAGATAAACAACAAGAGAGGCAGCAGACCGAGCAGTATATGAACCTCGCTCGTCAGGCCGAGCGACGAGCACTCGAACGCCTAAAACAACACCAACCCCAGCAACGCAGTAAGGGCAAGAATTGGTAAGGACTAACTGCTACCATGAGCAATAGAAGCAGTGATTAATCCTAGGTATCCTCTAAAAAATGAAATTGAGAATGAACGTGATAAAACCATGTATATCCTTCCTACGGCTCACCATGAGTCTATGCCTCCTTTTACTTTCGATGGGGCATTTAGCGGCGCAGACCTTTAAGGCGCAGATTGAGGACGTAGGCGGCTACTATCGTTTAACCTATACGGTGCAGAGCACTGATGCTTCCCATTTCACTCCCCCCTCGCTGGCAGCCTTCGAGGTGCTGAGTGGACCAAGCACCTCCACGATGAGTAACTATCAAATCATCAACGGACATGCTTCACATTCCGAAACAACGAGCTACACCTACATCCTTTCAGCGCAGAAGAGTGGAAACATCACCATTGGCCCAGCGAGCATACAGGTGAATGGGCGCACGATACGTTCCAACGCTGTCAGCCTAAAAGCTCGCGTCAGTAGTGGCAGTCGGTCGGGCAACACTTCTTCGCAAAGTCAGGGCGGTGGTTACGATGACGATGCCCAACAAGTGCAGCAGGCTGGTAGTGCAGTCACTCAGCGTGACCTATTCATTGATGTCACCCCAAGTCGCACGAGAGTACACGAGCAAGAAGCCGTGTTACTCACCTATCGCATCCATGCTAGGGTAGGGGTGGCTCTTTCTAACACTAGCTTGATGCAGAAGCCAGATTTCAAAAATATAATCTCGCAAGAGATACCCATACCTGGCAATCAGATACAAACCACTATTGAGCACCGTAACGGTACAACTTATCGCACGGGAACCATTCTACAGTATGTCGTATTCCCACAGAATAGTGGGAAAATCACCATCCCTAGCATCACTTTCAATTGCGCCGTCATACAGCAAGACCGCACAATGGATTTAGCCGATGCATTTTTTAATGGCGGCGGAACTATTGGTGTGCAAGTGCGTCGTAGCACTCCCGTAATCACCCTCAATGTCGATGCCCTTCCACAGCCCAAACCAGCCAATTTCTCAGGAGCTGTTGGTCAGTATAGTATTCAAGGCAAACTGCTCAATCCGAAGGTTGCCACCAACGATGTGGCCACCTATCGCATTACGCTCAATGGCTTGGGTAACTTAAAGTTGATTTCAGCTCCCAAGGTAAGTTTTCCAAAGGATTTTGATACCTACGATGCGAAAACTACCGACAACACAAAGGTGACGGCGAATGGCTTGAATGGCCAATTAGTGTTCGATTACACCTTTGTGCCTCGCAACGTGGGCGATTATACCATACCTGCTACCGATTTCGTATTCTTCGATACACAAACCAATAGCTATCGCACTATCCATACTGAGGCCATCTCCTTGCATGTGGAAAAAGGTAAACGCTCAAATGCCGATGTCGATAAGCAGTTAGCTTTGCTCAAAAGCGACATTCGGGCACTCCACGCTCCTCATTCTACCTCGATATTTGCTTGGGGCACTTGGGGCTATCGCTTGCTTTGCCTCTTCCTCATTCTTGTAATGATGGTTGCATACTTTGTTGTAAATCGCATAATGGCTGGTCGAGCCGATGTAACTGGACAACGTCGTAAGCACGCAGCTCGTAAAAGTTTACGACGCTTGCAGCAGGCTGAGCGTATACTTCAAGGTAAGCAGCAAGGCAACTTCTATTCCGCTGTTTCGCAAGCCATCACAAGTTATATTGTCGACACATTCAATGTGGGACAGTGTGAAATTACCAACGAGCGTATTCGTCAGTTACTCGAAGCAAGGACCGTGACAGAGGAAGGCATTCAACGGTTGCTATCGCTCATTGATACGTGTCAGTATGCGCAGTACGCTCCAAACTCTGAGGACAATCGCCAGCAGGTGTTTAACGAAGCTTCGGAGGTGATAGAACTAATTGATCGCTCACTGAAAACAAAGAAATAATGCGCCAGATATATTCCCTTATAATCGCTTTGTTTGTCGTGTCGCTTACGACGTTTGCCGCTCCCACAACGGCCGAACAAGCTGCTCGCCTTTATGAGCAAAAAGATTATGCTGCAGCTGCTAATGCCTATAATCAGTTGCTAGCCGACACGACAACTCTTCAGAAAGATGCTCAGCTCTTTGCTGCTTATTCCTACAATGCGGCCAACTGTCATTATAGGCTAAAGAATTATGCTGAGGCGGTTTATGGCTATCAGCAAGCTTTGCGCTTGTCGCCCTCCGACAAGGATGCAGCTTTCAATTTACAGTTAGCTCAAAGCAAACTTCCAGATCAGTTTAACGAGCCTTCTCAAATGCTCTTCTCCCTCTTCTTTCGTAAAGTGATGCTCTCGCAGAGTGCCACGGCATGGGGCTTTTGGGGAATTGCTTTGCTCATCGTGTGTGGGGGGCTGGTGATAAGTCTGCGACTTATCGACCGTTTACTCGCACGCAAACTTTTGCTAAGCATCTCAGCTTTGGCATTTGTGGGAGCACTGACTTCTTTCCTATTTGCCTATGTCGAGCAGAATCATGCCTTTCCTTCCAATCAGGTTGTGGTGATGCAAGGCACATTGCCCACTTATTCCACCCCCACAACCTCCTCTCAACCCTTGCGCGAATTGCATGAGGGAGTATTGCTTAGCATAGAGGATGCCCAACCCGATGGCTGGTTGCAGATTGCTTTGCCCGATGGTACGGAGGCTTGGCTAAAGCCTTCGCCCACTCAACTAAAACGTTTGAAGTAACCCCTCCTCTTGTACTTTTCTGCTTCTTAGTCAAAGCATTTTTTCTTTCCAATGGACACCGCTTTAACCCTCTTCTTTAACGGCAGTCAGTCGCTCTATTTAGACGGCATTGCTTGGACGGCTACGCAAACTTCCACGTGGTTGCCCTTGGCCTTGGTATTGCTCTATGTGGTGATACAAGCCAATGATTTGCGTGGCATTTTTTACTTCGTTTTAGGGGTGGCCGTAAGCATTCTACTTGCCGACCAAGTGGCTTCAAGTGTGTTCAAACCGCTTGTGGCACGATGGCGACCTTCCCACAATCCTGAGATTATGTATCTAGTTGATGTAGTGCGAGGGTATCGTGGTGGTTCTTATGGTTTTTTTTCAAGTCATGCAGCCAACACGATGGCAGTAGCAACCTTCGTGTCCTTAGTAATGCGCAGTAAGTGGTTAGCCGCATGGCTCGGGTCATGGGTGTTGATTAATTGCTGGTCGCGTGTATATTTAGGTGTACATTATGTAGGCGACTTGTTCACGGGACTCGTGTGGGGCACTCTTGTGGGATATGGCATTTATCGTTTCCACCATTATTTGTGCAAAAAATATCAAACCACAAATTCTTCCGACAATGCCTCCCCGTTTGTTTCCCCCTATACCTATTCTTCTCAACAGCAGCATTTGCTATGTGCTGCGTTGTTGATTACCTATTTCTATATTGCGTTTAAAGCATTATTCTTTGTTGGTTAGCAGAGTTATTCTATAGAAGTTAATTTCAGGTTTAAATCGTTTAATGCAAGAGGAATGATGGCAATTTATCTCAACTTGTCAAGCTGCTCTTTCTATTGCGAAGGAGAGTTTTTTACGACAATTGCTGACAATAGAAGACAATCGCTTTTCTTGTAGGAAACTACATAAGATTTCTGCAATGCGAAGTTTGTTATCCCCCCCCCCATTGTCATCCATTGTCGTTAAATAAAGCAGCTAAAGGCTGCGTAAGCGCAAAAAAAAAGCAACTAATTTCAAACTTAAATGTTTGATAGTTAGTTGCTTTTTT
>CAVFOF010000004.1:21739-30710 GCA_963623895.1 bacterium
CTCCCAAAGCAGGTGCGCTAACCGGACTGCGCTACGCCCCGAAACTATGTTGACTTTAGAGATTTTTCCTTTAAAGCGATGCAAAGATAGCAACTTTTGTGACAATAGACAAGTAAAGTTTAAAAAACTTGCATTTCTTGGATGAAATACGCTGTCATAAGCCGTATAGATACCACCATAAAGTTTGTATGTGTAATTACTGTTGCTTGCACAAATTGCTTGCACTTGGTTGATAATCAAATGGTTCAGAAGTGTAAGCAGCACGATTGTTTGCTTGCACTCAGCAGTTGCTCAAAAGGGTTTGCCCTGTTGCCCTTGCTATGGTGGAGGTAAGGGGGCGTAGTGATGATTAGGCCGTTAGTTTTTCCTATTAGGCCAGTAGGTACGCACTAGTAGGCGGCTAATTTTAACTAATAGGCCACTTGTATGAAAGAAGGGAAGTGTAGGTAGAACTGATTGCTGCTTACACTAATCAAATGCTTGATAATCAACGGAATGCAAGCACTTAGTGCAAGTAACAGTAATTGCTGTATATAAAGTTATAGGGGAGAACTTGTTTAAGGATAGAGTTGTTGCAGATGGTTGCTTACATTTCTTAGCTTGGGATTTTGCCTCCTCTATTGTTATTCGCAAATTACTTCGAGAATTTGGGCTTTTGTGGCTTGCGGTTGAAGCCATTGGCGGAGTAGGGTGGGGAGTTCGTTGGGTTGTGTGGCTTGTTGGTAGTCGACGTTGAAAGCTTCGGCAATGCCTTGGGCTGTGAAGTGTTGGTTGCCAGCTGCAATGTAGTTTGTCAGGGCGGGGGAGGCAGACAACCCTGGGAGCTGGTCGAAGATGCCTCCGTGGCCGTTGTTGAGCAAGAGAATGCGAAGGTTGCTTGGCAACTGTACGTTCCATAGAGCATTGAGATCGTAGAAGAAACTTAGGTCGCCAATGATGACTAGACTGAGTCCCCACATTTTTAGGGCATAGCCAACGGCAGTGGAGAGTGAACCTTCAATTCCGTTAGTGCCGCGATTGCAGTAGATGGGGGCAGTGGTTGAGCGGAATACCTGAGAGGCTGCTCTCACGGCGGTACTGTTGGCTAGGTGCAAGGTGTAGGGTTCACTGAGGTGGTCGAGTTCTTTGCTAAGTAGGTATAAAGTGTTTCGGAATGTGCAGTGGTCTTGGGGATTTTGCATTTCCAATTCGATGTCAGCTTGCTTTTGTTGGCAAACTTTCAGCAATGCCTGTTCGGCTTGAGCCACTTTGCTCTTTTCTCTTGGGAGGGTTTCTATCAGTTGCTTTAGAGCAGGAAGTGGTGAACAATCCACCCAAGCAGCGAGTTGGCAGAAGGTATCGGCCAAAGAGGAATCTTGGCCAATGCGTATGACGGTGCAGTGGTGTTGACGCAGTAGTTGCTTTAATTTTTTGTGTACGAAATTTCCGCCTATTTGCAGCACAACGTCGGGTAGAATGGATTGATTGATGGTTGTGGTGGATTCGAATGCATCTAGTAGCTGGTGGTTGGGGACATCGGATATGATTTCAGAGAGCACGAGCAGTTGGTGTTGCTCTGCTAACTGACTGATTTCAAATCGTAGGTCGCCTCGTTCGTATTGCCCTATGAGCAGAGTGGGGAGTTGTGCTTCCGTTATTAAATGAATTATTTCGGGAGTGAGAGGTAAGGGGGCAGAAGGGGTAATGCGGTGTATGACTCTTTCTTCGGGCAGGGTGGGGGTGCAGAACTGAAACATGGGTTCACTAATGGCCACATTGATGTGGGCGGGGTGGCCGCCGTGAGTGCCAAGTGAGAGTAGGGCTTCGTTGATGTTTCGGTTGTTAAGCCACTGTAGTTCGTCGCTGTGAGGGGTGGTCACTTGAAAGGTGGTGCAGTAGGGTTGTAGGGCATTTTGCTGCGGAAGTGTTTGCCCATCTAATTGACCAATCCATGCCTCGGGGCGATCGGCCGAAATGACTAGCAGCGGTAATTGTCGGTAGTAGGATTCGGCCACGGCTGGCAAGCAGTTGAGTAGAGCCGAACCAGAGGTGACGCATACGGCTGTGGGTTCTTGCAAGGCCAAGCACATACCCAATGCTACGAAGGCTGCACTTCGTTCATCGGTGACGGGGTGAAGTGAGAAATGCTCATTCCCTGCTTCGTGTAGGTTGTGCACGATGGTGGCATTTCGTGAACCTGGGCATACCACAATGTGGCGAATGTGATGGGCTATGAGTAGGGTGGTGAGTTGGTTTACTTGGGCTAAGTTGCAGAACATGGTTATCTAATTAAATCAGACCTTATAATAGTTGCAGCATGGTTTGCATTTTGCGAATGGTTTCTTCCCATTCTTCTTGTTCGTTGCTATTGGGCATAATGCCTCCTCCAGCGTAAAGGGTGGATTGTTCCTCTGTGAAGTGCATGCAGCGAAGGGTTACATAGAGGCTTGTTTCCCCACGGAGGTTGAATGGGCCGCTGAAACCTGCATAATAGGTGCGTGGCTCGGTTTCAATGGTAAGAATGCGTTGCAAGGCTTCATTACGTGGCATGCCACACACTGCTGGGGTGGGATGTAGCTGCGCAATGAGGGTGCGTTGGTCGGCCTCAGGGCGTAGGCGGAATGTAAAATCGGTGCAGAGATGCTGAATGTTGCCCGATTGGAGAGTGTGTGTGGCAGACACAATTAACTCATTGGCGAAAGGTTGAAGTTCTTTTCTTATGAAGTGAGCCACAATGGCTTGTTCTTCTTTATTTTTTTTGTTCCAATGAGGGGGATCTGTCTCATTGTTATAAGGCATGGTTCCTGCAAGTGCTACGGTGTGGCATAAATCATCCCTCATGCAGAATAAAGGTTCGGGAGTGGCTATTAGCCAACTGCCGAATTGGTCGTTGCTCCAAAGTGCTACGAAATTATGCGGACGACTATGGCAGGCAGCTTGAAACAAGGCTTCGGCCTGATGAACGGGGAGTCCTTTGCAATGTAGTTGGCGAGCCAAGACCATTTTTTGTAGTTGGCCGCTGCGTAGTGCTTGTAGTGTTTGGTTGAATGCTTGAGCGTAGGCCAAATGTTCGGATTCCGTTTCATTAATAGAGACGGATTGATGGGGTAGGGTAGGTGGGCAAGAGAGCCTATGGGTGGTTTGCTCGTCGGGCTCAATAAATAGGATGGGGCTTTCATCGGTAACTACAAACGGCATAACGACGTATCCGCCTGTGAGGGGTACGTCGTTGAATGCGTGAAAGATTTTTGGTGCTTGATGTTGCACCAAGCGAGTGTACTGATCGCTATGGGGGAGTTTGTAGTAAACGGTCGTTTCGATGGTTGCGAGGGGGAGTTTATGGTTTGCTTTTCTCGTTTTAAATAGCAGAAGTGAGTTAGTTACTCTTTTTCTAACGCTTTGGCTTCGTTCCAAATGGCATCCATTTCTTCCAACGTCATGTCGGTGAGTTGCTTGCCTTGTTTTAGCGTGTGGGCTTCGAGATAGTTGAAACGGTGGATGAACTTTTGGTTGGTCTGTTCCAAAGCGTTGTCGGGGTTGATCTTGTAGAGGCGGGCTGCGTTGATTAGGCTGAACATTACATCGCCAAATTCAGCTTCGGCTTTTGCCTTATCCATGTGTTCTACTTCTGCCTCAAACTCGGAAATCTCCTCCTTCACCTTGTCCCACACTTGGGAGCGTTCTTCCCAATCGAAGCCTACATTGCGTGCTTTGTCTTGAATGCGATAGGCTTTGATGAGTGAGGGTAGAGCTGAAGGTACGCCAGAAAGTACTGTTTTGTTGCCATCCTTCTCTTTTTGTTTGAGTTGTTCCCATTGTTCGCTCACTTGTTGCGCCGTTTCTACATTAGATTCTGTGGGGGCATCTTTCGGGGGAAACACGTGGGGATGGCGGAAAATGAGTTTTTCGCAGAGTTGGTTGCATACATCGGCAATGTCGAAACTATTCGTTTCAGAACCGATCTTTGCGTAGAAGCATACGTGAAGGAGTACGTCGCCGAGCTCTTTACATATGTTCTTGGTATCGTTTTTCATGAGCGCATCACAGAGCTCGTAGGTTTCTTCTATGGTGTTAGGGCGCAGACTTTCGTTGGTTTGCTTGCGATCCCAGGGGCATTTCACGCGTAACTCATCAAGCACATCGAGCAGTCGCTCAAAGGCTTTGAGCTGTTCTTGACGTGTGTGGAGACCCATATTATTGCTTTCCATTGTGTAGTGATTGAGAAAGTTGTTTGAATTTTCAGACGCAAAATTACACTTTTATTGGCGATTTCAGTAAATTTGTGGCATGGAAAAGTTTGACGTTCACATATTAGGTTGTGGTAGTGCGTTGCCTACTTTGCGCCATTGGCCTTCGTCGCAAGTGATAAACCTTCGCGAAAAGTTGTTTATGATAGACTGCGGTGAGGGCACTCAGGTGCAGTTGCGCCAATCTCGTCAAAAGTTTTCACGCTTGTCGCATATTTTTATCTCGCATTTGCATGGTGATCATATCTTCGGACTGATTGGGCTGATTTCTACGTTGTCGTTGGCTGGTCGCACATTACCGCTTCATTTGTTTGCTCATGCAGAACTGAAGGATTTGCTTCAACCACAACTTGACTTTTTCTGTCAGGGTATTTCGTATGAGGTGGTTTATCACTTTTTGCCAACGGATGGGCAATCACATTTGATTTTTGAGGATCGTTCGGTGGAGGTGTATACTATCCCTTTAAAACACCGTGTGCCTTGCTGTGGCTTTTTATTTCGTGAAAAACCTTTGCTTCCGCACATTCGTAGGGATATGATAGACTTCTTGCAAATACCTTATTATGCCATAAACTCAATTAAGCAGGGTGCTGATTGGACAACGAAGGATGGACGGGTGGTGCCAAATGCTGAGCTTGTGGTTGCTACAGATCGCCCTCGTTCTTATGCTTATTGCTCCGACACGTGTTACCAACCTCAGAATATTCCCTTGCTTAAGCATGTAGACGTGCTTTATCATGAGGCTACTTTTGGAAAAGAATTTCTTGGGCGGGCTATCGAAACCTTGCATTCTACAGCCGAACAAGCTGCCATGTTGGCTCGTGAGGCCGAGGTGGGGCGTTTGATTATAGGCCATTTCTCGTCGCGCTACGATGATGAGCAATGTTTGCTTGCAGAGGCGCAGCAAGTGTTTGCTAATACGCAATTAGCTCAAGAGGGCTTGGTCGTTTCTGTATAGTTCGACTTTCCATATCAGTAGTTATTCGTTTGAATAGCTGTACGTTTAGCAATTAGAGAAAACGTTCTTTATTTGCAAAGAGGCGCAATAAACAAGTAATTGCTTATTGCGCCTCTTTAAGAGCTGTTTGAGTTTTGTTTTATGTATTGGGGAGAAAGAGAAATCTAGTCAGTTTCTCCCCAATATAGCTATTTTACTTTTCTGTATCGTAGTAGCTATGGTTGTAGTGATAATCATATCTATATCCATATCGATAACCAAATTGATAACCAAGACCTTTCTTGTTTTGAATGTACTTTGTGCCATTTAGCAAGAGAGCCATGCGCTTGTACGTGTTCTTTTTGTAGATAATCTCTAGGTCTTTCAAGTTACGTTTGTCGAAGAGGCCTGCACGGATTACGAACAAGGTGGCATCAGCATGTTTGCTGATAATGTCGGTGTCGGCTACAATTTCAACGGGCGGACAGTCGAGCAGAATGTAGTCGTACTCTTGACGCAACGTAGTGATCATTTGTTCCAATCGCTCGTTGATTAACAACTCGGTGGGGTTGGGGGGCAGAATGCCTACGGGGAGCAAGTCGGTGTTTTCTCCGAGGGCATTGTACCTTATTAGGTTGCTAAGGTCGTTGCTCATTCCGCTTAGATAGTTGGTCAATCCCTGACGGGGGTGGCTGATAATCTTGCTTGCTGAGGCATGACGAAGGTCGAGGTCAATGAGCAATACTTTTGCTCCCTTCAGTGCTAGTACACGAGCCATGTTGAGGGAGATGAAACTTTTGCCCGCTCCTTCGTTATAGCTAGTGAGCATGATAACTTTGTCGTCTTTGTTCGAGCTTTTGAGGAAGAAATCGACTTTTGTACGTAACATGCGGAATGCCTCGTTGACGAGATTGCGGTTGTTGGCCTCAATGTATACCTTACATTCGGTGCTCTGGCTCTTTTTCCACCATAATTTCTTGCTCTTGCTGATTTTAGGTAGCTCGCCGATAAGGGGTATATTGAGATTATCGAGGTCGGCTCTGCCGCGTATGGTGTGGTTCAGCGTTTCACGCAAGAAGAGGAATGCGGAAGGAATGAGGAAGCCAACGGCTATGCCAATGAGTAAGATAATGTTGGTGCGAGGCGCAGTGGGAAAATTGACACCCGTGGGGGGCTGAATAATCCGAGTGTTCCAAGCTGTGTAGGTTTTGGAAAGCTCGTTCTCTTCGCGCTTTTGTAGTAAGTAGATGTAGAGCGTTTCTTTTACCTTTTGTTGTCGGCCAATGGATAGTAGCTGCTTCACTTGTTGTGGGGCTTCGGCTATCTTCTCATTCGTCTTGTCTTCAGTGCTTTGCCAACTGTTAATCTGCGACTGTAGCTGGGCAATGAAGTTGTCGAGCGAGTGCATAATAGTTTGGCGTTGCAGGTTCAAGTCGTTGTTGTACTTCTGTACTAGTGGACTATTGTCGCTACTATTAGTGAGCAAATCGTTGCGTGTGCTGACGGTTTTATTGTATCCTGCAATCATTTGCTCAATACCCGTGCTGCCGATGCCTGTGTTGGTAGGCAGGTATTGGTCGGCTTTGCTATGGTCGTTGAGATAATCGCGCACGTAGCGGGCTACGCTTTGTTGGTTGCGTAGAGCAATAAGTTGGTCGCTGTTTTTTGCGCTTTGTGTGAGGTACATGTTTGAGGCTGCTCCTTCATCGGGAATCATCGCCTTGCTCTTGTAGTCGGAAATCTTGCGATCAACGTCACCTAGCTCTTTCGATAAATTGTTCAAGCGGTTGGTGATGAATTCATAGGTGCTCTCGGCAATGCGGTTGCGATCCTTAATCCATTGCTCGTTGTAGACGTCGATAAGTTTGTTGAGCAAATCTTCAGCACGTTTCGGACTCGCATCGGTCATTTGAATGCTGAGAATTGATGACTCTTTATTGGTTTGAGCCACAGATAGCTTGTTGCTATAAAGACCGCTGATGCTATTGAGACTATACTTGTTAACGATAATCTCTTCATCAGTGAAGGCTGCCTTCCATTGGGGAGTTGCTTGAAGAACAACTGTTCCGACGGGGGTCTTAGTGAGTTCTCCAAACTTGGCAATGACATGTTTTTCGTTCAGTCCATTGACATCTTCAAAATCGTAGAGTTCAGCAGTACAGTTGCCGTTCAGACGCATTTTAAAGGTGCAAGCGTAGTTGTCGTTGGCTTGTGGCATCAATAGGCTGATGGGAGAAAAGTCGTAGAGCGGAATGTGGCGTAAGCCGCTTTTCACTTGTAGCTGTATGTCGGCATGTATGCGCTTTACGGCCTCTTCCATCATGATGGGTGCGCAAAGAATGCCTATTTCATTCTCTATATTCGACTTTCCGCTGATGATGCCGATGTTTGAAAAGTCTTTCGATAGGACTGATCCGCCCATGATTCCCCCGTTATCATCTCCATTCTTAATTAACACTTGCGTGGTGCGAGTGTAGGTCGGGGTAGTAGATTTAATCTTGAAGACTGCGATGGTCAGGCAAATAAGTATGGATACGAGTATCCAATACCAGTGACCTAGAAGTAGGTAAGCAATCTCTTCAAACTTAATGCCTTCCTGCTCTTCTTGAGTGGCATTAAGGTCAGGTTGATGTTCAATCATTTGTAAGTAGATCTGTGAATTATTGATTTTGCGTACAAAGTTAATGCTTTTTCCAACTATTTAAACATCTGCTGTAAGCAAAATGTTTGTGTAGTGTGAAATTTCCTACAATTTGTACGGATGGTATAGTGTTTATCTCTTTCTTAATTCCCAAAATGCCACTGCAGCTGCTGCGGCCACGTTGAGTGAGTCTACGTGATGTGACATGGGGATGCGCACCGTGTAGTCGGCGGCTTCGATTGCTTCTTGGGGTAGTCCGTCTCCTTCTGTTCCCATAATAAGGGCTAATTTGGGCTCGGCTTTTAGTTTGGGAGAGTCGAGCGGAATGGAACGGTCGGTGAGTGCCATGGCTACGGTTTTGAATTCCATTTGTTTCAGCTCTTTCAAATCGCTGTCAATCCATCCCCAGGGTACGAGAAATATCGTACCCATCGACACTCTGACTGCTCTGCGGTTGAGTGGGTCGCATGAGTTTCGGGTGAGCAGTACGGTGTCAATACCAAGGGCGGCTGCCGAACGGAAAATGGCGCCAATGTTGGTGGTGTCTACTACTCCATTGATTACTACTATGCGTTGCGCTCCTTCAAGTAGCTGAAGGGTGGGGATGGACTGGGGACGTTTCATAGCACAAAGTACTCCCCGGGTGAGCTTGTAACCAGTGAGCTGAGCTAGTAGCTCGCGGTTGCCAGTGTAGATTGGTGTGTCGTCTGCTATTTGTGCGACAATGTCGGCAGCATCTCCAGTGAGATGTTTTTCTTCAGCGAGTAGAGCTACGGGAATGTTTCCTGCTTCGAGTGCAATGCGAATAACCTTCGGGCTTTCCACAATGAAAATGCCTTTTTCTGGTTCCAATCTGTTGCGTAGTTGACTCTCGGTGAGTGAATGGAACACTTCAAGGCCTGGATATTGCAGTGTATCGATATGAATGATGGGCATGCTAAATGGTACTAATAGGGATAGATGTTTTAACTTATTTCTTGTTCGAAAGGGGTATTGCTCTATATAGGCTTGTGTTATGAGTAGTTATTAATTTGTTAGTGTGGAATGTTATAGTGTTGTTTAAATGCAAAAAAAACGGATAGAAACTTAGGTTAGTCTCAATCCGTTTTTATCGTACACTCTCAGGGGTTCGAACCCTGGACCCACTGATTAAGAGTCAGTTGCTCT
>CAVFOF010000005.1:0-28538 GCA_963623895.1 bacterium
CCTTGTTTTTCAGCACTATAAAGGTACTCATTTTTGCCGAGACGGCAAAGAAAAACGCTTCTTCTTTTTGTTTCTATGAATTATTCAGGCTAGGCCATTCTTGAGTGTTAAAAAACATGGTAGCTCATGGATAAAAATGGCATTTCCCAAACGAGAAAATCTAACGAAATAGGAAGAAAACAAGTTCTAAGCCCCAAGCCCCCGTAGCTCACCCTAAGGCAATAAAAACGTAAGGACAAGCCAAGAAATAATGCTTTTTACTTTGTTAAGCGTGCAGTTTACCGTAACTTTACAATCTATTTAAAGCAACAAGCCTAATACACATTAACTTTCAAACATTCAAACATCTGATTAACAAACATGTACGATAATTACACTCAACTAACGATAGAAGGATTAACACGGGGAGTCACGCTACACAATGCCTACATTCTCATTCTTAAAGAGAAAGGAGGAACAAGAATTTACCCCATCCTAATGAACAAAGAAGCCCATCAGAATATTCGTGCGGTCTTAAATCATCAAGAAGAGTTTCCTAGCACGCAGCTCATGAACCGACTAGCCCGCTTGATAGGCATGGAAACCGCAGGCATTCGCCTCATGCCTCCCACACTTGGAGAAACGAATGCCTTAATCGATTTCGTACTTGATGGGAAACTTCATTCCCTCTCCGTGTCCGCATCCGACGCTATTATATCAGCACTCGAAAATGACACGAACATTTGGGTAGACACCCAAATATTTGAGAGATATACCAGCTATGGGAATGAGGTCACCGACATGGCCATGCCGCTTTCAGCTATGAGCAACCCCTTACTCGAGGAGGCTCTGGAAGCCGCTGTAAACGAGGACAACTTCGAGTTGGCCGCTGCCTTACACAAGGAACTGAAGAAACGACAAGAAATGAAAGAGGAGCAGAGCGAAAACCCTGAAGAAGCCACTGATAACAAAACACGATAAGCACTTTATGAAAGAAACTCACTTGTTTTATGCTCCGCAAATTGTGGAGGGCATTCACGAGCTTCCAGCCGACGAGGCAGGTCACGCCGTCAGGGTGTTGCGCATGAAGGAAGGCGACTCGCTCACCCTCACCGATGGGGTGGGACGATTCTATGAGGCACACCTCACGCTAGCCTCGGCTAAACATTGCCAATTCGCCATCGATAGGCAATGGGACGACCATAAACTATGGCAAGGAAGCATTCATCTAGCCATTGCCCCCACGAAAAACATGGATCGCATGGAATGGCTAGTAGAGAAGGCCACCGAAATCGGAGTGGACTGCATCACCTTGCTGCAATGCGACTATTCTGAACGGAAGGTGGTGAAAACGGAGCGTCTCGAAAAAATCACCGTTTCGGCCATGAAGCAGAGTCACAAAGCCTTTAAGCCGATTATTGAACCACTTACGGGTTTTAAATCCTTCGTAAAATCCGCACAAGAAGAGCAAAGGTTTATAGCCCATTGCTACACCGCTGAGGAAGCGGAGGAGGAGGCACAGGAAATTCAGCACCTCACCGACCGAAATTTCCTTGGCGACTTGACCAATGAAACGGGCCATACGCTCGTGCTAATTGGTCCAGAGGGCGATTTTAGCATTAGTGAAGTTAACGAAGCCATAACAAATGGTTTCCAGCCTATTAGCCTTGGCAAAAGTCGCTTGCGAACAGAAACAGCTGGTCTCGTAGCCGTACACCTCATGTATCTCTCAAAACGCACTAAATAAATGACACCACTTTCTAGAAAAACAATCGTCCGTGCCTCACTAATTACCCTCTGTCTCGTGCTAATCATTGGCCTTACGGTCTGTTGGCTTTGGCCTAAAAGCTATGTCAACCTTATCCCCGCACAAGCCAAAGCCGTAGTAAGGCTTGATGTAACCAAGATGGACCAACTAAAAGGAAGAGCCAACCCGCTAGAGCAACTAGGAGGTCTTCAGCCCAACGGAATGGACCTCAGCGAACCGGCTTATGCCTTTGTCACCCCCAACGAATACGTCGGACTTGCCATAAAAATGGGCAGCAAAGCCACGTTTGACCAAGGCATTGAAACGCTCATCAAGGAGCGGAAAAGCCAAGCCCTGGAAAGCTACGAGGGCTGGTCGTGGGCTTGGCTCAATGCGGGATGGTACGTCTGCTGGAACGAGCGTGCCCTCTTGCTACTAGGCCCTGGCGTAGCAGGCGAGAAAGATCAACTGCGACAAACCATGGTGGCACTCATAAACACGAGCGATGACTTCTCATCGACCGTTTCCTTCAAGAAGCTTGAGGAGCAACAAGGCTGCATCCGCCTATTTGCGCAACTCGACGCTCTGCCCACACCCTACAACTTGCTCTTCCGCCTAAGCGTACCCACCGACTGCGACCCCGCAGCGGTGCAAGTGTTTGCATCAGCCGAACTGAAAAAGAAGGCCAACGGTAGCCAACAAACGCTCATTCAGAGCGAAATGACGAGCGAGAACGCAGACATATTGTCGGCCATTACGGCCTACGAGGATCAAAAGGGATGCATTGCCTCGCCCCCCCCCGCCGCCACCGACACGACGCTTTTCTCCATAGCCACACGCACGCAAGGCAAGCCCCTACTGCAACTGCTAAAGGCGGATGCCACCTTGCGAGGCTTGCTGATGGGGCTAAATCAAACCATCGATGCCGACAAGATGCTATCGGCCACCGATGGACTATTTACCATCGAAATCAGTCAGCTCAACAAAGACTGGACACCCAGCTTCTGCATCAAGGCCGAAACGCAAAGCGGAAAGCTATTCAGCGATGCTAGCTATTGGATGGAAAGCGCACGCAAACAGAAGGACGTGCAGCTGAAGCAAACGTCGGCAGAGACTTTCTGCCTTTCGAGCGAAAAGCAACAACTCTGCTTTGGCCGCAATGCCTCGAACAGCCTTCTATACTTTGCCACACCCAACATGGAAGCCCAAGCTCAACGCCCTTTCTTCACCCAAAAGAGCGAAGACCAAGAGGGCACGTTGGTCTACTTCCACGTCAACTTGCAAAAACTATTCACACAACCATGCGTAGCAAGCAGCGGCATGGCTCAACTCTTCAAGACCTTGCTGCCTGGCTCGAAGAGCCTCACCTACACGGCCAATACACAACGCAAGGCCTGCCTCACCATTGAATAATGAAAACACAGCTATAACATATTATATGCAAACCATCACACTCAACCACGTTCTGCCCAACGTGTTTGCCCAACGCACCGACCTCAAAAGCGAAGTGTGGAAACAGCATCTCACATTCGAAAAAAACAAGCTCTACCGGGTAGAGGCCATGTCGGGAACGGGCAAGTCAACGCTCTGTAGCTATCTGCTTGGCTACCGACACGACTACACCGGAGAAATCCGCTTCGACCAAGACAACATCCAACAATATAAGGTAAGCCATTGGGTGGACATCCGCAAAAAAAGCATCAGCCACTTGTTTCAAGAACTGCGCTTGTTTCCCGAACTCTCAGCACTTGAAAACGTGCTCATCAAAAACAACCTTACGCAACATAAAAGCCTCGACGAAATCAAGCAATGGTTCGAGGCTCTAGGCATTGCCGACAAAATCGACACAAAGATTGGACGCATGAGCTTCGGCCAACAGCAGCGCGTGGCCATGATGAGAGCCTTGGTGCAACCCTTCGACTTCCTTATCGTAGATGAACCCATCAGCCACCTCGACGATACCAACTCTGCCATCATGGCTAGCATCATGATGACCGAAGCACAAAAGCAAGGTG
Organism: bacterium; assembly: GCA_963623895.1. GTDB lineage: Bacteria > Bacteroidota > Bacteroidia > Bacteroidales > Bacteroidaceae > Alloprevotella. The sequence continues at coordinate 3,742 of CAVFOF010000005.1, forward strand.
CTGGAGTTATCGTGACTAGCATCGGCAAACACATGCAACTTAACTACGACTTAATCTACCGTTTATAATGAACCTGATTTGGAAACTGCTTAGACAGCATATAAGCCTATCACAACTGGTCGGTTTCTTCTTCGCCAACCTGTTTGGCATGTGGGTGGTGATGCTCGGCATACAGTTCTACAAAGACATCATCCCCGTCTTTACAGAAGATGATAGTTTCATCAACAACAACTTCCTTGTGGTGTCGAAACACATCACAACAATTGGCACCTTATCGGGTCGGAGCAACACCTTCTCCTCCTTCGACATCGACGACATCAGAAAGCAACCTTTCTGTAAAAAGGTGGGGGCTTTTACCTCCACACAATACAAAGTGTCGGCTGCCCTAGGCCTCAAGGGGTCGGAGCCGCTCAACACCGAAATGTTCTTCGAAGCCGTGCCCGACAATTTTGTTGATGCCGCCGCCGCCGACTGGAAATACACGCCTGGCGAACAAAAAGTGCCCGTCATCTTGCCGCGCACCTACATCGCCCTCTACAACTTCGGTTTCGCCCAAAGCCGCAACCTACCCAAAGTGAGCGACGGACTCGTTGGTCTGATTGACATGCACATCTTCATCAACGCCAATGGAAAACACGCACAGTTCAAAGGAAAGGTGCTTGGCTTCTCTAGCCGACTCAACACCATCCTCGTGCCCGAAAGTTTCATCAACTGGAGCAACGCCACCTACGAACCAGGAAAGACGGAGGATCCCTCACGCATCATTCTGGAGGTTCACAACCCAACGGATGCGAGCATAGCCCAATATATGCAACAAAAGGGATACGACGTGGAGGACAACAAACTCGACGCTGGAAAGACTACTTACTTCCTCAAAGTGGTGGTGGGAATGGTGCTCTTGGTGGGTTTACTCGTGAGCATCCTCTCATTCTATATTCTGATGCTCAGCATCTACTTGCTCGTGCAAAAGAACACGCAAAAGCTTGAGAACTTGCTCCTGATAGGTTACAGTCCGAGCCGAGTGAGCCGCCCCTACCAACTACTCACTCTAGGCATGAACGCACTGACGCTAATCATCGCTTTTGCATTGCTTCTCGTGGTGCGTAACTACTACCTACACGTCATTGCCCTCATCTTCCCCTCGCTCAAAAGCGGAAGCCTTGCGCCAGCAATGGCCGTGGGAGGCGGCATCTTTGTAGTGGTGTCCATCATCAACATCATTGCCATCCGCCGCAAAGTGCTCAGCATTTGGCATAGAAAAGACTAACAAGACGGCTGAGCAATCAGCCATCTACACATTAAATAATAAGGAGAGCCTACACGGCAGCCCCAGATAGTCCCTCCCCCACCCGCAAGAAACGATACATGAAAATTCTGCTCGCATTATATAAGGAATGGAAGGGAAAAGTCCCCTTCAAAGTGGAAACACTGCCCCAAGCAGGAAGCAACAGACAATACGTGCGCATGTATGCTAGCCCCACAGAAAGCATCATCGGCGTGATTGGTACCTCCGTTCGAGAGAACCAATGCTTCATCTACCTAGCGCAACATTTCTGCCAGAAAGGGTTACCCATGCCCCAAATCTACGCCGTAAGTAGCGACCACACTTGCTATCTGCAAGAAGACCTTGGAGGGCAATCGCTTTACGACGCTTTAGCTCACGCTCGAAAAAACGATTTCCACTACAACGAAACCGACAAAGCCCTACTCACAAAAACCATCGAGCAGTTGGCTCACATTCAAGTGGAAGGCACGCAGGGACTGGACTACAAGCAATGTCTCTCGCCCATACAGTTCGACCACCAAGCGGCGATGTTCGACCTCAACTACTTTAAATATAGTTTCCTTAAAACGACCGACCTACCTTTTGACGAGGTGGAATTGGAAAACGATTTCCAACGGCTAGCCACCGACCTCTTGGGCGAGGAGGAAGAAAGGGGCTTCTTCCTCTACCGCGACTTTCAATCCCGCAACATCTTGCTCGACAAGGAGGGGCAACCTCACTTCATCGACTTCCAAGGCGGCATGCAAGGGCCATTGCCTTACGACGTGGTCTCCTTCTTGTGGCAAGCCTCAGCTCGCTACCCACAAGCCCTACGCGAGGAACTGATTGAAGCGTACGTAAAGGAGCTACGAACGTTGCTTCCCAATCTCAAAGTAGAGCGATTCTACCAGTGCCTACATCTGTTTATTCTATTCCGAACCCTGCAAGTGTTGGGTGCCTACGGACTGCGCGGCTATTTCGAGCGAAAAAAGTACTTCCTCAACAGCATCCCACTTGCCATCGAAAACCTACGGCAAACGCTTAACGAAGCCATTGCACAAGCCTACCCCTACTTATACAAAACCTTGCAGCAACTCGTAGCTTTGCCCCAATTCGTACCCAACAAAGCGGCAAAACACGGAGAAATGTCGCAGTCGAAATATGACGGACAAGGGTCGCTCGTAGTGGACATCTATAGTTTCAGCTACAAGAAAGGCATACCCGAAGACAATAGCGGCAACGGCGGTGGCTACGTGTTCGACTGTAGAAGCACACACAACCCCGGACGCTACGACCAATACAAACCGCTTACGGGACTTGACACGCCAGTCATACAGTTTCTAGAAGAGGATGGAGAAATCCTCACCTTCCTCGACTCTGTCTACAAACTAGCCGACGCCCACGTGGCCCGCTACATCGAGCGAGGCTTCACCCACCTGATGTTTAGTTTCGGCTGCACGGGCGGCAGACATCGCAGTGTCTACTCAGCCCAACACCTAGCCGAACACCTACACCAAAAGTTTGGCATTGAGGTACACATCTGCCATCGAGAACAAGGCATAACCGCCGTGCTCGAAGCCACAAAGAAGCACTGACAACCCACGCTTTTGCCACAATCATTGAGCAAATAACGAGTTAAGTTTCCCTAAAAAAAGAGGATTTATAGGCTCTTTCAAAGAATAAAAACGTAACTTTGCTTTACAACTCACCCTAAAATATGCACGAAGTGAATAGTTTGCCACACATACTCAACGCTTTGACCACTGACCAACTAAATGAAGCGCAAGAGTGGATAGACAAAGAAAAAAAATGTCATCCCCCCACAGCACATTTATTCTACCTTGAGGGAAAGTTGCATATGAAACGCTCAAACTGGGGCGAAGCCATCTCATGTTTTCTAAAAGCAGAAGAGATGGAGCCCGATGGGCCATCAAAGCAATGCCTATTGATGCTCAATGACATTATGGCGTTTTATAATAAGGACATGTACAATCAGTGATTAACTCAACAATCATGAGCAAAATAAAAGGAGCACTTGTTATCGACACCAATCGATGCAAAGGATGCGGACTTTGCATCATAGCTTGCCCCACCCAAACACTGGCTCTCACAAAAAAAGAGGTCAACCATAAAGGATATGCCTTCTGCAAGGAAATAGCCGACACCTGCATAGGCTGCGCCTCATGTGCCATTGTGTGTCCAGACGGATGCATCAGCGTTTATAGAAAAAAAGAAGAATAAAACGACAAAGGAGCGTGCAACGGCCAACCTCAACAAGCAACTAGCAACGGCCATCGCCCCCCCCTGAGTCATTTAAATACACTTCCATGAAAGAAGATAACGAAGTATTACTTCTAAAAGGAAACGAAGCCATTGCCCATGCCGCCATCCGCTGCGGGTGTGACGGATACTTTGGATACCCCATCACCCCACAGAGTGAGGTGCTCGAAACATTGGCCGAACTTAAGCCTTGGGAAACCACAGGAATGGTGGTACTGCAAGCGGAAAGCGAAGTGGCGGCCATCAACATGATATACGGAGGCGGAGGCACAGGAAAACGGGTTATGACCTCTTCCTCGTCACCAGGCGTAGCCCTTATGCAAGAGGGCATCAGCTATATGGCAGGAGCCGAGGTACCGGGGCTTATCGTCAACGTGCAACGTGGCGGACCTGGCCTTGGAACAATCCAACCCTCGCAAAGCGACTACAACCAAGCCACCCGAGGAGGAGGCAACGGCGACTACAACGTAGTAGTATTAGCGCCAGCTTCCGTGCAGGAAATGGCCGACTTTGTAAACTTGGCATTCAACCTTGCTTTCCAATACCGCAACCCCGTAATGATACTCTCCGACGGCGTGATAGGACAGATGATGGAGAAGGTGGTGTTGCCACCCTATAAAGCCCGACGCACAGAGGAGGAAATTGCACAAGAATGCCCCTGGGCAAGCAACGGACACAAGCTGAAAAGCAGACAACCCAACGTAGTAACCTCACTGGAACTCGACCCCTACAAGATGGAGCAAAAAAACCTCCACCTACAACGAAAATACCAAGAGATTAAGGACAAGGAGGTGCGCTATGAAACGCTACAAACGGAGGATGCCGACTACCTTATCGTAGCCTTTGGCTCAGCAGCGCGCATCTCACAAAAGGCCATGGAAACGGCTCGAAATCAGGGTCTGAAAGTGGGATTGTTCCGCCCCATCACGCTATGGCCATTCCCTGAGAAGCAGCTCAAAGAGATGGCTCAAAGAGTAAAAGGCATGTTAGTGGTGGAGATTAACGCAGGCCAAATGGTCTACGACGTACGCTATGCCGTAGAGGGCAAAGTGCCCGTGGAGCACTATGGCCGACTAGGAGGCATCGTACCCGACCCCGACGAAATCATCAATGCCTTGCGCAGCCTTCAATAGTAATTCTCACAACACTTCAAACCGCTACCTAAATGATGCAAAACGAAAAACCTCACAGCACAGCCCCCACTCAAGAAACTAAGGTGGAGGACGACTTGCTAAACAAGCTGCGAGAGAGAAAACAATTGCAACGCAGACAGCGCATGATTCGCAACCTGTTTATTCGCAATATCCTCAACGCCTTGTTTATGCTCGTGGCACTCATCGCCATGCTAGGCATCGTGATGAACAAAGAAAAGGCCATGGTGTGGTATGCCGTAGGACTCTTTGCTGTCATCATTAAAATGGTGGAGGTCATGCTGCGCATGCCAGGCATCAAGAAGTAACATTTCTGCGAAAGGGATATAGCGATAACCCACCAATCACATCACTCGCCCCAACGCAACACACATTCTGCTTTTCAAGATACTCATGACTAGAGAAGATATAATTAAACCAGAGAACTTGGTTTATCAAAAGCCTACCCTACTGAACGACATTGACATGCACTACTGCCCAGGCTGCTCGCACGGCGTGGTGCATAAGCTCGTGGCAGAGGTGATTGCTGAAATGGGCATGGAAGAGAAAACCATCGGCATAAGCCCCGTGGGTTGTGCCGTCTTTGCCTACCGATACATCGACATCGACTGGCAAGAGGCAGCTCACGGAAGAGCTCCCGCATTGGCCACCGCCTGCAAGCGATTATGGCCCGACCGCTTGGTGTTCACCTACCAAGGCGATGGCGACTTAGCTTGTATCGGAACGGCCGAGTCGATTCATGCCCTTAACCGTGGAGAGAACATCACGATGATTTTCATCAACAATGCCATCTACGGAATGACGGGCGGACAAATGGCTCCCACCACGCTCGTAGGAATGAAGACCGTGACCTGCCCCTACGGCCGCGACCCCGAGCTTCATGGCTATCCCTTGAACCTCACCGACCTCGCAGCCAAACTGGAAGGAACGGCCTACGTCACCCGACAAAGCGTGCATAGCGTAGCCGCTATCCGTAAAGCTAAAAAAGCCATATGCCACGCCTTTGAGAACTCTATGCAAGGAAAAGGCTCCAACCTCATAGAAATCGTTTCAACCTGTTCTTCGGGTTGGAAACTACCTCCCGTAAAAGCCAATGAATGGATGGAAGAACACATGTTCGACTTCTATCATATCGGTGACTTAAAAGATAAATAAGCACGGACGCATGAAACAAGAAATTATCATATCAGGATTTGGCGGACAGGGCGTACTCTCCATGGGAAAAATTCTAGCCTATGCCGCTCTAATGGAAAGAAAGGAAGTGACATGGATGCCCGCCTATGGACCAGAACAACGCGGCGGAACGGCCAACGTAACGGTCATCATCAGTGACGAGAGTATCTCTTCTCCGATCCTAAGCTCCTACGACACCGCCATCCTGCTCAACCAACCTTCGCTCGATAAGTTCCAACCCAAAGTGAAGGCTGGAGGCACACTTATCTACGATAGCTTTGGCATTTTGGAGAAACCGACACGCACAGACATCAATAGTTGGCACATCCCCGCTATGGAAACCGCAGCCGACCTTGCTATGATGAAGTGCTTCAATATGTTCATCCTCGGAGGCTTCCTAAAAGTACACCCTATCGTAAGCATCGAGAGCGTGATGAAAGCACTAAAGAAAACCTTGCCCGAACGTCATCACAACTTGCTACCAATGAACGAGCAAGCCATTTTGAAAGGGCTAGAGATAATAAAGCAATAACCCCATCCTTTCGTCTGCGAAAGGCCTTGCTCGCCTCTCTCCATCTCCTACTCCTAAAAGAGAATGAGAAGAATTTATGCAATAAAGCAACGGCCTTCGCCACGCAGACAATATTAACCATCTAAATTAACCATTATGGCTAGTCGAAAAAGGCTCAAAAAGAGCATCAAAATGATTACAGGCGACCTCTTTGCCGATTGTGTTGCACTCAGCATGTGTCAGCAAGCTGACCAACCTACTCTTGACGAACTGATGAAGGAAGTAATCGCTCTGCACACAGACTTCGTTGCCCGAATAAGCCACACGGAAAAAGGCTCAGAGCGCAAGTTCTATAGCAAGCTCAAGCAAGAGTTCACCGAAAAAGTGAACGACCTCAGCGAACGTATCGTTAAGGCCTAAGTGTCACAAAATGTGCGAATGTAATTCTTGGAGTGACCACTCATTGAGTGGGCACTAAGCCAAGAATACACTCGCACATTATCATTTCTTACGCTATGATGTTACAAAGATTAAGCCACAAAATTCTACACGATTGGATGGGGTGGACGGTAGAGGTGAACCAACCTACCCCGAATAAATGCATCATCTGCGTTGCTCCACACACGAGCAACTGGGACTTCATCATCGGCAAACTTTACTACACATCCATCGGCCTTACCTCCAACTTTCTAATGAAAAAGGAATGGTTCGTCTGGCCACTTGGCAATCTTTTCCGTAAAATAGGAGGAATATCCGTTGAGCGGAGCAAACACACAAGCCTAACCGATGCGCTGGCTCAAAAAGCGAACGAAGCCAACTCGTTCTCGCTAGCCGTTACGCCCGAAGGCACACGCTCATTGGTTAAGCAGTGGAAGCGCGGCTTCTACTACATTGCATTGAAGGCTAAACTGCCCATTCTGCTCTACGCCATCGACTATGCCAACAAGCGCATCGTATGCACGCAAACGTTGACTCCATCGGGAAACGTAGACGCAGACATGCGCATCATCATGAACTACTATAGCCAATTTCAAGGGAAACATCCCGAGAAATTCGCTATTGAAGAACTGTAAGTCTTTACCTCCCATCATCTTAGGCTAGAGTTTATGATCACCTATTGACATAGGGATTAAAAGTAAACCAAGCCCCCACATTCCACGATATGATACCTATTCAATTCATTATAAATTCAACTCTCGAAGCCTACCAAAGCCAATGGGTTACAGAAGCCTTAAAAGGCGGATGCAAATGGATACACCTAGGCATTAGCGAGGCCACCGATGAAAAGGTTGAACCTCTAGCCAAGCAACTCTTGACGCTATGCCGAGAGAGAGGAGCGACCTTCATTATTGAAGACCGACCAGAGCTAGCAAAAAGCGTACAAGCCGACGGAGTGTTCCTCCATCACCTTCCACAACCAGCCAATAAGGTGAGGGAACTTATGGGACATGAATACATTATCGGAGCTCAAGCAACGACCTTCGAAGAAGTGAAATCCTTGAAACGCTTAAGCGTTGACTACATCGTGTGCCCCTCCACCCCAACGGCCATCGAGTTTTATCAAGAATTGCAAGCGCAAATAACAAAGGAGGCCGTCCGCCTACCTATTTGTGCGCAAGGCCGCTTCAGCCTCAACGAAGTAATGCCAATCATCAACACGGGCATCCAAGGCATCGCTCTAGACCATACTCAATTCACCATAAACAACTTGGCCGAGAACCTGAATGCATATCTTCAAGCCGACTGCTAGCCCAAAGGAAGCATCGGATAAAAGCCAAACTTATACAACGCAAAGACCAACGAGGAACAAGTTATTTGCTCATCGTTGGCTCTTTTCTTTATAAGAGGACAGTTTCCTATTTACACGTTTTATCGTAAGCATCCCATACAAGCCGTATTGTATGGGATGCTTACTTCTTATCCGGCTCATAGAGTTAGAAGTCGATTTCTAATCCAAGGCCAAACACATCGTTAGTACGGCAGAAATTCTCGTGCCCTGAGAGGGGACTCATGATTTTCTGAGCCGCTTCAATCTGCGCATTTAGACCAACTAGTTTCTGCTCGTAAACCGCCTTTTGTGCATCAGGCAAATTAGGCGTTTTTAGCGCAGCCTCCAGTTGGGTCTTGCCCGTTACCATCTCTTGCACCTTAGGTCCTAACACAGGAGTCAACACCGATGAATACTTGGAATTAAGGCCATAGAAATCGCTAATGGTGCGATCATAATGCTTATAGAATGTCTTGAAGTAAGCAATATTAAGGGCTACCTTCTTGCGAAGTTGGAAACGTGCACCAATGCCTACCGAGTTGGAATTGGTCACAAAGCTCATATCGCTAATAAACTGGCTATTCTCGCCCAAGCCATAGTGGGTGGTCTGCCAACCAGCACTCACACGCCAACGCTTGTTGATATCGTACTCTGCTCCAGCAAGTACCTCCCAACCGCCTTTCTTCAAGTAATTGTGCTTATTGGCATGCTGCGTGGCTTGCTTGTCGAAGTAATAGTGGAAACCACCATTCAAACGTAATCCGTCAACCACCTCATAACTAGCACCCAAGGCCAAGATGGCAGGAATATCGGCCTTCACCTTCTTACCATCATCATACTCTTCCAAGCCACTTGTGTTCACACCAGCTTGGTTCTTCAGACGAAGGCGTGTCTTAAACTCATAACGAGCAGCCAAATTCACTCTGCCCACTTTGTAATCTACGCTCACGATGGGAGTGAAACCCCAACCTGTTTGGTCGCAATTGAGTTCGCGATCGCCCACTAAACTCTTGAAAGCACCCAATCCATTATTGTCGAGGAAAGTCGTGGCTGGCATCTCTTGACCCTTAACTACCACACCGATATTACGCACATAGCCGTAGTAGTTGCACTGTGCATAAACCATGCGACCACCGACGCTCACATTAAGTTGAGGCAGTATCTTATAACCTACGCCAAACTGTCCGCCAAAGTAATACTGACGGCCACGCATGTAGGTGTCCATGGTGTATCCCGTAACGGCACCTGGCGAGAGAACATCGGCTATCAAGGGCAACATGGCCACCTGACTCTCGAAAGAGGGAAGGCCATCGTTGAAGTTGCACTTACCACCACCACCTGTAACGCCGAAATGGAAAGAAGCGAACCAACGCTCGCCTACACGAGCTAAATCAAACGAAGGAATGACTGGTGCAGAGGCCTTTCCTTGGTATTTCTTGTAGCCAGTGCTCTCATTTTGTCCACCATTTACCTTACCAAGCGCAAAGGGCATGAATGAGGATTCGTCTGTTCGCGTTTGGTAAGCACTTTGCAGGTCGAAGCCCAAGTGCCACCCTGTGGACATAAATCCTAAACCTGCGGGATTGGCATAAGCACCGTCTATTGCAATCACTGCATCACGTGCTGGATTGCGCAAAAAGCTTACACTTTGGTTGGTATTTGTTAAATAGCCACCTGCGTGAGCCATCATGGCAGTGCCCGACAGTAGAGCAACTGTTAGAAGAGTTTTTTTCATATTTTTCGGTTTCGTTGTTCTAAACGGCGGCAAAAGTACAACTAATATGCACATCCACCAAACTAATGAGCAAAAAATATGCTTCAATTATGCACATTTACCTATAATATGAGCATTTTAGCAAACTCGACCAAACAATTCAATTGCTTTCAAACGTTAATAAAATGGTTGAATATTCCTCTTCCATGTGACTGCTGAAACAAAAAAAGGATGCCTGAAGCATCCTCTTATTTTATGATTATGTCGCTTGAACTACCTTATTGGTCGTCGTTTTTCACATAACCTTGGTATTCTTTAGGTAAGGAAGCCATGATTACTTGATAGGCTTCATCCATAGTGCGCTTTACACCCTCAGAGCTATGAGAAGTAGGATAAATGGGCTTGTGAATAACTAAGCGCATTGCATGATGATTAACAAAGTTGAGCCCCGCCATACGGGTTAACACGTCGAACGAGCCATCGATGGTGACTGGCACCACGGGAAGTTGCAGGTCATCGGCTAACTGAAACGCTCCCTTACGAAAAAGCCCCATATGGCCTGTGAAGGAACGAGAGCCCTCGGGAAATACAACTAATGAAGTGCCTCCCTGCAAAGTTCTTCGAGCGTTTTCAATAGTTTCCTTGATGGCCTTTGGTCCCGACTTGTCTACGAAAATATGACCAGCTTTCTCGCAAGCGTAGCCCACAAGTGGCATCTTACGCAAGGCCTTCTTCATCATCCACTTAAAGTTGCGTCCTAGGTAGCCGTAGACTAAGAAGATATCCATTGGTCCCTGGTGATTGGCCACGAAGACATAGCTTTGATGATGGTCGATATTCTCACGGCCTTCCACATGAATAGGCAGTAGTAGCATGCGACAGATAAGGCGCGACCATAGTTTTCCAGGATAGTAACCAAACACGTGGGCATTAAACAGTCCACCTACAATGGTTACAACTGCCGTCAGCAACGTTGCCACAAGAACGATGGGCAAAGCGATGCAGAGCTGATAGGCTTTATAGATTACTTTCATTGCACGTTTGTTTTACTTTAGGATGAAAATTGATACCATGTTTTGCTGCTTTTGCTAGCATACTCCCCTACTCAATTAACTTCTCCTTGGATAAATAGAACCTGTTATCGTAAGGACGTTATCTATTGAAGCATACGGCTTGTCCGCGAAACTTCTCATCGGTGACGTGCCCGCGATTGAAGATAGGGAAGCCATTGCAGAAGGTGCGCTCCACTCGCCAATGGAAAGTGTGACCTTCGAGCGGACTCCAGTTACACTTGCTTTGTATACGGTTGGGAGTCAGCGTCCATGGCGCGTTAGGCCGCACCATCACCACATCGGCCTTGTATCCCTCACGTAAATAGCCGCGACTCTCTATTTGCAACAAGTCGGCTGGATTGTGGCACATAAGGTGCACTAAATCCTCGATACGCATTACTCCTTTGTCCACCAACTCAAGCATAGACACAAGCGAAAATTGAACCATTGGCATGCCCGAGGCTGCCCGTACACAGCCGCCCATTTTCTCCGACAAGCGATGAGGAGCATGGTCAGTACCAATGGTACGAATTTTACCCGAAGTGAGTGCTGCCCGCAAGGCACAGCGGTCGTTCTTCGACTTGATTGCGGGGTTTACCTTGATGCGTGAACCTAGACGTGCATAGTCTTCGTCGCAGAACATCAAATGTCCTACGCAGGCCTCAGCCGTAATGTTCGGATCATTGGGCTCAAACAATTCAAGTTCCTTGGCGGTGGACACATGAGCTACGTGCAAACGGGCACCCGTTTGCTTTGCTAAGCGCACAGCTAGACTGGTTGACTGGTAACAAGCTTGCTCGCTGCGTATCTCTGGATGATGTATCACATCGGGGTCAGTGCCATACTTTTCTTGAGCATCCTTAAGATTCTTGTTGATTATTTTAGAGTCCTCACAATGCACCATAATAGGCAGTTTGACCGACTCAAAGATAGCCTGCAAGGCCACCTCGTTGTCTACGAGCATATTACCAGTTGACGAACCCATAAACAGCTTAATTCCAGCCACTTTTCGTGGGTTTAGTTTACTTAGTTCGTAAGCATTCCCAGCTGTAGCCCCGAAGAAGAAGCCATAGTTTACCACGCTTTTTCTGGCAGCGATGTTCCACTTTTCCTCGAAAGCCTCTATGGTGGTGGTTTGTGGCAAGCAATTGGGCATGTCGAACACGGTGGTTACACCACCAGCAGCTGCTGCCCTACTCTCTGAGCAGAAGTCACCCTTTGGAGTCAAGCCCGGGTCACGAAAGTGTACATGGTCATCAATCACGCCTGGTAGCAAGTAGCAACCCGTGCCATCGATGGTTTCGTCCACTGGAATGCCTGGTTCCACGTCAGCCCCCTCTATGATTTCATCAATACGGTCGTCGTCGATAATCAAAGTTCCCACGAATTGTCGGTTTTCATTGACAATCGTTGCGTTCTTTATTTGAATACGGAAGTGCATGTTTCTTTTCCTTTATTTGTAATTGATAAAGGAATATCCCAACAACGACTAACATTGTTCTAAGATATTCCTTTACCATTATTTATACCTATATTATATATGTGTGTTCCTTGCAACGCAAGCGTGCATCAAAATCTTTGATTTCCCATTAAGCACGTGGCTTAATCTGCCCTGTCATGGCGGCCCAACGCAAGCGCATCACTCCAAAGAGTGCTTCGCTAAATATGCCACCACTCATTTTGCTAGTGCCTAGTTCACGGTTGACGAAGACAACGGGCACTTCCTTTATCTTGAATCCCAACTTATAGGCCGTGAACTTCATTTCAATTTGGAAGGCATAACCTTTGAAACGAATGGCATCGAGGTTGATGCGCTCGAGCACCTGCCTGCGATAACACACGAAACCAGCAGTGGTGTCGTGCAAGGGTACGCCTGTGATCATGCGCACATACTTTGAGGCATAATAGCTCATCAGCACACGTCCCATAGGCCAGTTCACTACATTCACGCCGCTCACATAGCGTGAGCCCACCGACACATCATAGCCCTCATGGGCGCAAGCGTTATAGAGGCGAGGCAAATCTTTGGGAGCGTGGCTAAAGTCGGCATCCATCTCGAATACATAGTCGTAGCCATGCTCTAAGGCCCACTTAAATCCTGCTATATAAGCCGTGCCTAAGCCCAACTTGCCCGTGCGTTGCACCAAGTGTACCTCATGCTTAAACTCACTAGCCATTAAGTCTTTCACGATGTCTGCCGTACCATCGGGCGAACCATCGTCGATGACCAAGATGTGGAAGGCATGCTCTTGAAGGCCGAGCACTGCGCGTATGATGTTTTCGATGTTTTCCTTCTCGTTGTAAGTAGGAATTATTACTATACTATCGCTCTTTTCCATTGATTTGCGAATGTGTTTATTTTATTTGTGCTGCAAAAGTAAGCATTTTGGTCGACATTCATTAACTTTGCGCAATGAAATAAAATAAGAACTCTAATTTAGAATGTAAAATGAAGAAGATTTCATTAGCTCTCTGCACTCTGCTTGCCCTCCCCATGATGGCTCAGAAATATGCAATCACAGGCAAAGTGCCCATTGGAACGAAGACCGTTTATTTGCAGCAAATTGGCTCACGTCAACAGCCCGACAGTGTGGCTGTAAAGGATGGTTCATTCAGTTTCACTGGCGAATCAGACAAGCTTTTTGCCTATGTCATTGCCGACAAGAAGGAGGCAGTCACCGTAGTGCTTGACGGCAACGTAACCGTGGATTTTGAAGGAGATAAGGCCACAGGCACAGCCGAGAACGAAGCCCTTTCTGCTTGGAGCACACGCTTCAAAACTCCTATGGAAGCTTACCAAGGAGCTATGAAGGAATACTATGGTTATCGCCAAAGTGGAAAGGAAGTGCCCGATAGCGTGATGGCTCGCATAGAGAAAGTATCGAACGAAAGCGAAGACCAAATGATTGCGCTTACAAAGCAATGCTGCATGGAGAACAAGCAAATGAAGTTTCCCGCTATTTTCCTTTCGCAAATGGCCTCCACTATGGACAAAGCCGATGTGATTAAGTTGGCGGAAGAAGGCAATCCCGCCTACATGGAAACGAGCGTGATGGAACGCGTGAAAGGAGCTATTGCAGGTTGGAAGCGTCAACTTCCTGGCACGCAATTCACCGACATCGAGCTAGCCGATGTTAATGGTGCAAACCACAAGCTCTCGGAGTATGTAGGCAATGGCAAATACGTGCTTATCGACTTCTGGGCTTCGTGGTGTGGCCCTTGCCGCCGCTCAATGCCCGAGGTGAAGAAGGTGTATGATGCCTATAAGGACAAAGGATTTGAGATTGTAGGTCTTTCGTTCGACAACGACAAAGAGGCTTGGACGGGAGCCATCAAGAAACTTGAGTTACCTTGGATACACCTTTCCGACCTCAAAGGTTGGGATAGCCTCGCAGGCCGTACCTACGGCATCAACTCTATTCCAGCCACCTTGCTCGTTGGCCCCGATGGCAAAATCATTGCTAGCGGATTAAGCGCAGAGCAAGTTGGCGAGAAATTGAAGGAACTAATAAAGTAACATCCCCTTCACCCCCCAGTGCTGAGACAAGCATAGATTGCATTCTTTGCTTGTCCCAGCATTTTTTTTGCCCCCGCATGCAAGATGTGCTGATACTCCTTATTTATATAGTAGCACAACAAGAACGCTAATCCATTCATCTCCCCTCAACCCACCCGTGACCGAACAAGAACTTGCAGCCCTGCTCATAGAAGGCAATAATCAGGCACGCGAGGAGCTTTATAAGCTCTTTGCAGGCAAGCTATTGGCTTGTGCCATACGCTACGTGGGTAACCGCGAAGAGGCCGAAGACGTGCTACACGATGGTTTCTTACTGATATTCGAAAAGATAGGTAAGTTTACCTATCAAGGCCAAGGTTCGCTAGGTGCATGGTTACAACGAGTGTTTACCAACCACGTGCTTAGCTACTTAAGCAAAGAGCGGAAGATGCCTATGGATGAGGTAGAAGAATTACCCGACACAGTGGATGAAGACGATACTCCTCCCGACATCAGCACTAACACCATCCTCTCGCTCATAGCCCAACTGCCCACTGGCTACCGCACCGTGCTCAACCTTTACCTCGTAGAGGGATGGAGCCACGCAGAGATTGCAGCCAAGCTCGGCATAAAAGAGAGCACCTCGGCTTCGCAATACTTGCGCGCCAAGAAACTACTTAAAGAACGAATTACTCACTACCTTAACGCACAAGAGTTATGAACCATCTTAGCAATTGGGAAAAAGACCTACAGAGCCGCCTCGCCAACCACGAGGTGACACCCTCGCCCATGGGATGGGAACAACTACAAAAAGCACTTGAGGCGAAGAAGGCTTCCGCCAATGAAAAGGGTACAATAACGAAGAAGCCCCGCAAGCATTTGTTCACCCTATGGCTCACCACGGCCACTGCCGCCGCAGCAGCCTGCTTGGTGCTGACCTTTCTCACTCACACGGCTACCCAGCCTAAAGAAACTGATTCGCTTGCCAAACAAGTCATCCCAAGCTCTCCCACCAATCAACCCAACGAAACTACAGGCGCACCTCATTTATCGAACACTACGAAACTCCCCTCTACTCCAACCAACCACCCTCTGCTTGCTCAGGCACAGCCCCAATCATTGAGCAAAATAGAGCTGCCAACCGCTACGAGCACGTCTCAACTTACCGCAAGCGAAAGCACCCTCAAAACGGACCGACATACAACGGACAGTGTGGTTGAACAGCAAGTGCTACTGGCTGAAACATCCTCACCAAGTTCACCCACTAGTTCCATCGAAGAAGAAGAAGTCCCCACCTCCACACTAAGCAAACATCAAGCTGACAAAGCCGACAGAATAGCTACCTATCTGGCGCAGAAACAACAGCAACGACCAAAGAAGCAACTCCTCAGTCTGAACCTACTTGCAAGTACAAGCATTGGGAGCAACACCTCACAGCTGGGCTATTTACTTCTAACAAGCACAAGTGCTCCATCTAATGGTCTGCCGTACTCTGACAACAAAGAGGGAGAAGAGCTAGAAGGTATGCCCACCGTGATGGGAGCTAACTTCAATCAGTATGTCAACTCAAAGGTGAACCACAAGATGCCTGTACAATTAGGCCTTAGCCTCAACATTCCGCTCCATCCCCGTTGGAGTTTGACAACGGGAGTGACCTACACCAAGCTAAGTAGCGATTTACAATCGGGCACGGAGGTTGCCTACTATGCTACTGAGCAATCCTTACACTATGTGGGCATCCCTCTGCAGATGAACTACACCCTGCTCACCTCACGCATAGTAAACCTTTACATGGGAGCGGGAGCGGCCATTGAGAAATGCGTAAAAGGGGTGCAACGCACGGAGTATATCGTCAACAACAACTATCATGCCACCACGCCTGAGGTGAGCAATCTAGGAAAGGGGCTTTGGCAAGCCTCGATGGGAGCAGCAGCTGGCATACAACTTAACCTCACCTCTCAACTAGGCATTTATGTAGAACCAGGCCTTCGCTACTATCTACCCGATGGTAGCAGTCTGCCCAACATCCGTCACGACAAGCCAGTCAACTTTAGTTTACAGATGGGGCTTCGTCTCTCTCCTTTTAAATAAAACGCTGAAGGCGGCGCAATGCTCACTGCGTCGTCTTCAGCATTTCTAATTCTATAATAAGTTGCTTAAGCCTTGTGAAAGTTCGCTTAAGCCTTGTGTCCTCCAATTTGCTCGTTGCGTTCCCGTGCGGTTGCCCCCTCCTCAAAGTTCAGCCCTTTGAGGATGGCATTTTTGCCAAAAGCCTTCTTTATTTTCAGCACGGCCTCTTGCACGGAGCGTTCTTTCCTCAACCTTTCATTCTCCCTTTGCTTTTGTTGTTCGAGAGCCTCATAGTCGGTAAATAAGTCGAGTTGCACCACATGTGGTTTGCGCTGCCTAGCCCATTCTTCCTCCCTCATTACCCTATCAGCCCCCACGTTTAAAGCCCGCACTAGCAAATGCGGATTAACTCTTTCTAGAAACTGCGGCATCACGGCCTCCATCAGCAAGCGAGCCGATGAGGTAGGCTCCGACAATCGCACCTGGGAGCGAACGGGTTTTGGCGTGCTGCGTCCATAGTGGTCGAGCACGATGTCGCCATGATACACCTGAGTGAAATTGGGTAGGCTGAGGCTTTCCCGGTCGTAGTTCACACTGAAAGCTATTTGATCGGTCACTAATTGTTTCTCCACCAATATCAAAGCTAAATTATCCACCATTTCCTTCATCACCACCAGAGCTTTCTCAAAGCTATAGGCCGACTGTAACACCTGACCTCGGCTCAAGGAGTTGCTTTGTGGCTGATAGTTGCGTATGTCGCTTAGCGTACACGGTTCCCATCCCCAAGCGTGGTCAATGAGCAATTCAGCATTCTTACCAAAGAGGCGGTAGAGCAGTTCGGCATCACGCACCGATTGGCGAGCCACGTCGCCCATGGTGTGCATGCCGTGCTGTGCCAACCGCTGAGCTAACCCCTTTCCCACTCGCCATATCTTGGTGATAGGCTGATAAGCCCAAAGTTGCCTGCGATAGCTCATTTCGTCGAGTTCGGCTATGCGCACGCCATCGGCATCAGGAGGTAAATGCTTGGCCACTACATCCATTGCCACCTTGGCCAAAAAAAGGTTTGTGCCAATACCAGCGGTGGCAGTCACGCCCGTTTCGGCTAGTACCTCACGTATCAGTTTCACCGTAAGTTCGTGAGCCGTGAGCTGATACGTATTCAAGTAAGGAGTAGCGTCAATGAACACCTCATCGATGGAATAGACATGAATGTCTTCGGGGGCAATGTAGCGTAGATACACCCCATACACGCGCACGCTATAGTCAATGTACTTTTGCATTTGAGGAGGAGCCACGATATAGTCCACCTCCCAATCAGGGTGGGCTTGCAACTCATCGTCGCGCCAGGATTTCCCCGTCAGTCGGTGTGCATAGGTTCTCTGCCTACGCAAGGCATTCACGCGTCTCACTTGTTGCACAACCTCGAACAAGCGTGCTCTTCCAGCAATGCCGTGAGCCTTCAACGAAGGCGACACCGCCAAACAAATGGTTTTATCGGTGCGTGAAGCATCGGCCACGACTAAATGGGTCGAGAGAGGATTTAGCCCTCGCTCAACACATTCCACCGAAGCAAAAAAAGATTTGAGATCGATGGCGATATAGACATACTCTTTGGTGGTCTGCCCTGCCATAGTTTATAGTTTCTTTGTGTTAAGGGATTGAGTATAAATGACGTTGCATGTCACCTTCCCATAAACATTAACCATGCAAAGGTAGGACTTCCCCGTCAAGGTTTTTCGTTCGAGAACACAAAAAATGTGCGCTTGTCTGAAGAAAATGCACTTTTACCCCCTATTTTTAACATGCCTACCCTTATATGCGACGCAGACTGACGCTATTTAACACTTACTTTGCAAGCGCAAACAAGGAGAAGCAGAAACTTCATCCATCTATAGCTTTCTTCTTGAATCTACTCTATCATTCATAAACACTTTAAAATGATTACCAATATGGAAAAGTCAGTACTTACCCTTCGCAAAAGAGATACTCTCCTTAAAGTTATAAGCATGATAAACTTTGCCTCTCTCACCAACTACCTAAGCGGAACGAAACTAGTGCAGCAGCTTCAAGAAGCTTGCCTTTTTCTGTTTGATGCTGAGCTATCGGCCCGTCAAGCCACCTACTTATTCTACGCTCAACTCTGTGTATCAGGAATATTCTTTCCTTGCGCCATTAGTTTTGGTTGGCGTGCCTTCTTCTTTATGGCTACGATCTGCGCACTTAAACGTTCCAGCATTCTTCAGAAGATTAAAGAAGAATGACACTAATCCCCTAGTTTGTACACACTGAATGATAGGATGAAAAAACTTGGTTTGTTCGCTTACGACGAGATAGTCTGGCGAACAAACTTTTTGTTTTATAGCTACTGTTTGACTTTTAGGAACAGAGCGTGCTAGACCTATAGCAACCGAATGAAAGAACTTTGTTTATTCAATGCAACTAACAAACGCTGTGAACGAACTTTTTACTTAAAAGCCACTGAATTACAGATCTTATGTTTAACTTTGACATGTAAACGCTTGAAGAGAAGAGAGTTTCAAACAAAAAAACACACAACTCTTATTTGAGCATAAATATTCACATATGAATAACATACTATAACATTTTGACTGCGATTCTTGCGCTATAAGAGAATCGAGATTTGACGAGACAATTAACGCCAGCTACAATTCAGGAAGCGTTTTAAACGCTGACACAAAATCCCAACCATACGGAAAAGTTTTGGACATTTTTGGGACAACGTTTTTCAGAGATAGTCATTTTGACATACGTCTTCTTCTCTACGATGTGCACCGCACCTAGTGAAGTATGGTAACGAGGAATCAGCCGCTGACGATGGCAGCGAAAGCGACAACAGCTAATCTGCTCAGCCTCTATTGAGCCTATTGCCCTCTCCTATTGGGCATTAGGCTCTTTGTCTTTTTATAGAAGGGCTTAACCCCGTTATTTTCAACTAGCCCCAATACAAAAACAAAGGCAGACTTTGCATTCTCTCTAAATTACATTATCTTTGCATAAGATAAGCGGCACCTCAGCAATCTGGAAACAAGTTTCCATTGCGTTCGGTTTGCATTATCTTTACATAAGATAAACGGCCATTCTGCTAGCTTACAAAACCCCTCCCGTAGCTGCCCTTTCTTGAGCAGCCCTAACACATACGATACGATGACACCTATATTTATAGCAGGCCCCTGCGTGATAGAGTCGGCCGAACTGCTCGACGTAGTAGCACAAAGAATTGTGGAAATCAAGAACAAGCTAGGCGTAACCATCTACTTCAAAGCCTCATTCGACAAAGCCAACCGCACCTCCATCCACTCTTTCCGCGGTCCAGGACTAGAAAAAGGGCTACAGATGCTCCACGACGTGAAGAAGAAATACCACCTTCCGCTACTCACCGACATCCACGAAAGCACACAAGCCGAGGCGGCAGGACAGGTGGTGGACGTGTTACAAATTCCAGCCTTCTTGTGCCGACAGACCGACTTGCTCGTCGAAGCAGCCCGCACGGGGTGTATCGTCAACATCAAAAAAGCCCAATTCCTCTCGGGCGACGACATGCGCTTCCCCGTAGAGAAATGTCGCGAGGCTGGAGCCCACGAAGTGTGGCTCACCGAGCGGGGAAACATCTATGGCTACAACAACCTCGTGGTAGACTTTCGCAACCTGCCCCTCATGAAGCAATATGCCGACCGTGTGGTGATGGACTGTACCCACTCCGTGCAACGTCCCGGCGGTGCTGGCGGAACGACAGGGGGCGATCGTCAATTCGTGCCACAAATGGCTATGGCCGCCAAGGCTTTCGGAGCACAAGGATACTTCTTTGAAACACACCCCGACCCAGACCACGCTCTGAGCGATGGTCCGAACATGCTCTACCTAGACCAACTAGAAGGCTTGATTGAAAACCTTATGAAATAATTCCATCCCATCCACACACCTATATCTATAAGCAATGAACAACTCCTCCATGAGTAACTGCATAAAAACAGCTATAAAATGCATTGAAGACGAAGCCAACGCCCTGCGCGAGCTTATTCCGCAACTCGACGACAACTTCGACAAAGCCGTAGAAATCATCTTGCACTGTAAAGGCAAACTGATAGTCACTGGCGTAGGAAAAAGCGGACATATCGGTGCCAAAATAGCTGCCACACTTTCGTCGACTGGCACCCCGAGCTTCTTCATCAACCCACTCGACGTGTTCCACGGTGACTTGGGAGTTATTCAACACGAGGACGTGGTGTTGGCCATCTCCAACTCGGGACAGACCGACGAGTTACTTCGCTTTCTGCCCTACTTGCTCGAAAACCATATCCCCGTAATTGGCATGAGCGGCAATCCACAGTCGCTGCTTGCACAATATGCCTCGGCTCACCTTAACGCTAAAGTGAGCCACGAGGCTTGTCCCCTTGGCTTAGCCCCCACCTCATCGACCACCGCAGCCCTGGCTCTAGGCGATGCCCTAGCTTGCGCCTTAATGGAGGCTCGCCATTTCAAGGCCTCCGACTTTGCGCAATACCACCCTGGAGGCACACTGGGCAAACGATTACTAACTAAGGCCCACGATGTGATGCGCACCGACGACCTACCCACCATTCCTCCCACGATGAAACTCGGAGAGGCTGTGATTCACATGAGCAATGGTCGATTGGGGCTTTGTATCGCCACCGAAGACGACAAGGTTGTGGGGCTCATCACTGACGGCGACATACGCCGAGCTATGGAGAACTCGCAAGACAGTTTCTTCTCCCTAACCGTGGCCGACATCATGACGCGCACCCCCAAGGAGGTAGCTCCCGACACGAAGATTACGCAGATTGAGAAAATCCTCCATCAACACAAAATCCACTCCGTATTGGTGGTGGATGCCGAAAAGCACTTGCTTGGCGTGGTCGACTCGTTTAGCACAATGATTTAACCCATCGTAACGAGGGGCAAACTAAGCCTCATCCCCCTACCCTACACACTAGAACTTTAGGTATTTCACCGCTCTCTTCTCCATTAACTCTGAACCTCTATCAACACGTATAACTACTCACCCCCCACTGCGTGGCACAAGTGGCAAAAAAATCCTCAACAAGAAGGCCGTCGCTTAAGCCGCTCCACAGCCATAAGGCCACGCATAGCCATTCTTCTATTATTGGCACACTTTATCACCTTGCCTCTACTGGCACAACTCAGCCGCAACACTCACCGCAATGAACGCGACATCGTAAGCTACCTACAGTCCGACTACGGAGTGCAGTTTTCTGACAACAATCGCGTGGTAGTTTTTAAAACGGGAACGGAGAAGTTCGCCGATCTTCTCCCAGCCCTTCGTGCAGCCAAGCAAAGCATCCACTTAGAGTACTTCAACTTCCGCAACGACTCCATCTCGAAAGAGCTCTTCTCCATCCTTGTGCGCAAAGCGGCCGAGGGGGTAAAAGTGCGTACCCTATTTGATGGCTTCGGCAATAGTTCGAACAACCGCCCACTACGGGCTCGTCAGCTAGATAGCCTACGAGCTCGTGGAGTGGAAATCATTGAATTCGACCCTTTGCGCTTCCCTTGGATAAACCATGCCATGCACCGCGACCATCGCAAAATTGTGATTATCGATGGCGAAGTGGCCTACACGGGGGGCATGAACGTGGCCGACTACTACATCACTGGGAAGCCCGAGTTTGGCGAGTGGCGAGACATACACACACGCATTGAAGGCGACGCTGTAGGCGAACTGCAAAAGGTGTTTATCAACTTTTGGAACAAAGTAACTCGGCAAACCGTGCAAGGCTCCCAATACTATCCCGGAGAGCGCAATGCTCGCAAGAACTTTGGCATGCTCAAGCAAGACACCACTCCCACAGCCGGACAAAAGCGAGTAGGTGTGGTCAATCGCGAACCACACAAATCGGGAAGCATCATCCACAACACCTTTGTTTGCGCCATAAACCAAGCACAAAAGCAAGTGTGCCTTATCACCCCCTACTTCACCCCTTGCCGCCATATCCGCCGAGCAATCAAGCAGGCGGTGGAACGAGGAGTAGACGTGCAAATCATGGTATCGGAAAAGAGCGACATACCCATCACCCCCCGTATCGTCGACTACAACGCTCACCGCATGATGAAGGCTGGGGCAAAGGTGTACTACTTCACGGGCGGTTTTCACCATAGCAAAATCATGATGGTTGATAGTGCCTACTCCTTCCTCGGCTCGGCCAACATGAACGGACGAAGCCTCTTCTACGACTACGAGTGTAACTTGCTTGTAGACGATGCCTACACCACCCAACAACTGCTCGACATCTTCGATCACGACCGCGACAACCGCTGCTATTTGCTCACCCCCGAGGTGTGGAAGCAGTTCTCCCGATGGAAGCGAATGAAAGCATGGATGTTCCATTTCCTTTCACCCTTCGTGAAGAGCGACAAGATGGAACTGCCCAAGTCATTGCCCGACTGCTTGAAACACGACGACGACCTCCCCTTCTACGGATAAGGGGAGGAGCTATTTTTTCCTCTAAACACATGCAAGCCTTATGACCACCGACACCGCAGCACAAGCCCCAACCACAATAGAACTTTCCACCGAGGCCGTCCCACTACCCTCCAGTGAGAACAGTCAGGACGCCCCAACCGAAGTCACCACTCTGCCACGAGCAGAAAGCAAAGTCGGTTCACGCGACACCCGCTTCACCATACTGAAAGCCATCGCCATCATTGCCGTAGTGCTGTCGCACGCTGGCATAAGCGGGTGGCTCTCCCATTTCGTGTTTATCTTCCACGTGCCCATCTTCTTCCTTTGTGCGGGCTATTTCTTCCACACCAAATACCTCAACGATAGTGTCACCTTTCTTAAGCATCGAGTGAGGGGGCTCTACTTGCCCTTCGTGCGATGGAGTGTGTTTTTTCTCATCATCCACAACTTGCTATTCTCTCTCGGACTGCTGAGCGAGCAATACGGCAACGCAGAAGGAGGCGTGATGCACCCCTACAACTGGCACCAATGGAGCCAACACCTTTGGAGCATCGTGGTTAACATGTCGGGCTACGACAATTTCCTTTGCGGCACGTTTTGGTTCTTCCGCGCCCTATTTCTAGCAAGCATCGGCTTCTTCATCTTATTTAAGTTCTTGCGCAGTAGTAAACACTTCACTGACAACAAAGAAGCTGGTTGGGCACTACTTCTCACGGGGGTAGTCCTCACCTTTTGGAAGGTGGCCGACGGGCTTACACTCTCGGGAGTAGCCCAAGGTGGCTATCGCGAACTAATGGGCATGACGCTAATGGCAGCAGGTTTTTTGTTGCGCCAATATAATATAGCCGACAGACTTAGTTGGAAACTAGCCTTGCCTTGCGCTCTTATTCTATTGTTCGCCTCTTTCCTCTGCCCCACTAGCATGACTTGGGGACCCACGCTGTACGATTTCTATTCACTCCCCATACCTGCCGTGGCCGCATTCGTAGCCTTTCTCTACCTGAGCCAACTCATCGACAAACGCAACCATCTGCTTAAGCGTTCACTTGTGCATATTGGCAACAACACGCTCTACATCTTTGCTTTCCACATCGTGGCATTTAAGGCCGTCAGTGCACTCAAGTTAGTCTACTACGGCTTGCCCTGGCAATCCATCGGTAGCCACCCCACCATCACGCAGCCTGCAAGCAATGCCCTATGGGTGGGGCTTTACCTTCTTGCAGGTGTCGGCCTACCCTTACTTTGGATGAAAGGCTACCGACTCATGGCTAACCCCATTAGACAAGGACAAAACCAACTGATTGAGGCCTCATTCGTTGTGGGCAACCACATCGTTAGCTACTTGCTACTGGCAGGAAAGCTCACGCTAAAAGGCCTCGTCTACCTTGTGATGAATTTCAAGCAAATCATCAAAGCCATCGGACGTAACCTCATCAACTTTGCCAAAAACATCTACCGCAAAACAGTCAATTGTATCAAGGACATTCTAGAAGCATCGAGCATTAAAGAGGAGTAAGAATCTTAGGAAAGACAAACCCTAGGTTCAAATTATTTGCACTTCTAATTTGAACCTAGGAATGGTCATTAATGTTCAAAATTAAGACTTGAAAAACCACGGAGTTTTCCGTGCGAAACGGAAAAACTTAGTAACTTTGCCCACAACAAAAACAACCGACTATGTCAAAATACATCAATCCATTTACCGATATAGGTTTCAAGCGAATCTTCGGACAGGAAGTATCAAAGCCTTTGCTATTAGACTTTCTGAATTTGCTACTCGAAGGACAAGAACATATCGTAGACTTGACGTTCCTCGACAAGGAGCAACCTGCCATCTACGACGACGACCGCTCGC
>CAVFOF010000006.1:0-21045 GCA_963623895.1 bacterium
GCCGTCGACACCCGAGGCGTTAAAGAGGAGATACTCAACAACTAAGCCTTTTTCCCAAAAAAAGCTAACACCACACATATTATATATATATGTATATACGCAAAAACCTAACCGACTTACGCTCAGCCCTAAAGAGTGGATTAAAAGTGGCCTTAGCCTTGCTGCTACTCTTCACCGCCCTACCCCTTCACGCCGTATTGAAGGAAAAGGACTTAGCCGCCACGCTCTCCGTGCTACGTGCCGAACTCGAAGCCTCCTACAACGAGCAGAAGCAAAGCATGGCTCGCTACAACACGATGACGCAGATGCAACATAAGCAGATGATTTCGCTCATGCAACGTAGCGACCAAATCGGCCTCATGCTCTACTCACAAAAGCAGGACTTCACCTTCGACATGACCTATGCCTGCCACGAGGCTACCACGCTCTACCGTGAATTCAACAAACGAAGCATGCCTTATCAGGAAATCATGAACCGCATCAACACGGAACTCAACCGCTACAATGCGCTCATCGCTTCGCTGCAAACGATCCCCCCAGCCGTAGCCGATAGTGCCTCACAAACCCACGCACAAGTGCAAGGCAATGGAGTGAACGCTGCGCCGCAACTAGTTGGACCGATGCCTGGCGGACACAAGCCCCCCAAGAATGGGGCTCAACCTTTTACCCTTAGCAAGCAAGGCATTGCCGACCGCGACTCTTGCTTGAAGTTTGCCACCGCCTTGCGCAACAATTTGGAGAAGATGCGCAGCAGTGTGGAGCAAGACAATGAGCACTACAAAATGACCTCCACCAAACTGAAGGCGCTCAACGACTACGCTTTGCAACGCTACACCTTCATCCAAAACACCATCTTCATCAACGGCGATGCCAACTACTTTGAGATTCTAACGCAGCTCAAGCGCTACGCTCAATTGGCCAAAGCCGATGCGAACGAGAAATACGACACCGAAACAATCGACTCAAACGGCAAGCGCCGCACGGTGAGTTCGCAGTGGCGCGGTCCCATCGTCATTGGCCTCTCCACCTTCGTGATCTTCTACCTCATCGTGGCAGCCCTATTGAGCAACGTGCTCATCCGTTGGCTCGTGCCTAAACGCTTCCGCACGGAGGAATTTATGAAGAAGAAAGTGTGCATCATCTTGGCCGTAGCAATCATATTCTTTGCCTTGAGCATCATGATTTGCCGCTCGTTCATGTACCACAACTTCTTCCTCATGGCCTCGAAGTTACTCATCGAGTACTCGTGGTTGCTCTGCGCCATCTTCGTCTCCCTGCTCATCCGCCTAAAAGGCGACCAAATCAAGAGCGGATTCCGCATCTACACCCCCATCATGCTGATGTCGTTCATCATCATCGCCTTCCGCATTGTGTTCATCCCCAACAATTTGGTGCAACTCATCTTCCCGCCCATTTTATTGCTATTCACCTTCTGGCAGTGGAACGGAGTGCGCCGCCACAACGACAACATCCCCCGCAGCGACATCTTCTACACCTGGGTGTCGGTGGTCATCATGATAGCCTCCACCTGTGCCGCTTGGTATGGCTACACGTTGCTCGCCGTGCAAATCCTCATTTGGTGGATGTTCCAGTTGGCAGCCATTCAAACCATCACCTGCCTCTACGACCTACTCGCCGTCTACGAAAACCGCCACTTGGCTAAGCGCATCGGTGAGGTGAAAAGCGGAAAAGGCAAGAACAAGAGTGGCGTACAGCCGCAGCTCAACATTCTCGAAGCCATTCGCAACCGCCACGAGAAGCACATCAATCAGACCTGGTTCTACGATTTCGTAGCCATGGCCATTGTGCCCGTGCTCGGCGTAGCTTCCGTCTTGTTCTCCATCTCGTGGGCGGCCGATGTGTTCGACCTCTCCGCTACGGTGGTCAACCTCTTCATGGTAAACTTCCTCGATGTGACGGGGGTGGTACAACTCTCGCTCTTCAAGATTGTGTTGGTAGCCTCACAATATTTCGTGTTCCGCTATCTCAACTACCTCATCAAGGCACTCTACCACAAGTATCACAAGTCGAAGGTCGTGGTCAATGGTCAGCCTAACTTCACCCTGGCTAACAACGTCATCGCCATCTGCGTGTGGGGATTGTATCTCATCATCTCCATCAAGATGCTGAAGATTCCCTCCACCGCCATTTCCGTCATCTCTGCTGGCTTGGCCACTGGTGTCGGTTTCGCCATGAAGGGCTTACTCGAAAACTTCTTCTACGGCATTCAACTCATGGCGGGACGTGTGCGCGTGGGCGACTTCATCGAGTGTGACGGCATCCGCGGTAAGGTAGACAGCATCACCTATCAAAGCACGCAAGTGGTCACTGCCGACGGCTGCATCATTGCCTTCCTCAACAGTTCACTTTTCAGCAAAAACTTTAAGAATATCACGAAGAACCACTCCTACGAAATGGTGTCCGTACCCGTTGGTGTGGCCTACGGCACGAACGTCGACGAGGTGCGCACCCTGCTCATCGCAGCCGTGAAGGCAGTGAACGAAAAAGCCGCCGACGGCCGTGACATCATCAGCACGAAGAAGCCCGTAGGCCTCGTGTTCGACGATTTTGGCGACAATAGCGTCAACCTCTTCGTCACCTACTGGGTGCTTGTAGAGCAAAAGTTCATCATGACTGGCCGTGTAAAGGAAGCCATCTACAACACACTCAATGCCCACAACATTGAGATTCCCTTCCCCCAACGCGACCTCCACATCCGCTCGCTCGATGCCGAAGTGGCAGCCGTTGCAAAGAAATAACTCTACGCCTACATTGAGGACACAAGCCCCCTGTGTCCCCTACATTTTTCTAAAATAAGTTTGCCCTACCCTACGGTAAGCCTTCCCTACCTTGAAGCCATCGTTATTTTTAACGATGGCTTCAAGGTTTTTAGACCAAGAGGAAAGAACATCCACCTTAAATCATACAAAAGAGACGCAACGACGACTATTTATAGTGCAGAATGCAATATAAACTTACAAAAACTGCATCTAAAATAATATATACGTAATATTTTCTTAATTTAATTTTGTTTTAACAATCATAATTACATATATTTGCAGCCGTCTAGTAACAGTTTACTCAGATTAACCACAAATAAATAACATTTTGATTATTATTTCTGCATAATTATACGTTTTATGCATTTTTAATTAAGATTAAGTGCCACAAGATTAAAGTAAACATAGAGGAGCAGGCACTTAAAACTAAACAAGAAAATACAAAATTTAAACATTGAGACATATGAACAAAAAATTAGTGCTTTTGGGAGCTGCTTTGCTGATGACAGCAGCCACAGCTTCGGCGCAGAAAAAGGTGAGCGGCCGCGTAATCGACGCTACTGGCCACCCCGTTTCGGGCGCACTTGTACAAGTGAAAGGTTCAAAGATTAAGACAGCCACCGATGCCAACGGTAACTTTACGTTGAGCAACGTGCCGGCAGGTTCAAAGCAACTGAGCGTTAGCTCGTTTGGTATGACCACTGCCACCGTGAGCATCTCGGGCAACGTGCAGGTTACGCTCAAAGAAAACGAGCAGCAACTCGGCGAAGCCTACGTAGTGGCTTATGGTAAAGCAACAAAAGCATCGTTTACGGGTGCTGCGGCCAAAGTGAAAGGCGAAAAGATTGAAGCCAAAGCCACCACTGAAGTTACCGAAGCCCTACAAGGCGAAGTAGCAGGTGTGCAGATTATCAATACCGACGGTAACCCTGGTGCTAGCTCCTCTATCATTATTCGAGGTTTAGGTTCAATCAACAGTTCACAAGAACCCCTTATCGTGCTAGATGGTGTGCCCTACGATGGCGACTTCTCTAGCATCGACCCCAAAGATATTCAGTCAATCGACGTCATGAAGGACGCCACCGCTTCCGCCCTCTACGGTTCGCGTGGTGCCAATGGTGTAGTCATCATCACCACTAAGCGTGGTCAGAAAGGCAAACTTCATGTAGGTGCCGACGTAAAATACTCCGTTAGCGGCCGCTGGCTTCCCACTTACAACACCATCACTTCGCCCGAACGCTTCACCGAGCTCACTTGGGAAGGTATGAAGAATGGCTACATGACCTCTGACTACAATAATGGTGCAGGCTATGACGAAGAAACGGCTAAGCAACTTGCTTCGCAATACCTCTTCAACGACAACTACGGTCTACCCGTTCAATATAATATGTGGAACGCTGAGGGGGCTGACCTTATCGACCCCACCACGGGCAAGTTCAATAGCGGCATCACCCGCAAATACGACCCCGAAAAGTGGCTCGACGAACTCTATCGCACAGGCCATAAGGTAGATGGTAGCATCAACCTCTCGGGCGGTAACGACAACACCACCTTCTACACCGCCATCGGCTACGTAAAGGATAAAGGCTACGTAGTTGGTGCCGACTTCCGCCGCTTCAACGTGCGCACCAACGTAGAGTCGCAAATCACCAAGTGGTTGAAGGGTTCGGTTAACCTCTCTTATGCCAACACAGAGCAGAACAAGTCCGTACAAAATGATGCAGCCGCCAACAACGCTTTGGAGTTCTCTGTGCTCTGCCCCTCCCTCTTCCCCGTTTTCTATCACGACGAGAATGGTAATCGCGTAATCGACGAGAACGTAGGTGGCTATCGCTACGACTATGGTAACACCACGTCAGCAGGTCGTCCTTACAATATGGGTATCAGCCCCGCCGGTTCGGCCAACCTCGACATGGACCGCACAAAGGTCGACCAATTCACTGGTAACGGTTCGCTCGAAGTGCGCTTCCTCAAAGATTTCCGCCTCACGGGCAACTTGGGATACACCTATTATAACTCACTCAACGACGTTATCACCAACCCCTTCTATGGCGACGCTCAGAGCGTGAACGGCCGTCTCGACAAAAAATATTTCACCTCACGCGGCATCACTGGCAACCAAATTCTCAACTGGGGTCACCTCTATAAAGACGTACACAACGTAAGCGCATTTGTAGGTCACGAAAGCTACTGGACCAGCAATGAGTATTCCTACATCTCTAAATACAACCTCGTCCTAGCCAAAGGCACTCAGCTCGGTAACGCCGTTAGCTACCAGAGCAACTATGGCTACTCTTATGGCTACACCCTCGACTCATGGTTCGGTCAGGTGGCCTACGACTACGATTCGAAGTACTTCTTCAACGCCTCCTTCCGTGCCGACGGTTCTAGCCGTTTCGCCAAAGGCAACCGTTGGGGTAAATTCGGATCTATCAGTGCCGCTTGGAATGTGACGAAGGAAGACTTCATGCAGCACCAGAACGTGATTCGCAACTTGAAGCTCAAAGCCAGTTGGGGTCTCGTAGGTAACCAAAGCCTCTCGGCCGTAGCATTAAGCAGCTATGCTGCAGCCTACTATCCCTACAACGACATCTATAGCATCGGCGAGATGAACGGAAACACTTCGCTCACCTTCAGCAAGAAGGGTAACAAAGACCTCACTTGGGAAAAGACGAGCAACTGGAACGTGGGTGTAGAATTCGACCTCGCTGGCGTGTTGGAAGGTGAAATCGACTACTTCAACAAGCTCACCTACGACATGCTCTTCCTCAAGAGCGTGAACCCCTCTATGGGTTACGCCTCTTACCCCGTCAACGATGGCAAGATGCGCAACTCGGGTGTAGAAGTGAACTTGACTGCTCACGTGGTGAAGAAAGAGAATGTAAGCTTCGACATCCGCTTGAACGCCGCCCACTACAAGAATGAGATGGTAGAAATGCCTCTCGACGCAGGTACTGGTCAGCCTCAAGACTACTACCAGACCTCTTACTACTGCTGGCAGAAGGGTCACTCGCTCTACGACTTCTACCTTCGTGAATACGCTGGTGTAAACCCCGAAACGGGTGTTGCCCAATACAAGAAGGTCGTAGCTACCTTCGAGGACGGAACCACTCAAAGCATCACTAACTTGGAGACCTTCCGCAGTCAGAACAAGGACAAGAGCTACACGCTGAGCGAAGAACTCACCGAGAGCGGTGCAGAAGCTACCTACAAGTACACGGGCGACAGCGCTATGCCTAAGCTCACTGGTGGTTTCGGTTTCGACCTCCGCATCAAGGACTTCACCTTCTCCACCACCTTCTCTTACGGCATTGGTGGCAAGGCCTTCGACTACACCTACCGCTTGCTCATGGGCGACAACTCTGCTGGTGCTTACAACTGGCACAAGGACATTGAGAAGCGTTGGCAAAAGGCTGGCGACGTAACCGACGTGCCAAAGCTCTCTAGCGATAGCAACGATGGCTACTACGCTAACATCGCTTCTACACGCTGGCTCACTAGCCGCAGCTACCTCACCCTCTCGAACGTCACTTTAGCTTACAATCTGCCCGAGCGCATCACCGAGCGTCTTGGCGGTATGCACGGAGTGCAAGTATACGCCACTGGTCAGAACCTCTTCTACCTCTCGGCACGTCGTGGCTTCATGCCTAGCACCAGCATCGCTGGTGAGTCAAGCACCACGCAGTATCTGCCCTCATCTAGCTTCACCATTGGTTTGAAACTCAACTTCTAATCAGAGCGCAGAGCCTCAACTACAAACGAAGCAAACGAAAGCTAAATTGATTTATTCACCAAACATCAAAGATTATTCAATATGAACTATATATTCAAGCACAAACTGATGACTCTTGCCGTTGGCGCAGCTAGCGCATTGGCACTGACATCGTGCAGCGAAAGTTTCTTGGATCGTGAGCCCGACGGCACCTACATCACTGCCGACCAGCTGGAGAAGAACATGAAGTGGAACACCAACATCTTGCTCGGCCAGGTGAACGGTGTCAACTCCAACCTCGTGGCATGGCAATCGGGTGGTACCACTCAGCAGGACGATTTCGGCCAGAAGTCTGTCGACATTGTCGACGATCTCGTGTCGGGCGACATGGTGTTCCCCAATGGCTGTAGTTATGGTTGGTTCCGTGCCGAAGCTCGCCTTCAGGCCTACACCCAAAGTTCAAACCGCTCCTACATCATTTGGCGCTACTACTACCGCGTAATCAACTCGGCCAACTCTATCATTGACATGACCAACGACGAGTTGCCCGAAAATGGCGAGAACGCCCTCTACTATGCCGTAGCTAAAACGCTTCGTGCCCATAGCTACTTCAACCTCATCACCCACTACGCTCCTCCCTACGACGAGAGCAAGGATCGCAAGGTGCTTCCCCTCTACCTCACCGCCACCGAGTCGAGCTACCTAGCTCCCTCTACGGTCGACCAGGTGTACACGCAGGTAATCAACGACCTCACCGCAGCCATCGCAGCCTACGAGTATGCTGCCGAGAATGGTTCCGTTCCCACGGACATCAGCATGCCCGATGCCTCAGTGGCTCACGCTATCCTAGCCTACGTCTACTTGCAGAAGGGCGACAACGCCAATGCGCTCACCGAAGCTGAAACTTCCCTTGAAAGCAGCGGCAAGCAGATTCTGAGCTACGACGACCTCACTTGGGGCTTCAACTCCATCAACAACAACAACTGGATGTGGGGTATGGACATCACCAACGAAACCACTGGCGGACTTTGCACCTTCTGGGGCATGATTGACTACTTCACCTACAGCTACGCTGCTGCTGGCGACTACAAAAGCATCAGCTCCGACCTCTTGGCTCAGGCTGGCGAATATTATGAGGAAGCCACCACTACTGCCGAGGAAGGTGATGAGGAAGAAGAAGAGCCCACTCCCATCTACATGGACGGCCGTAAGTACCAATTCCCCGCAGGCTACCTCTACATGCCCGTCAACAAGTTCTACGATGCGGCTCGCACCCCCATGGGAGATGCCACTTGGACCAACGACATCCACTTCATGCGTGTAGAAGAACCCTACATGATTGCGGCCGAGGCCGCTGTGCGTTCGGGCAATTTGGAGAAGGGTCGCGAATACCTCAAGGCGTTGCTCGATGAACGTGACGTTTATAAAGCAGAACAATTGGAGTCGATGGACGCTAGCGCACTGCTCGATGAAATCTACTTCAACTGGCGCATGGAGTTCTGGGGTGAAGGCCGCAGCCTCCTCACGCTGAAGCGCTTTAAGAAGAGCATGACGCGTCCAGCCAACGATTACTACGGTAGCGTAACGGCCACGGGAGCCATCCCCTACAATGACAAGCGTCTCTACTTCTCAATCCCCGACAAGGAGCTTGAAAACAACCCCTTGATGAAAGATGCAAACCCATTTAATTAAACAATATCAATACGACGCAAGTTTGCTTAATGTAGCGACATTAATATAGCCTAAACTTGTACCTAAATCTAGGCGAGCCATTGCAGTGATGCAACGGCTCGCTTTCTTTTTCAAACAACAAATTGCCAAAAAATTGGGGGCGACGCGTCCCCGCGTCGGCGCAAGAAGAAACGCTAGTAGATACAATTCAAATAGCTATGAAACATAGTAGATATAAATAAAGATACATCATATCTTATGCATAACTACTAGCTTTCTACTAGCGTTTCTTCTTGCGCCGACGCGGGGACGCGTCGCCCCCAATTTTTAATCAATTTGTGGCAATTCTAAATAAGCCTTGCTTTGATGCTCTCCGCATCAAGCCCCACAATCTTGCGCAACTCCTTCACCGTGCCATGCTCCACAAATTCGTCGGGCAGGCCTAGGCGAGTAATCTGCGGTGTGTAGCCGTGGTCGACCATCCATTCCAGCACGGCCGAACCCATACCGCCCTTGCGCACACCGTCTTCAATGGTGACGATGCGCTTAAATCGAGTGGCTACCTCCTCGAGCAATTCTTCGTCGAGGGGCTTCAAGAAGCGAAGGTCGTAGTGGGCAATGCTCAGACCAGACTTTTCGGCCTCAGCTAGCGCAATGGCTTTGGCGGCCTCCGTGCCGATAGGGCCAAGGGTCAACACGGCCAAATCCTTCCCCTCCTTCAGTTTGCGCCCTTTTCCCACGGGCACTTCCTCGAGCGGCACGTGCCAGTCCACAAGCGACCCGCAGCCACGGGGGTAACGTATCACGAAAGTACCTTTGTCGGGCAGTTGGGCGGTGTACATCAAGCGGCGCAACTCGGCCTCGTCGTAGGGAGAGGCAATGGTGAGGTTTGGAATGGGGCGCAACGCAGCCAAGTCGAAAGCCCCATGATGCGTGGGGCCGTCTTCCCCCACTAAGCCCGCACGGTCGAGGCAAAGCACGAGGGGCAAGTTGAGCAAGGCGGCATCGTGGATGAGGTTGTCGTAGGCACGCTGAGCAAAGGCGGAATAGATGTTGCAGAAAGGTATCAAGCCCTCCTTGGCCATCCCCGCTGAGAAGGTCACGGCGTGTCCCTCTGCTATACCCACGTCGAAGGCGCGGTCGGGCAGAGCCTTCATCAGTATGTTCATGCTGCAACCTGTGGGCATGGCGGGCGTCACCCCCACGATACGGGGGTTCTGCTCGGCAAGCTCGAGCAAAGTGTGGCCGAACACATCTTGAAACTTAGGCGGCTGAGCTGACTCGGGCTTTTCCACAATGCGCTCGCCGCTTTCTATACAGAATTTGCCAGGAGCGTGCCAAACGGTAGCGTCCTCCATAGCGGGCTTATAGCCCATACCCTTGCGGGTGTGTAGGTGAAGGAGCTTGGGGCCTTTCATATCCTTTATCTCGTTGAGTATGCGCACGAGTTCCACCACGTTGTGGCCGTCGGTCGGACCGAAATAGCGAATATTTAGACCCTCAAAAATGTTTTGCTGATTGGTCAGAATCGACTTCACCGAGTTGTTAAACCGCAGTAAGGCTTGACGGCGATTCTCGTTGAGCACTCCAATGCGAGTGAGTTTGCGTGCAATGGAAAAGCGTAGCCGGTTGTACCAACTACTCGTGTGCAAGTGCATCAAATATTCCTTCATGCCACCCACGGCTCGGTCGATGCTCATGTGGTTATCGTTGAGAATGATGAGCATGTTGTTGGGCGTGTCCGACACGTTGTTCAGCCCCTCAAAGGCCAAACCGCCGCTCATCGCTCCGTCGCCAATCACGGCCACCACGTGCCGATTGTTCTCCCCTTTCTTCACCGCAGCGAGCGACATGCCGAGGGCTGCCGAGATGGAGTTGGAGGCATGGCCGCAGGCAAACGTGTCGTACTCGCTCTCTTCGGGCGAGGGAAAAGGGCGTATGCCGTGGAGTTTGCGATTAGTGCGGAAAGCATCGCGCCGCCCCGTCAGAATTTTGTGACCATAGGCTTGATGCCCCACATCCCAAACGATGCGGTCGTAAGGAGTGTTGAACACGTAGTGCATGGCCACAGTTATCTCCACCGACCCAAGGCTCGAGGCAAAGTGCCCCGGGTTGAAGGCCAGTTCGTGGATAATGTCGCGACGCAATTCCTCGCACACCGTGGGCAAGGCCTCTACGGGAAGCTGACGCAAGTCGGCGGGCGAGTTGATATGTTGTAAGTATTTGAATGGCTTGTTCTGTTCCATGCGTTTTCTCTAAGGCTACACGCAACGTGGGTCTGCTTATTGCGAGAAAGGATTGCCCACACGTTGCGGCCAGCAGAGCGAAGCAAACGATTTTCTAGGCATTTGCTTACTGCTGAAAAGCAAAGGTAACAATTTTTTGGGAGTTCTCTTCATTTTTAAGATAGAGAAAGTAATGAAGATCGTATTCGTTTGTTCGTAGTCCATTAATAGTAAAAACTATTAGGCCGATAGTTTTTACTATTAGGCGGGTAGTGAAGCACAATTAGGCGGGTAGTTTTTCCTATTAGGCGGGTAGGAAAAACTCAAAAAAACGGGGTTGGCTGCCGCTGCGCAAAGCCCGTTTTTGAAGGCGAGTAGGAAGGGAAAAACGAGAGGTGCAGGTTGGGTTTTCAGCCCGTCCCCTTCTAAATTCAACACTTGAGTTACGCTTACACCCACCTAAGTAGTTACCCCTTTGCTGAATGGTTACCTTTTATCCAATATAGGTTAAATAGTGCAAGCGAATAGTCAGACTATTTTTTCTTCCCATCGAGTCGATACTCCTGCGGTGTACAG
Source organism: bacterium (assembly GCA_963623895.1). GTDB lineage: Bacteria > Bacteroidota > Bacteroidia > Bacteroidales > Bacteroidaceae > Alloprevotella. Next base: position 10,965 of record CAVFOF010000006.1, read on the forward strand.
CCCACTAACCTTCTGAAATATTTACAAAAGAAGCTGGGGTTTGGAAAGTGAAACTCGTTGGCGATTTCGGCCACTTGCTTATTGGTATGTCTCAGCATCACTTTGGCCGCAGTGATGACGGCTTTGTCTATCCACTCCTTAGCCGTAATGCCGCTAGCGTGACGAACCACCGTACCGAGGTAACGCTCCGTGAGGCAGAGTTGGTCGGCATAGAAAGCTAGCTGCCGATGCTTGCGGCAGTGCTGATTGACGAGCTGAATGAAACGGTCGAATAGGTCGTTGGCACTCGTGCGCGACTCTGAGAATTTAGCGGTGGCCGACTGCTCATGATAGAGCGTATTAAAGAAAGCGGTGATTGTGGCCACTAAGTGGTGAGCCACCTCGCGCGGCTGAGAGTTGGCCACAAGCAGCAAGAGGTGGAGCAGCTGCCCCAAGAGCAAGCGATTTTCTCGAGTGGTTTGAAGCAAGCAGTGCTTGTGAAGGCCGCAAAACAGTTCGGGCAGCCCATTGGGATGAGCCAGATGCATCAGCTCCACCGATAGCCCCATGCCCATCACGCAGAAATCGTCGGTCATAGCTAGAGGCTCTACGATGCTACCTGGAAAAATGAGGAACACATCGCCCTCGGAGACCCTATATTCTGTAAGGTTGACAATGGTATGCAATTCTCCTTTTGTCACAATGCCCATACGGTAGTCCTCGAGCAAGTAAGGTCCTTTATAAAGGCCGATAAAAGGTTTTAAGGCCTGATGCAGACTGAGCACCACGGCGAGGTCTTTATGATAGTAGTAACGCTGCGGCATGAGGTCGAGCTGCATGAAGGCTTCAAACATCTTCTGCATGTCGAGGCGTTCGGGTTGTTTTTGATTTATCATAGAGAATGTTCTAAATGTTCGATACACGAAGCAAAGATAGCTACTTTAAGACAAAATAATGGCCTTTCTCGTCACACATCCTACATTTCGGCCATTTCTCCCTTTGTTTAGATTATCCGCTTCACGGCTCACTACCCTACCTTTGCAAGCGAAATTCAAAAAGACATCAAGCAAATATGAAGATTTTAGGAAAGACACTAATAGCCAGTCTCCTTACCCTGCCGCTCACAGCACAAGCCCTATCGCTCAGCGAGGCACGGGAATTGGCTAGAAAGAACTACCCCGCCATCCGTCAGTATGCGCTGATTGAGCAAAGCCGCAACTTCACGCTCGACAACGCGGCCAAAGGGTGGCTGCCCCGAGTGAGCGTGTCGGCCAGCGCAATGGGGTTTACGGACATCTTGAAAACAACACCGCAAACGCAAGCGATGGGCGTTAACCTAAAGAATTGGGCGGCTAGTGGCTCAATCAGCGTGAACCAAACGCTCTACGACGGCGGACAAATCTCGGCGCAGAAAGCCGTGGCCTCAGCGCAGAGCGAGGTAGAAAGCAAGCAACTCGAAGTGTCGCTCTATGCGGTGAGAGAAAGGGTGAATCAACTCTACTTTGCCCTCCTCTTGCTCGACGAGCAAATCAAGCAAAACGACCTACGCACGAGCGACCTACGCACGAGCGAGCAGACCATCGAAAGTCTACAGAAGAGCGGCATGGCCAATCAAGGCGATAGGGAGACAATCCAAGTGGAGCTGCTCAAAGCAAAGCAACAAACGCAGGCCTTGCTGACTAACCGCAAAGCCTACTTGCGCATGCTGAGCACGTTTATAGGTAAGGAGTTGAGCGAAACTGAATCATTGGAAAAGCCCGAGGCGGTGAGCACAACGGGATTGAAGCGACCCGAACTCAATTACTACGCTTCGCAACAAGCTCTGCTCTCGGCGCAACGCAAGCAGCTCGATGCCAAACTGCGCCCCACGTTAGGCTTTTTCGGTTCGGCTCTGCTCCACACCAAGCTAAGCGGATGGCTGAACCAGGGGTTGCTGCTTGGCGGCGTGTCGCTATCGTGGAACATCAGCGCACTCTACACTCGAAAAAACGACCTGCGACGCCTCGACACGCAAAGCGCACTCTACCAATCGCAGCAAGACGTGTTCGAGTTCAACAACCGCTTGCAAAACAAAGAGGCGGAAGGGGCTATCGCTTCGCTACGCCAACAGCTGACGCTAGATGAGGAAATGGTGCGCTTGCGCGAAAGTCTGCTAAGCCGAAGCGAGCAGAAGGTGAAGCTAGGCACGGAGAGCGTAAACGAACTCGTGCGCCACATCAATGCCGTGAGCCAAGCCCGAGCACAAAGAGCGTTGCACGAACTGCAATTACTAAAGGAAATTTATAATCAAAACGACATTAACGGACTATGATACGAACATCTCGCCCTTTCACCCTACTCCCACTATTTCTTGCGCTACTTGCCCTACCCTCGTGCAGCGAGCAGCAGAAGGACTACGACGCAACGGGCACTTTCGAAGCTACGGAAATAACCCTATCGGCCGAACAAAACGGCAAGCTCTTGCAACTCTGCCTCAACGAGGGCGACACCGTGGCGGCTGGCACGCAAGTGGCTCTCATCGACACCGTGCAGCTCTACTTGAAAGCGCAGCAAATCGGGGCAACCAAACTAGTGTATGCGGCTCAACGTCCCGACGCTGCGAAGCAAGTGGCGGCCACACGGCAGCAGTTGGCCAAAGCACGCGAGGATTGCGCCCGCTTTGAACAACTAGCCAAGGAGGGAGCGGGCAATCAGAAGGCCGTGGACGACGCAAAGAGTCAAATCAGCGTATTGGAACGTCAACTCGAAGCGCAACTTTCCGCCCTCACCACCTCCACCAACAGCCTCAACGCTCAAATGAGCACCGCCGACATTCAACGCCAGCAAGTGGCCGACGAGCTGCGCAAGTGTCGCGTCATCGTGCCGCTTTCGGGTACAGTGCTCGAGAAGTATGTCGAGCGGGGAGAGTTCGTCAGCATCGGCAAGCCGCTCTTTAAGTTAGCCGACACGAAGCAACTTTTCCTTCGTGCCTATTTCACCTCAGCCCAACTCCGAGAAGTGAAGATAGGTCAGCGAGTGAAGGTGTTTGCCGACTATGGCGGTGGCGAGCGCAAGGAGTATGCTGGGCGCGTGACGTGGATTTCCTCGAAAGCGGAGTTTACCCCAAAAACTATCCTCACCGACGACGAGCGTGCCAACCTTGTGTATGCCGTAAAAATAGCCGTTACGAACGACGGCTACGTGAAGATTGGCCAATATGGCGAAGTGAAATTATAAACTTACGGAACGAATGAGCATAGCTATTGAAGTCAATCACCTAAGCAAGCGTTACGGCCGAGTGGAAGCACTTCAAGAGGTGAGTTTCTCGGTGGAAAAAGGCGAAATATTCGGCCTCATCGGGCCAGACGGGGCGGGCAAAACTACCCTATTCCGCCTCATTGCCACCCTGTTGCTTCCCGATAGCGGAGAGGTGAGCGTGAGCGGCCACGACACGGTGAGGGGGCTGAAGGAGATAAGGAAGATAGTGGGCTATATGCCAGGCAAATTCTCGCTCTACCAAGACCTCTCAGTAGAAGAAAACCTCGATTTCTTCGCCACGCTCTTCGGCACAACCGTCGAGGCGGAATATGAGCGCATTCGTCCCATCTATTCGCAAATCGAACCTTTCAAGAAGCGGCGGGCGGGAGCCTTGTCGGGCGGCATGAAGCAGAAGTTGGCTTTGTGTTGCGCCCTAGTGCATAAGCCCTCGTTGCTCTTGCTCGACGAGCCTACCACGGGGGTCGACCCCGTGAGCCGGAAGGAGTTTTGGGACGTGCTCGAATCACTCACCGCTCAAGGCATCACCATCGTGGTGGCCACGCCCTATCTCGACGAGGTGCGCCGCTGCCATCGCATCGCCTTCCTCCACGAAGGGCAAGTGCGGGGCATTGGGAAACCAGCAGACATCTTAGAGCAATTCCACGAGGTGTTCATGCCCGAAGGCACCAGCCACGCCAAACAAATAGGCTCAGCGGATAACGTGATTGAGGTGGAACACCTAGTGAAGGCTTTTGGCTCGTTTCGCGCCGTAGACGACATTAGCTTCAGCGTGCGTAGGGGCGAGATATTCGGTTTTCTCGGAGCCAACGGAGCGGGAAAAACCACAGCCATGCACATCCTTACGGGACTAAATCAGCCAACGAGCGGAAGTGGATGCGTGGCGGGATGCGACATCCGCACGGAACACGAAAAGATTAAGCGACACATTGGCTACATGAGCCAAAAATTCTCGCTCTACGAAGACCTCACTGTGAGCGAAAACATCCGCCTTTTTGCGGGCATCTACGGCATGGAGCCGCAACGCATCAAGCAGAAAATGGAAGCCTTACTCAATCAGCTGCAACTCACCGACCACGCAAACGACATCGTGGCGAGTTTGCCGCTAGGCTGGAAGCAAAAATTGGCTTTCTCCGTAAGCATTATCCACGACCCAGAAATCGTGTTTCTCGACGAACCTACGGGAGGCGTAGACCCCGCCACGCGGCATCAGTTTTGGGAACTTATCTACAAGGCGGCCGACAAGGGGATCACCGTGTTCGTCACCACCCACTACATGGACGAAGCGGAATATTGCGACCGCCTCTCTATCATGGTGGACGGAAAGATTAAGGCTCTTGGCACGCCCACCGAACTGAAAGCGCAGCTGCAACAACCCGACATGGACCACGTGTTCACCTATTTAGCAAGACAATCTACCCGACAATGAAGCAGTTTTTATCGTTCGTCCTAAAAGAAACTCGTCACATCTTGCGCGACAAGCGCACAATGCTCATCCTCGTGGGCATGCCCATCGTGCAGATGCTGCTCTTCGGCTTCGCCATCTCCAACGACGTGAAGAACGTGCGCACCGTGGTGGTGACTTCCACTATCGACCACGAAACGCAAGCTCTCGTGGAGCGACTGGGAGCTAACGAGTATTTTAACATCATTCAAACCGTCCCCTCCACCGCCGAGGCGGAACGGCTCATCCGTAATCAAAAGGCCGACATCGCCCTCGTGTTTAAAAAGGAGGCAACTAGCGGCGAAAGGGTGCAAATCATCACCGATGCGGCCGACCCGAACATGGCGCAAATGTATGCCAACTACGCTACGCAGATTTTGAGTCAGCCCGCAAACGGGGCACAAAGCCTCTCCCCTTTTACGCTCCACACCTCGCTGCTCTACAATCCGCAGATGCGAAGTGCTTACAACTTTGTGCCGGGCATTATTGGCGTTATCCTCATGCTCATCTGTGCCATGATGACGAGCATCAGCATTGTGCGCGAAAAGGAAAGGGGCACGATGGAGGTGCTGCTCGTAAGCCCCATGCGCCCCTTGCTCATCATCATCGCTAAAGCCGTGCCCTACCTCGTGATGGCGTTCGTCATTCTCACCACCACGCTGCTGCTTTCGAAATACGTGCTCTGCGTGCCGCTTGCGGGGAGCATCGGGTGGATTTACGCGGTATCGGGCATCTACATCTTGCTTGCGCTTTCGCTCGGTCTGCTCATCAGCACCGTTGCTCGCACACAAGTGGTGGCACTCATTGCCTCGGCCATGCTGCTCATCATGCCCTGCATCATGCTGAGCGGCATGATTTACCCAGTGGAGAGCATGCCGCAAATCTTGCAGTACGTCTCCGCCATCATGCCGCCACGCTATTACATCTCGGCCTTACGCAAACTGCTCATCATGGGCGTAAGCGTCGACAAAGTGCTGCCCGAAATAGCCACTTTGGCCACGATGACCGCCGTGTTGCTCAGCGCAGCCTTACTAAAGTTCAACAAAAGATTGGAATAGCCCTATGCCCTTAACTTATCTTCTCCGAAAGGAATTCTTGCAAATGCGACGCAGTTCCTTCATCATGCGCCTCATAGTGATGTTCCCCATCATGATTATGTGCATACTGCCCTGGGTGATGAACCAAGAGGTGAAGAACATCGTGGTCGACGTGGTGGACAATGATCACAGTTCGCTATCAACGCAACTCACCCACCGCATCGAAGCGAGCGACTACTTCGTGCTAGGATCTCAGAGCACAAGTTATGCGGAAGCACTCAGCCATGTAGAGCATTCGAAGGCGGACATTATTCTAGAAATTCCACCACACTTCGAACGGCAACTCGTGCAAGGCGAACACCCAAGCTTACTGATTGCAGCGAATGCCGTGGACGGCACCAAGGGGAGCATGGGCACTACCTACCTGAGCCGCATCATTAATCTGCACTTCTCGGGTAGCGCATGGGCCAGCCAATTGCCCATTCAGCCGCTAAGCGTGAGGAGCAACGCTTCCTCAGCCATCGTGTCCGAACTGTTTCTCTACAATAAGTACCTCAACTACAAGGTGTTTATGATTCCGGCTCTCATGGCCATTCTCATCATGCTGATGTGCGGCTTCCTTCCTTCGCTCAACATTGTGGGCGAAAAGGAGCAGGGCACTATCGAGGCTATCAACGTGACACCCGTGAAGAAGTGGGAATTCATTCTAGCCAAACTCATCCCTTACTGGGCGGTGGCCTTAATCGTGCTTACTATTAGCCTCCTCGTGTCGTGGGGCGTGTATGGCATTACGCCAGCGGGCAACATCGGTCTCATCTACCTTCTGGCTATTCTGTTAGCCTTGACTTTCAGCGGAATGGGATTAATCATCTCCAACTACAACGAGACGATGCAGCAAGCCGTGCTCGTCACGTGGTTCATCGTGATGCTCTTGCTCTTACTCAGCGGCCTACTCACCCCCGTACGCTCCATGCCCCACTGGGCTTTGCTCACCACCTACGTCAACCCCGTACACTATTTCATCGACGCCATCCGCACAGTGTTCGTACGAGGCGGCGACTTCTTCAGCATCCGTCACCAACTATTAGCCCTCTTGCTCTTCGCCCTCGTCATGAACGGCTGGGCTGTGCTGAGTTATCGGAAAAATTCGTAGGGAGGAGCAATAATGTTGTACACGTAAGTAATTTGTACACAACTAACAACAATAAAATTTGACTAGATAGTAAGTTGTACACAACTGACAGCAATAAAATTTGACTAAATTGTAAGTTGTTAACAACTATCACACTTTTCGCTACCAGTCGAGGAGTTTACGTTAGAAAAATTGCCCTAAAAAAAACCACACCCCTTACGTAAACAACGCAAGAGGTGTGTAAAAAAAATAGAGAGTATGACAACAAACATGCAGTTTGCTGCGGGGGATTGCCTATATAGGGGAGAGAGTTTAGGCTACTCTCCCCTTCTTAGCAATTATTCCTGAGGCAACGACCAGTCTTCCTGAGTCTTGCGAACGTAAGAAGCGTAGCGACGCTGAGCAGCACGCTTGGTTTCGTCGTAGAGCTCTTGAGCTTGCTCGGGAAGTGCCTTCTTCAGTGAGAGGAAGCGCACCTCGTGGTCGAGATAGTCTTGGAAGAGATCCCAGTCGGGAGTCTTTGAGTCGAGAGTGAAGGGGTTCTTGCCCTGCTCGGCGAGTTCGGGGTTGAAGCGCCACAAGTGCCAATAACCGCAAGCCACGGCACGAGCTTCCTCTGCCTGACTGCGACCCATACCGCCCTTAATCTTCAAACCGTGGTTGATACAGGGAGCGTAGGCGATGATGAGCGAAGGTCCGTGGTAAGCCTCAGCCTCACGGAAGGCCTTCAAGCACTGGGCTTGGTCGGCACCCATTGCTACCTGAGCTACGTAAACATAGCCGTAGGTGGCTTGCATCATACCGAGATCCTTCTTAGTGACACGCTTACCAGCTGCAGCGAATTGGGCAATTGCGCCGATAGGAGTTGACTTGGAAGCCTGACCACCAGTGTTGGAGTAAACTTCGGTGTCGAGCACGAGGATGTTAACGTCTTCACCGCTAGCGAGCACGTGGTCGAGACCACCATAGCCGATGTCGTAAGAAGCACCGTCACCACCGATAATCCACTGGCTGCGCTTGGTGAGGAAGTGAGAAAGTTCGGAGAGTTGCTTGCAAGTGGGGCAGCCCTTCTCAGCACCAGCCTTAATCATAGGCTCGAGTTTCTCGGCTGCAGCGCGGCTTGCAGTAGCGTCGTTCTGACCTTCAATCCACTCTTGAGCAGCTGCCTTGAATTCAGCAGGCACGCTTTCGTCGGCGATAGCACCTTCGAAGAGTGATTGGATGCGAGCACGCATCTTCTTGTTGGCCAAAATCATACCCATACCAAACTCACAGAAGTCCTCGAAGAGGGAGTTAGCCCAAGCGGGACCTTGCCCCTTCTCGTTGGTTGTGTAAGGAGTAGAGGGGATTGAACCAGAATAGATGGAAGAGCAACCAGTGGCGTTGGCTACCATCTGACGATCGCCAAAGAGTTGGCTAACCAGCTTGACGTAGGGAGTTTCGCCGCAACCAGAGCAAGCACCTGAGAACTCAAAGAGCGGAGTGGCGAACTGTGAGTTCTTGGGGTTCTGCTTGATGTCGATGAGGTGCTGCTTGCTTGATACGCTCTTCACGCAGTAATCCCAGTTGGCTGCTTCGCCGAGCTGACCTTCGAGGGGAACCATCTCGAGTGCCTTGTTGCCTTTGAGGCCAGGGCATACGTCAACGCAGTTACCGCAACCGAGGCAGTCCATTACGTCAACTTGCTGTACGAAGTGCATACCCTTCAATGCGGCGGGAGCCTTCATTTCGATGCTTTCGCCAGCAAAGCCGTTGATTTCCTCGTTATCGAGAACGAAGGGACGGATAGCAGCGTGAGGACAGACGAAGTCGCACTTGTTACACTGGATACAATTCTCCTTGTGCCATACGGGAACGAAGGCTGCTACGCCACGCTTTTCGTAGGCGGCTGTGCCTTGGTGCCAAGTACCATCTTCTGATACTTTGTAAGCACTAACGGGGAGAAGGTCACCATTTTGTGCGTTGATGGGGCGAACGATGTCGGAGATGAAGGCGGGTTCGTCGCGAACAATCTTCTCATCTTCGGGGAGGGTTGCCCAAGCGGGGTCAACGGTGAGTTGCTTGTACTCGCCACCACGGTCAACAGCTTGATAGTTCTTGTCGACAATGTCTTGACCCTTCTTGCTGTAGGACTTCACGATGAATTTCTTCATCTGCTCTACGGCCAAGTCGACGGGGATTACGCCAGTGATGCGGAAGAAGGCCGACTGAAGGATGGTGTTCGTGCGGTTGCCAAGACCAATTTCTTGGGCAATCTTCGTTGCGTTGATGTAGTAGACAGTGATGTTGTGTTCTGCGAAATAACGCTTGGCGTTGTTGGGCAGGTTCTTAGCCAATTCTTCGCCTTCCCAAATGGTGTTGAGCAGGAAGGTGCCGTTGTCGCGCAAACCGCGGAGCACGTCGTACATGTGCAAGTAAGCCTGTACGTGGCAAGCCACGAAGTTAGGCGTCTTGATCTGGTAAGTAGAGCGGATGGGGTGGTCACCAAAACGAAGGTGAGAGCAAGTGAAACCACCCGACTTCTTAGAGTCGTACGAGAAGTAAGCTTGGCAATATTTGTCGGTGTTGTCACCGATAATCTTGATAGAATTCTTGTTAGCACCTACCGTACCGTCAGCACCGAGGCCATAGAACTTGGCTTCGAAGATGCCTTCGCCACCGAGAGCCATTTCCTTCTCCAAGGGGAGTGAGTGGAAGGTTACGTCGTCTACGATGCCAAGGGTGAAGTGGTCTTTGGGTTCTGGCAATGCGAGGTTGTCGTAAACCGAGATAATCATGGTAGGGGTGGTGTCGCAAGAGCCGAGACCGTAGCGGCCACCTACGATGAGGGGACGGTTTTCTACGTCGTAGAAGGCATCCTTCACGTCGAGGTAGAGGGGTTCGCCGTTAGCACCAGGTTCCTTCGTGCGGTCGAGCACGGCAATCTTCTTGCAAGTCTTGGGCACTGCAGCGAGCAAGTGCTTCACTGAGAAGGGACGATAGAGGTGAACGCTAATCATACCTACCTTCTCGCCCTTAGCGTTGAGGTGGTCGATAGCTTCGCGAGCAGCTTCGGTTACGGAGCCCATGCAGATGATGACGCGTTCGGCATCGTCGGCACCATAGTAGCTGAAGAGTTTGTACTCACGACCTGTGATTTTGCTGATAGCAGCCATGTACTTCTCCACTGCTTCGGGCACTGCGTCGTAGTAGGGGTTGCACACTTCGCGGTGAGCGAAGAAGGTTTCGGGGTTT
>CAVFOF010000006.1:21074-27845 GCA_963623895.1 bacterium
GTCGTAGTAGGGGTTGCACACTTCGCGGTGAGCGAAGAAGGTTTCGGGGTTTTCGGCCATACCGCGAGCTACGGGGTGCTCGGGGGTGAGGGCACGGTTGCGGAATTCGCTCACCTTGTCCATAGGCACGAGCGGACGGATGTCCTCTTGATCCATCACCTCAATCTTCTGATATTCGTGTGAGGTGCGGAAGCCGTCGAAGAAGTTGATGAAGGGGACGCGGGTTTCGAGCGAAGCAAGGTGTGCTACGGCTGAGAGATCCATCACCTCCTGCACGGAACCTTCGCAAAGCATGGCAAAGCCAGTTTGGCGGCAAGCCATTACGTCGCTATGGTCGCCAAAGATACAGAGCGAGTGAGTGGCGAGCGTACGAGCTGATACGTGGAACACGCAGGGGAGCAACTCACCTGCGATTTTGTACATATTAGGTATCATCAGGAGCAAGCCCTGCGATGCGGTGAAGGTCGTAGTGAGTGCGCCCGACTGCAAGGAGCCGTGTACGGCACCAGCTGCACCGCCTTCGCTTTGCATTTCCTGCACCTTTACCGTGTCGCCGAAGAGGTTGATGCGGCCTTGAGCCGACCATTCGTCAACGTGCTCGGCCATGGGTGATGACGGAGTGATGGGGTAAATGGCAGCAACCTCGGAAAACATGTACGCAATGTGCGCAGCGGCCTGGTTGCCGTCACAAGTAATGAATTTCTTGTTTGCCATGAGTTTTTGTATTTGGCTCGAAGCGGGTGGTGCGGGCAAAGCAACCTCAGTCATCAAGCGTATCGGGCCTTATTTAAATAGATATATTTGTTATGTTTCTTTTGATTCGAAGTGGTTCGACTATTCAGCCTCAACTCTTATTTATTAGTAGAGGAAGCCGAAGAGCCAGAGGGGAATTTCGTTTTCGCGGCCGAGGTCGGTGTTATACTTCACGTAAATGGTGTCGGCAGCGGTGCGCACGCGGCGGCTCTTGTCGCACACGCAGATATTCGTGGTGTTATTGATGCGGAACATGCCCATGCGCTTGCCTTTATTCACTGTGTGGTGACGCCATAGGCAGTTGACGAAGTAGGTCTCCATAAACGTCTGCTCGCTCATGCAGTTCTCATAGAGGGCATACATCAAGTTGGCATCGTGCAGATAGATGGCGGCCGGCTTCTGCGGGAAGGTTTCTCCTTCATGGTGAACCATATTGATAAGGCGTGTTTCCTCCAAATATTTCAAATAGTTCATCACCGTGGCGCGCGATGTGCCAATCTCTTGCGCCAACTTGCTCACATTGGGCGACGAAGGGTCACCTATGGCCAAGAGATAGAGCAACTTCTTGATGCGTGAGAGGTATTTCAGCTCTATCTGCTTATTGAGCAGCAAGTCCACCTCTATCATGTTGTTCATCGCCTTGAGCAAGGCTTCGGTGAAGTTATGATTCTCGAGGAAGAAGGGGTAGTAGCCGTGTTGTAGATAGTCTTGGAAATAGTGCCAAGGGTGCACCTTGGGCAGTATGGTTTTGAGAATCTGATCGTGTTCAGCCAAGAGTTGGTCGAAGGTGTAGGCGTCAAAATTCTCATGGGTTTCGAGATTGATATATTCACGGAACGAGAAGCCATGAAGCACGTAGGTGCGGCTAATCGACGAAAGCTCGGTATCGTCCTCGCCATCGCCTGGATTTACTGAGGTTGTGGCATAGACAATGCGTAAGTAGGGATACTTATGATAACACTCGCAAAGCTGTTCGCGCCAATTGGCGAGTTTAAACACTTGGTCGATTATCAACACTTGTCCTCCCTCTGCCATAAAGCGGCCAGCAAAGTCGACAATTCCGTGGGCTTGAAAATAGAAACTATTAAGGTTAATGTATAGACACTGACGAAGCCGTACGTCAAAGTTTTCTTTGGCATACTGCAACAGGAAGGAAGTACGTCCCACGCCACGAGGGCCTTTAATGCCTATCATGCGGTAGCTCCAGTCGATGGTGTCCATTAGCGATCGGCGAACGGGTGCATTGAAGTGCTCCATCAGATAAGCGTGCGATTTGAAAAACGTCTCCATGTATTATTCTTGTTTCTAGAAATTCAAGGCAAAGGTACAAAGTTGTATTGAAACTTGCAATGCAAAGATAGCATTTTTTTGGTCTTTTTTCTTGAATTTCAATTCGGCTCAACCTCTTCGTCAAAGAAAGCCGCACCCTCCCTTGTGCATAGGGAATGGTGCGGCTTGAAAAACTTGCAAAATCGTAGAAACTACAATTTTCTAATCTTCTTACTTATTAGAAGTTTCGTTGATGGTGCAGATAGATACGCGGTTCCAATCGTCCTCAGAGAACATGTTGCCAACGCCTTGACCCTCAGCTGAGATGCGGCTAGCGGCAATCTTATACTTGTTTACGAGGATGTCCTTCACAGCCTCAGCGCGAGCCTTAGCAATCTTAGCGTTGATTTCTGCGCTGCCTTCGGGTGAAGCGTAACCCTTGATGTCTACGGTACTATTCTTGTGGTTCTTCAAGAAGGTAGCCACGCGCTCTACGTTGGGGAGCTGAGAAGCATCGACCACGCTCTTGCCCTGACGGAAGGTAACGGTCTGCTCCAAAGAAGCCGTGTTGTTAGTAACGGTCTTAGTTTCTACCACGGGCTTGCGGCTGCGCAAGTCGTTGATAGTCTGCTGGAGTTCACGTTTTTCAGCGTTAGCCTTAGCGAGCTGAGCGTCCTTGTCGCTTACAGAAGCGCGGAGGTCGTTGATCTTAGCGTTCAAACCATCCACTTCAGCTTGGTCGTAAGCCTTCACCAAAGTCATGTAGTGCTTACCGTTGTTGTGGTTCTTGAAGTGGTAAGTCACGCCAGCCAACACTTCGATAGCGCTGTTGTTCACGTTGAACAAGGGGTGCTGATGGCCACCGCTAGTAGTGTTGTATACGATAGAAGGCTTCAAGGCTACAGTCCAAGCCTTAGCTTCTCCAAGGTTGAAGTTGAAGTTGAAACCAGCCTTACCAGTCATGTAGTTGTCGTCGTTGCAGCCACGAGTGCCATTGTTGTGGTTGTAGTTGTGTTGCCAACCGAGGCCGAGCACACCTTCTACCTCAAACAAGCGGGGAGTGCCGTTATAGCCGCAGAACCAGTTAGAGAAGTTAATCTTGCCTAAAAGGCTGAGGTTATGTTGGTCGAAGATGGTTTGGCTAGGAGTGGTGTTGTTGTTGACCAAATACTGAAGACCGAAGCCTACAACGGGAGTGATTTGCTTGCTAAGCTCAACGCCGTAAGTGGCACGAGCGTCCTTAATGAAATCGCTGTGAGTGGTCTTAACGATGCCACCACCTACAAGGCCAATTGACCAATTGTCAAAAAAGCGTGAACCTTGCACACTTTTCTGTGCACTTGCTGAGAGCACCGCTGCGCTCATCATTGCAATTGTAAATAACTTCTTCATTTGGTTTGAATAAAAGTGTATATATTAATGTGTATTGTTTCTATCAACAAAAGTTGCCAAAGAGCCTATTTGAAGGAGCTCCCTAACAATTAGGGTGCAAAGGTAAACATTTATTTTACACTCCTACCCCCCATCTACTCTAATCTCAACGAAAAGGCTATTTTTTCAGAAAAACCGAACTATTTCTTTGGCCAATTCGGCCGCAAAACCTATTTTTGTAGGTAGTAAACGACACCACTGGCTCGTATTTTCTAAAACTAAAATCTATTTTCTGAGCGAAAACACATTGAAAATGTGAGAGGTGGCATAGAGCACGAATTTAATAAAACTCATTTATAAACCCATTAACAACACACATTCCCCATGGAAAATCAAGAACAAAACGAAGGTTTGAAGATTGAGCTTACTCCTGAAGTAGCTGAAGGTACTTATGCCAACTTGGCCATCATCACCCACTCTAGTGCTGAGGTGGTATTGGATTTCATTCGCGTGCTTCCTGGTGTGCCCAAGGCCAACGTAAAGAGCCGCATCGTTCTCGCCCCCGAGCACGCTAAGCGTTTGCTCTTCGCCCTTCAAGACAACATCCAAAAGTATGAGAAGGCATTCGGCCCCATCAACCTCCCCGGTGCTGTTGAAGAGCCCCAAGCTGGCCGCACCGCCACTCCCTTCGGTGTACCCGAAGGCAACGCTTAATTATCTTTAAGCCTCAACCAAAAATAATTCGCTAAAACAAACAGAGCGCAAATTCCAAGTGGAATTTGCGCTCTGTTCTTATATAAGTAACGAGTCAAAACAATTTTTATAATAACTACCCTATGCAAGTTATATTTTATCTATTTGCATTTGTAGTAAAAAGCCATAGATTAGCTTTCTTATAAAGGATTGTTGGAATGTTATTTTCCAACAATCCTTTCGTTTTGTATATCTCACCTCCAACCAACAAGAATTGGGCAAATATCGTGTCGGGATAACTCTCTCGCTACCGATATAGAAGATATCAAAGGCATCTCTGCCGTTGGTTCAAGTGCCAACGCTGGGATGCGTCATCATCAACCTCGAGTCATTTTCTTGCAGCGTTACTAGCACAAAAAGGGTGCTTGTTCCTTTTTCTTCGGAACAAGCACCCTTAGTATGCTAATTTATTAAGAATTATCTCTGAATATTAGTCTTCATCACGAGCTGCGGCCTTACGGGCTTGTGCCTGCTCGTACTCATCGCGGTCGGCAACGACAATTTTGTTGAACTCACGAAGACCTGTACCTGCGGGGATGAGGTGACCGCAAATCACGTTCTCCTTCATACCCTCCAAGTAGTCGACCTTACCGCTGATAGCAGCCTCGTTGAGCACCTTGGTTGTTTCCTGGAAGGAAGCAGCCGACATGAAGCTCTTGGTCTGCAAAGCAGCACGGGTGATACCTTGAAGAATCTGAGTGGAGGTGGCAGCACGAGCATCACGCACCTTGACGAGCTTCAAGTCGCGACGCTTGAGTTGAGAGTTCTCATCGCGAAGCTTGCGGGCGGTGACAATCATACCCTTCTTCATGTTTTCACTGTCGCCAGCATCAACCACTACCTTCTTGCCCCAAATGCGGTCGTTCTCTTCTGCAAAGTCGAGCTTGTCCACAATCTGCTGTTCAAGGAAACGAGTGTCACCTGGATCGTTAATCTGCACCTTACGCATCATCTGACGAACGATAACCTCGAAGTGCTTATCGTTAATCTTCACACCTTGGAGGCGGTAAACGTCCTGCACCTCATTAACGATGTACTCTTGCACTGCCGTGGGCCCCTTGATGGCAAGGATGTCGCCCGGAGTGATAGAACCATCGGAGAGGGGCGTACCAGCACGTACAAAGTCGTTCTCCTGTACGAGGATTTGCTTTGACAGAGGCACGAGGTACTTCTTGACAACTCCTAGCTTAGAGGTAACGATGATTTCGCGGTGGCCACGTTTTACGTTGCCCATCGTAATCTCACCATCGATTTCGCTAACCACAGCGGGGTTGCTCGGGTTGCGGGCTTCGAACAGCTCGGTTACACGGGGAAGACCACCAGTGATATCACCTGCCTTACCTACTACACGAGGAATCTTAACGAGGATGTCACCAGCCTTGAGTTCCTGACCATCTTCTACCACGATGTGACCATTGATGGGGAAACTGTAGGTGCGGATGATTTCGCCGTCTTCGCTCACGATGTGACAGTTGGGCACGTGGCTCTTGTCTTTTGACTCTATCACGATGCGCTCACGCAAACCAGTGGCTTCATCTTCTTCTACACGGTAGCTGACACCTTCGGTGACGTTCTCAAACTGCACGCGACCTGCATTTTCAGTTACGATGACAGCGTTGAAAGGATCCCACTTAGCAATAACGGTATCCTTATCTACGTGTTGTCCTTCGCTCACGAAGAGTTGCGAACCGTAGGGTACGTTCTGGTTGGAGAGGATGATGCCCGTATTCTCGTCGATAAAGCGTACTTCGGCCAAACGACCTACTACCACCTTGCAAGCGTTGCCCTCTTCATCGTGGGCATCCACCGTTTTGAGTTCTTCAAACTCGATGCGGCAGTCGGTCTTAGCTTTAATCGTGGCGTTGGCAGCAGCATTCGATGCAATACCACCGGCGTGGAACGTACGGAGAGTCAACTGAGTACCAGGCTCACCAATTGACTGAGCAGCAATAACGCCGACAGCCTCGCCCTTCTGTACCATGCGGCTAGTGGCCAAGTTGCGACCGTAGCACTTCATACATACACCATGCTTGCTTTCGCAAGTGAGCACGGAGCGAATCTCTACGCTCTCAATGGGCGAAGCCTCAATCTGAGCTGCAATAGGTTCGGTGATTTCCTCACCTGCAGCTACGATAAGGCGGCCTGTGGCGGGGTCGATGATGTCGTGTACAGAAACACGACCCAAAATACGCTCTGAAAGTGAACTGATAACTTCATCGCCATCCTTCAAGGCGGTGCAGACGAGGCCACGGAGGGTGCCACAGTCTTCTTCGTTGATGATGACATCGTGAGAAACGTCAACCAAACGACGAGTAAGGTAACCTGCGTCGGCCGTCTTCAATGCGGTATCGGCCAAACCCTTACGAGCACCGTGGGTAGAGATAAAATATTCCAACACCGACATACCTTCCTTAAAGTTAGAAAGGATGGGGTTTTCAATAATCTGTGCACCTTCGGCACCAGCCTTCTGAGGCTTGGCCATCAAACCACGCATACCAGCGAGCTGGGCAATCTGATCGGCAGAACCACGGGCACCAGAGTCGAGCATCATGAACACAGCGTTGAAGCCCTGGTCGGCCTCAGTCATTTGCTTCATCAAGGTCTTCTTGATGTCGGTGTTCACGT
>CAVFOF010000007.1:0-26863 GCA_963623895.1 bacterium
ACCCCAACCTTGGCAAGGTTGTGCTCTACCAACTGAGCTATTTCCGCAAAAGAACTTTGCATCAGCTCGCCATCTGTTTTAGCGGCTTAGCGGGTGCAAAGATAGGGGGTTAATTTCAATTGACCAAACTTTTAGGCCACTTTTTTACAAGAAATGTCCGAAAAAGCATAAGCTGCCACGTTTGCAAAGCCAATTAGAGGCACAATGAACGCTACGGAGAGGGTGGATGCATCGGAAACCAACCCCATGAGCAAGGGGCCTACTGCGCCTCCAACAGGAGTCATCATCAGGAGCGACGATGCGCGCTTCGTGAGCGAGCCGAGACCTGATAGCGAGTGGGCAAAGATGGTGGGAAACATGATGCTCTCGAAGATGTAGACCAAAATCAAGGCTGTCAGCGACACTGCCCCGAGGTTGAGAACGACGAGGAAGATGGTGAGAAACGTGCCGATGGCGCAAAAACGTAACACACGATAACTCGACACGTGGCGCATGACGATACTTCCTGCCACACGCCCAAGCATAAACAACAGCAAGCCGCCGAAGGCCAACACAATGCTAGCATCGCATGCGTTCATCCACCGCCCATCTACTGCATAGTTGATAAAGAAACTATTAATGGAGATTTCCGACACCTCATAGCTAAACAAGGCGAAAAGACCTAAGAGGAAAGCACGGTTGTGAAAGAGTTTACTCAATGAATGGGAAGTCTGCGTATTATTAGAAGGTGCCTCCTTCGAATCAGACTTGTCACCATCTACAGTTATTTCGGGCAATTTCACAAAGCAGAACAAAGCGGCTACGGCTAACACAATCACCCCCATACCCACGTAGGGCAAAGCGATGCGCTGCTCTCCCCCATCGCCAAAAAGGAGTAATCCGCCAAAAAGGGGACCGCAGATGCAACCTAAGCCATTGAGGGCTTGCGCTAGATTGAGGCGAGAAGCAGCCGTTTCGCTATCGCCCAGTTGAGCGGCATAGGGATTGGCGGCCGTTTCGAGAAACACTAATCCACAGGCTATGACGAAGAGTGAAAACAAAAAGAACTCGAACGACTTCATTGATGCCCCAGGAAGGAACATCATTGAGCCGACACCGAAAAGCAACAAGCCCGTGACCACTCCTCGGCGATAACCGCGACGATCAATAAAGATACCAGCGGGGATAGCCATGACGAAGTAACCCAAATAAAACATCACCTGCACAAGCGAGGACTGGGCATGATTGATGCCCATCTCCAACTGAAAATGCTTGTTGAGCACATCCAGAATGGAGTGTGCCGCCCCCCATAAAAAGAAGAGCATGGTGATTAAGGCAAAAGGCAATAGGTATTTTTTACTTACTAGAGGTTTCATAGAAAAGGTTGTTATTATTCTTCAAAGTTTCTTGCGTAGGCTCAACGGCAAGCGGCGACTTGCGCCCGACTATTCGTCGTAATGCTCAAACAAGAAATCATTGTAGGGATATTTCTGCACGTGTAGTTGCTTGATGCGAGCATAAAAGAGTTTCTTTAGCTCATCAATATTCTGACGTTCACGAGCTGAAATAAAGATGCAGTCGTCGCCCAACTTCGCCATCCACGTGCGTTTCAACTCTTCGAGCGACACGTTTTCCTTGGTGGCGGGCGTGAGGTCATCGGGATCTTTCTCCGTCCAGGTGTAGGCATCCATTTTATTAAACACGAGGAGCTGCGGTTTCTCGGAGCATTCTAGCTCTTGAAGTGTAGTATTTACCACATCAATCTGTTCCATAAAGTCGGGATGCGACACGTCGACCACGTGTACCAAAAGATCGGCCTCGCGCACTTCATCAAGTGTGCTTTTAAACGACTCTACTAGGTCGTGGGGGAGTTTGCGAATAAAACCGACGGTATCGGCGAGTAGGAAAGGCAGGTTGTCGATTATCACCTTACGCACCGTGGTGTCGAGTGTAGCAAAGAGTTTGTTTTCTGCAAATACCTCGGTCTTGGCTAAAAGGTTGATAAGTGTAGATTTTCCCACATTGGTGTAGCCCACCAGTGCCACACGGATAAGCCGTCCGCGATTCTTGCGCTGCGTGGTTTTCTGACGGTCGATGTCGGCTAAGCGTTGCTTAAGCAGTGCCATGCGATTTAGGATGATACGACGGTCCATTTCGAGCTGCGTTTCACCTGGGCCACGCAAACCTACCGAACCTTTTCCACCACCTGAGCCCGAGCCACCGCCTTGACGCTCCAAGTGAGTCCAAAGTCGCTGCAAGCGAGGAAGCATGTAGCGATACTGCGCCAGTTCTACCTGAGTCTTTGCATTGGCCGTCTGAGCACGCATGGCAAAAATGTCGAGAATGAGATTGGTGCGGTCTAAGATTTTCACGCCCAAAGCCCGCTCAATATTGCGTAGTTGCTTGGCTGAAAGTTCGTCGTCGAAGATGACCATACCCACTTCGCGCTCGGCTTCTTCTTCCGCATCGATATAGGCTTTTATCTCCTCCAATTTTCCTTTGCCCACATAGGTTACTGACGAGGGGCCGTCCATTTTTTGTGTAAATCGCTTCACCGTGACAGCGCCCGCCGTTTCGGCTAGGAACTCTAGTTCATCAAGATATTCGTTGGTTTTTCGCTCATTTTGGTTACGGGTAATAAGACCTACCAATACGGCGGTTTCCGACTTTATCTCCTCTGTTTCAATAAATCCTTGCATCTATTATTCTTTGTAATCAATAATTAGAATAGCTTTTTATGCCCGCACAAGATGGTTTCTACTCTTGTGCAATTCAGCCGTAGGGAAGAAATTGACATGAAAGCAAACGGCAGACCACTCAACGGTTGAGAGGCCTGCCGTGTTTGACTGTTTGTTTGTAGATAGTCAAAATGTGTGTGTGATGTGTATGCGTTAAGCATTAGCATCCTCAGCGGGGCTTACAGAAACCACGCTACGATCGCGCTGACCGCGATGGAAGCTAACTACACCGTCAACAAGGGCGAAAAGGGTGTGATCCTTACCCATGCCTACGTTTTTACCAGGATAGTGAACCGTGCCGCGCTGACGAACGATGATGTTACCAGCTACGCAGGTCTGACCGCCCCAAATCTTAACGCCTAATCTCTGTGATGCCGACTCACGGCCGTTCTTAGAACTACCTACACCTTTCTTGTGTGCCATTTCTTCTAAAAATTTTTAAGGATTAAGCAATTACGTTCTTGATTGTCACTTCAGTGAACTGATGGCGATAGCCATTGAGCTTGCGATAGCCCTTGCGACGCTTCTTGTGGAAAACGAGCACTTTGTCACCCTTAACGAGTGAGGAAACTACTTCGCATACTACCTTGGCGCCTTCTACGGTGGGAGCACCTACTTTCACGTCGCCATTGTTGTCAATCAACAACACGTTGTTAAATTCAACAGTTTGACCGTTCTCAGCACCGCTGATGTGGTTTACGAAAAGCTTCTTGCCTTCTTCAACCTTGAACTGTTGACCGTTAATCTCTACGATTGCGTACATTTTAATTATTGATGTAAACGGGTTTTTCCGGGAGGCGAGTTGCACTCGCAACTTCTTGTTTTGCCCCGTCGGACTCTAAATCGGCTGCAAATTTACGCTATTTTTCTGAACTAGACACACTTTTCTGCTGATTTTTAAGAAATTTCTAGTCTTCTAAGCCGTTCTAGCAAGTTTTTCGCTGATTTTTCTTGATAGAGTGCTACTAATCGCCCCAATTGTGAGAGTGAGAGCGAGTGGAGCAGTTCCCGCTTGTACTTAGTGCTTCACCTTCACCTCAATGCCTTGACGGGAAAGTTCCTTCACGGCCTTGTCGATAGCCTCGTAGTGTTCGGGAGCGATGCCGAGTTTGGGAAGGTCGAGTGTGGGCAGTGCGTCGTCGCTATGAAGGTCGGCCTCGGCCACTGCACCTATAATCATACCTACACACGAGGTGTTGTTCGTGATAGGGTCGATTAAGATGAATGCGCCCGTGGGTTTATTATCTTGGTAAGCGTCGAAGAATAGTTCCTTCGAAGTGACGATAACGGCACGGCCGATTTCGTTCAGTTCCAAATGGTCGACTTGACTTTTCTCGAGCGTATTCACATCTACTTTATAGTCGAAGTGGTCGATGCGGCAACGTGTAGTGTTGGTGGTATGTTTCAAGTAGAACGATTTGTTCACGTCCATAGCTTGCTCATCCATCCACACGAGCATGGCCTCGAAGTGGCGACCTACGGAGGGCACATTATCGGGGTGTACCAACATTTCGCCACGCGAGATGTCGATTTCGTCTTCCAACTGCAACGTTACGCACTGAGGGGGGAAGGCATAGTCGAGGTCGCCATCGTAGGTTACGATGCGCTTCACGTGACTACGCTTACCTGAAGGCAGAGCCATCACCTCGTCGCCCTTACGCACAATGCCGCTAGCGATTTTTCCGCTAAAGCCGCGGAAGTCGAGGTCGGGACGAAGCACGTACTGCACAGGGTAGCGGAAGTCGGCCAAGTTGTGGTCGTTGCCAATGTGCACGTTCTCTAAGAATTCTAGCAATGAGGGGCCATCGTACCAAGGGGTGCGCTCGCTGCGGTCCACCACATTGTCGCCTTGTAGGGCGGAGAGAGGGATGCAACGCACGTCGGGTATTTGGAACGACTGGATGAAAGCTTCAAAGTCGGACACGATTTTGCGGTACACCTTCTCATCGAAGTCTACCAAGTCCATTTTGTTCACAGCTAGCACCAAGTGCTTAATGCCGAGCAAGGAGCAAAGGAAGGTGTGGCGACGGGTTTGGGTAATTACGCCCGTGCGAGCATCCACTAGGATGATAGCAAGGTTGGCCGTAGAGCCGCCCGTTATCATGTTGCGGGTGTACTGCTCATGCCCCGGGGTGTCAGCGATGATGAATTTGCGCTTATTGGTCGAGAAGTAGCGGTAGGCCACGTCGATGGTGATGCCTTGTTCGCGCTCGGCCTTCAGTCCGTCGCAGAGCAAGGCGTAGTCAATCTGGCCTGCGCCCGCATTGCCCACACGCTTTGAGTCGCGCTCTAGAGCTGATAGTTGGTCTTCATAAAGTTTCTTGGAGTCGAAAAGCAAGCGACCGATGAGAGTGGACTTTCCATCGTCCACGGAGCCAGCGGTGAGCAGGCGGAGCAAATCTTTCTTTTCGTCTTGATCCAAGTATTCCTCAATCGAGAGGCGGTGTCCGTCAACGACGATAGCCTCTTCGTTGGGGTTATTTTGATTAGTCTTATTTTCGGTCATAAAATATTTGTGTAATTTTCTGCAAATTTACAACAAAGCTAAGGAAAGAGCAAGTTTAATGGTTTGCAATCTACGGTGAGGACTTTTCACTGAACCACTGAGCTACGATAGTGCGGTTTAGCCTCGCTACTTTTGCTAACATTCTACACTTCGAGCGTCTTCCAATCTAAGAGTCCTTTACCTTCTTCGTCTAGCGCAATGGCTAGTCCAATTACTTGACGCTCGTCAGCCTTGAAGGGCTCGAGGTATTGGCGGTTAACGATTTGCTGCGAAGCGGCCTCTGCGCCTCCATTGTTGCGCAGTTTGAGTTCGATGATATAGATGAAACGCTTACTCTGCACCACCATATCTATTCGACCTATGGCCATCATGCGCTCCACTTCCACCTTCAAGCCAACAGCCTTGAAAATGGTGCTGATAATGAGGCGATAGCGTTCCTCCATGTGCATCGAGGCCAACTTTTTGTTGCTATAAGGCACGTCGGCAACAAGTGTTTTCAGAGCCTTCATGGCTTCATCTACATGGCCTATCTGCATCATTTTCAGAAGCAAACTCTGAGTGGATACCACCTGAGCATTTGTGCGCAGCGTCAAAGCTGGAACTACTAATTTATTGAGAGCTTGCCTTACCTCCTCATTCGGAAATCCTAACGAGTAAACCCCATCTTCAAAGCCTTTGATTGTAAGGTAGCCCGACTGATAGAGAAACAGTTCGGCTCCGCCTCCCGCTACATCGCTAGTTTCTAGCGTGGTATTGTCAATAAAACAATTGTCGAAATATTCTAACGACACGTCCATATTATCAACAAGCTTTGGCAGCAACGAGGTTGCTCCAGAGGCCGCCCAAAAGTTGCGAAGTTCACGAGCATCCAAGGCATTGACAAGACTAAACGGGTTGTATATGTCAGCCATATTGCGACGGCTAAAGTGGTATCCGTCGTAATAGTCCTTCAGTCGGTCGTGGGTCTGCTGCAAGGTCCACTCATTACTCTCAGCCATCCGTTCTAACTCTGGCTGAAAGTTCTCTTCGATTTCCTTGTCCGTAATGCCGCAGATAGCTGCATATTCGGGTTCAAAACTAATATTAGTGAGATTGTTGAGCACGGAGAACAAGGATATCTGCGTAAACTTAGTGATGCCCGTGATAAACACGAGCCGCTCATATTCGTCGTCGGCTTTCAACACGGCGAACACTTCACGATATACCTCCGTGCAACGTTCATGTTCGAGCGTGTGCCAAGAGTGTTGCAGCGGCGAGTCGTACTCGTCGATGAGAATGCCCACTTTTAGCCCCGTCTGCTCATAGGCGGTAGCAACAATGGCATGGAAACGATCAGCGAGTTGGGCTGTAGGGTCGGGAGTGATTGCATATTTTTTCTCATACTCCTTAAAACGCAAGTTTAAATACGAGCGCAGTGTTTCGGCGTTCGCCCCACCAAGGCTCAGGTCGAGGCGAATGATGGGATACCGCTTCCACTCTGACTCGAGCTGCATTATCTTCAGCCCCTCAAAAAGCTCCTTTCGTCCTTCAAGATACATTTGCAACGTATCGACAAGGATGGACTTGCCAAAGCGACGCGGACGACTTAGGTAGTTATACTTTTTACCGCTATTAGCTAGTTGCCAAACGATATCAGTCTTGTCGACGTAGACGTAACCCTCCTCTCTAATCACTTTGAACGATTGAAGGCCTACTGGCAATTTTCTTTTGTTGAAGACTATCATTGCTACTTTTCTAATTTGTCGGTAAAGTTAAGCAAACTCCATCGGATTTACAAACAATAAAGTGCAAATTCGCTTGGGAACAAAAGAACGATTGCTTCACACCTTTCTATAATATATTAAGGTGTAAAGCAACCGTCATGTTAATTCAGTCAGACTGCGTACCAGTCAGAACAATATTTGCGTTGAACTTTATGCTAGGAACAATATCAACGCTTGCGCCACAAGTATGCGCAAGAACATGGAGAGGGGATAAACCGTGGAATACCCCACAGAGGCGGCATCGTTGTTGGCCGTTTGGTTAGCATAGCCCAATGCGGGTGGGTCGGTGTTTGCACCTGCTATCACGCCCATTAGGGTGAAATAGTTGAGTTTGAAGTGGAGACGGCCTACCACACCCATGATGAGAATGGGGATGATGGTAACTAAGAAACCTACCCACACGTAGGTCAATCCGTCGCCCGCCACTACGGTTTCCCAGAAATTGCTTCCAGCCTTAATGCCTACTGCTGCGAGGAAGAGGATAAGACCGATTTCACGCAGCAAGAGGTTAGCCGACGTGGTGGTATAGGTCACGAGGTGGAACTTATAGCCATAGGCACCAGCCAAAATAGCGATTACCAACGGGCCACCAGCCAAGCCTAGCTTCAATGGAGTAGACATACCTGGGATAGCAAAGGGAATGCTACCGAAAACAATACCGATGAGAATGCCCAAGAAGATAGCTCCTACGTTGGGGTGGTCGAGTCGCTTCACGGAGTTACCTAGCAAACGCTCTACACGGGTTACGTTATCCTCAGGACCAGCCACCATAAGGCGGTCGCCAATCTGAATGCGCAGGGAGCGGTCGGCAAAGAGGTTCATGCCCTGACGAGTGATACGCGTTACGTTCACGCCATACATGGAGCTGAAATGCATTTCGCCAAACGTTTTACCATTCACTTCGGCTTGCGTTACGAGAATACGTTTCGACACGATGGGAGCTTTTTCGGCTTGCCAGTCCACCTCTACCTCCTTACCAATAAAGGCTGTAGCTGCTTCGGCATCGTCGCTAGCACACACAGCGTTCATCTCGTCGCCCACGTGAAGCGGGGTTTCGCTATTGGGCGAGATGATTTCATCGCCATGCTTGTAGTGAGTACAAACGAACGTACGACCTAAGAACTGCGAAAGCTGACCAAAGTTTTTGCCCTCGAGTGCCTTGTTCTCCACGCGCAGCGAAAGGTGGTGGGGCTTAGCGTGAGGATTATCCTCTTGCTGCTCACGAATTTTCTTTTCTTCGCTTTCCAGCTTAATGCGGCAGATATAGCGAATGGCTATCGTTGCGCCAATGATGCCCACCACACCGAGGGGATAGGCGCAGGCATAACCGGCTGCAATATTCTGACCATGCATGTCAATGCCCATCGTGTTGATGGCTTCTTGTGCTGCACCCAAACCTGGGGTATTGGTCACCGCACCATAGAGCACACCCACAGCCATGGGCAAACTTGTAGGATCTTTCGTGTCGAACACCAAGTAGTAAAGGCCGAGCAGCGTGATTACGTTGAGCAACACGATGCCCACCGCCATCAAGTTCATCTGCACACCATCCTTCTTGAACGACTGAAAGAAACTCGGACCTACCTGTAAGCCTATGCAATAGACGAAGAGTATCAGCCCGAAGTCTTGAATAAAATTGAGCACGTTGGCCGGACAGGCATAGCCCCCATCGGGGTCGCTAATCCCCATGTAATGATAGATGTGTCCTACCACAATGCCAGCAAACAACACGAAGGTAACTCCCAACGAGACGCTGCCCATCTTAATCTTGCCTAGCACCACGCCCACGGCAATGACTAATGAGAACAACAAAACGATGTGAGCCACGGAGCCGGTTGTTGAGAATAATGATTGAAACCAATCCATGCTAACTTGTTGTGAGATTAAAATTTTTCCATCAGCCTTCTACCAATGCTTTCTATTTAACGTAGCAAAGACTTTAGGAATGAGTAAAAATAAATAGATTTAGGTCGTGCAAAGATAATACAACGTTGGGTATAAGCCAAAACTTTTTGCTAGATTTTTTCAATACGCCAACGGAATGCAGTGAGCGGGCTTATTTCTACTAGGATATTCCTTTTTTATTGAACTGTTCCATAAGTTGCGATTGAGGCTTCTGATTTAGGGAAGAGCGAACTTGAGAAGAAATACGCTCTAAAGCGAAAGTTTAAATAAAGTTATTACAAATAAGACTACTCACCCCATTTATATAAGAAAGCAAACACGTGTGCAAGCAATTCAAAAATCCGCTTTTTTATTGAGAAACTCCCCCTCTATAACTTTACATGCACATTTTGCTGTTGCTTGCACTAATTGCTTGCACTCACACTGATTATCAATGCATTCAAGAGTGCAAGCAGCAATATTTTTTGCTTGCACAAACCTTCCCTGACCTACACTCCCTCACAAGGGGAAAATAGATGGTTTACGCAAAAGTGCAAGCATCTCCCTACAATGTAAGCAATAGACATTGCTGCTTACACTCTTGAACACATTGATAATCAGCGAAGTGCAAGCAATTTGTGCAAGCAACAGCAAACATCCCTACTAAACTTACAGGTAGTAGTAGCAGCATTTCATCCCCAAAATTAGGGCCGACGCATCCCCGCATTGGCGCAAGCAGCAACGCAGGCAAACAATAACGTTATTTAACATAACAAGCGGACAATCCCCCCCAAAGTACCCTTTCCCCTCACGACCATAATTATCGCTTCCTCCTACCCGCCTAACCGTAAAAACTTACCCCCTAATCGTTCCTAACTACCAGCCTAATAGTGAAAACTAGCGGCCTAATAGGTGTGCAGATTTAGAGGGGGATTATCTCGTTTGTAGCAACGAATTAAAAAGCGGAAACAAGAAATGCTCACAAAATTGGGGGCGACGCGTCCTCGCGTCGGCGCGAGTAGAAACTCCCTTCTTTTTAAGGAGTTTCTTTTTAGCTTTATTTCTTGCTAGCTTTGTTTCTTTTTAGCGTATCTTCCCCAAGCCGACGAGGGGACGAGGTTGCTGAAAAAATAGCCCATTTTGAAGCATAGCCCAATTTCGGACTTTTTTTTAAGAAGCTATTTTGCTAATTGCATTATAGCAAATGACAATCTTAAAACATGCAGAATTACCTCTTGAAGCCTTCGAATTTATTTCTTCAGCAGCCTCAAGGACGCATCGCCCCCGACTTTTGGGGCATTTTCGTAGAAACCTGAATTATAAAATCCCCCTCCAAACACGCTGGGCATTTGGAGGGGGATTTCCTTTGAGAAAGATTGCGGAAGCAATCTGATGCTATAATGCGAGGATTAGAACATCTTTTCGGGATAGATGCCGTCGTCGGCTAGCTTTTGGAACTTAGCCACTACCTCAGGACGATCCTCGGGATAGGTTACGCCGAACCATTTAGAGGTGGTGTCGAGCACTTCGCAAGTGGCCTGACCTGTGTTGATGAGGTGATCCACCATCAAGGGGATGAAGAATTCGCTCTTGAGGTTCTCCATGTTCTTGGGGTCAGAGAGGAATGTCTTGAAGAACTCGTTACTGTGCTTGAAATAGTCGGGAGTGAAGCCCCAGAAGTTCATCGAAACGGGGGTGTTGTCGGAGATGGCTACCCATTCGCCGTTCTCGTCTTGGTATTTCACTACACCGTCGAAGCGTTGAATCTTGGTGCGCTCCACTACTGAGGTGAGGTGGTGAGCATCGTCGTTCTCGCAAACGCCACGGCTCACGGTGCCGCTTTCAGAGAGGGTGTTGCCCACTCGGAAGCCTACCATAGCGTATTTTCCAGTTGAGCCTTCGGGAAGTTCTGAAAGCCATTTGCCCATTACGTTGAAAGCGTCGCGATCGTAGAAGTCGTCGCAGTTGAGCACGGCGAAGGGCTCGTTGATTACGCTTTCACCCATCATCAAGGCGTGGTTAGTGCCCCAGGGCTTAGTGCGGTCGGCGGGACATGTGAAACCTTCGGGCAGTGCGTCGAGGCTTTGGAACACGAGTTCGCAAGGAATGTGGCCTTCATACTTTGAAAGTACGATGCGACGGAAGTCGTCTTCAAAGTCCTTACGGATAACGAACACGAGCTTGCCGAAGCCAGCGTTGATTGCATCGTAGATGGAGTAGTCCATGATGGTTTCGCCGTGAGGGCCAAGTTCATCGAGCTGCTTTAGGCCACCGTAGCGGCTACCCATACCAGCTGCCAAAAGGAAGAGTGTAGGTTTCATTTTGTATGAATGATATAATTGGTTTGTTAGATGTTAGTTAATAACGTAATCACGAGGTTTGTCACAATTACTTTGCAAAAGTAGCAATTTATTTTCTAAACCTAACACTTCGCCTTTAAAACTTACATTTTCTGCCGAAATGAGATGAAAAAGCAGAGCGAGAAGAAGTTACTAAGTTCAACGTGAACTGATTAGAAAATTTGCAACACATTGCACCAATTTTCTAATCAGTTTTTTATTAATTTCTAACTGAAGCAGCGAGAGCCTCAGCACAACGCTCGCCATCTATACCGGCACTGACAATGCCGCCAGCGTAGCCAGCACCCTCACCACAGGGGTAAAGATTTTTTATGCGAATGTGGCACAAGGTGTCGTGATTGCGAAGAATGCGCACGGGGGCTGAGGTGCGCGTTTCGGCAGCGATGAGCAAGGCCTCGTTGGTAAGGAAACTGCGGCTACGACGGCCAAAGGTGTTAAAACCCTCAATCAAGCGGTCGGTGACGAAACGGGGCATCCAGAAGTGAAGGGGCGAGGAGATAAGGCCTGGCGTGTAGCTCGATTTCGGTAGGTCGAAGCTCAATCGGCGGTTTACGAAGTCGGCCATGCGCTGAGCGGGAGCCACCTGCGTGCGGCCGCCTTGCTGCCAAGTGGCTCGCTCTAGGGCTTCTTGGAAGTACATCATGCGCAAGGGATTGTTGGCGTTGTCGATGTCGGCATGCGTTTCGGCAAACACGCCATCGGCCATCGCCTCGGTGAGGAAAGTGGCGAGTTCGCCCTCCAAATCCTCGGGGCGCGTCTCCACCACCATGCCCGAGTTGCTCCAAGCCGAGTTGCGTAGCGAAGAACTCATGCCGTTCACCACCACCTGACGCTCGCCCGTGGCTGCTGGAACCACGATGCCGCCAGGGCACATGCAGAAACTATAAACGCCACGGCCGCCACACTGAGCCACGTAGCTATACTCTGCCGTAGGGAGATACTTTCCACGGCCGTGGGGCGAATGGTATTGAATTTGATCGATGAGTTCGGCGGGATGTTCTAGGCGTACACCCACGGCAATGCCCTTTTGCTCTATTTCAATACCCGAGGCATAAAGGTGGCGGTAGACGTCGCGAGCGGAGTGCCCCGTAGCTAGAATCACAGAGCCGTCAAAGGCCTGTCCCGTGTGGCATTCCACGCCCTTTATTTCATCGCCCTCCACCACGAGCCGATCCACTCGGGTGTTGAAGTGCACCTCGCCACCGCTCGCAATGATTTGGTTGCGCATATTCTCTATGATGCGCGGCAAGCGGTCGGTGCCGATATGGGGATGGGCATCGATGAGAATGTCGGTCGAAGCTCCAAATTGGCAAAACACTCGCAGAATCTTGTCTACATTGCCTCGTTTCTTCGAACGCGTGTAGAGTTTACCGTCGGAGAAGGCTCCCGCTCCGCCCTCGCCAAAGGAGTAGTTGCTCTCGCCGTCCACTTTGTGTTCACGCGAGATGAGAGCTATGTCCTTGCGACGCTCGTGCACGTCCTTTCCACGCTCCAACACCACGGGGCGGAAGCCCAGCTCTATTAAGCGCAACGCAGCGAAGAGTCCGCCAGGGCCTGCTCCCACCACAATCACTTGCTGAGCGTGACTCACGTCGGGATAGCGAACTGGTTCGAAGTCGAGCTGCGGCGGCATTTGGTTGATGTAGGCATCTACGGTGAGGTTGACGAAGATGGTGCGTTGGCGTGCATCGATGCTGCGCTTACGGATGCGCACGGCTTGCAGTGTGCGAGCGTCGATGCGCAGCTGTTCAGCAATGAAGCGTTTCAGCCGCTCCTCGTCGTAGGCAATGTCGGGCGTCACACGTAGCTGCATGTTGCATCCGCGCTCATCGGTGAGGCTCAGTGTGAGCGTAGAGAGCGGAGTGATGGGAGCTCCCGTGCGCTCAGAGCGAGGCGTACCATGCTCGTCGCGATAGCTGCCTCGAGGCTCCTCGTGGTTGCGACGAGATTCTTCGTGGTTGCGGCGGCCAGGCTGAACGGCTTTAAACTTTCCTTGGGCATTTCCCTTGTTCGAGCGATTTGACGAATTGGAGTTGTTCGGGCGATTAGCGTTGTTGTTACGCTTATTATGATTGGAGTTGTTCTTATTATACATATACATTATATATAGCGATGCGGTTTAGCCGAAGAGTTCGCGCAGTGCGCCCTCCACGCGGCTCACGGGTACGAGTTCGATGCCGAGGTTTTGCGCTTCTAGCCCCTTGAGATTTCCTTCGGGAATGAGTATGCGCGAAAAGCCCAATTTGGCGGCCTCTGCCACGCGTTGCGCAATGCGGTTCACTGGGCGGATTTCACCGCTTAGGCCCACTTCGCCCGCCATACACACGTTGTGCTCGATGGCCGTGTCGACGTTGCTCGAAAGCACGGAAGCGATGACGGAGAGGTCGATGGCGGGGTCGGTCACGCGGATGCCGCCGGCAATATTGAGGAACACGTCCTTCTGCGCTAGCTTAAAGCCTACGCGCTTTTCGAGCACGGCTAGCAGCATGTTGAGTCTTCGCAAGTCGAAGCCCGTGGCCGAGCGTTGCGGCGTGCCGTAGGCAGCGGTCGAAACCAAGGCCTGCGTCTCGATTAAGAAGGGACGAACGCCCTCAATGGCTGCCGCAATGGCTATCCCGCTGAGTTCGTCGGTGCCTTGCGTCAGGAGCAGTTCGGAGGGGTTGTCTACGGGGCGCAACCCGTCTTGCCGCATTTCATAGATGCCGAGTTCGGAGGTTGAACCGAAGCGGTTTTTGATGCTTCGCAGAATGCGGTACATGTTGTGGCGGTCGCCCTCAAACTGCAACACGGTGTCGACAATGTGTTCCAACACTTTGGGACCAGCAATAGCTCCATCCTTCGTGATATGCCCCACTAAGATAACGGGCACGCTACTCTCCTTGGCATACTTCAGCAGGGAGGCGGCACACTCACGAATTTGCGTGATACTGCCGGGCGACGATTCCACACTCTCCACGGCCATCGTCTGGATGGAGTCGACCACCACGAGCGTGGGCTGCACGTTGCGTATGTGGGCAAACACTTGCTCAAGGCGCGTTTCGCAAAGTAGCATCACATCGTTAGAAGCCTGACTGATGCGGTCGGCACGTAGCTTGATTTGTTGCTCGCTCTCCTCACCGCTCACGTAGAGAATGCGCCCACTAGCCATGCGCAGAATGGTTTGCAGCAGCAAGGTCGACTTGCCAATGCCTGGCTCGCCACCAATCAGCGTCATCGAGCCAGGCACAATGCCACCGCCTAGCACGCGGTCGAGTTCGTGGTCGCTCGTGAGCATTCGGGGCTGCTCCACGGCCGACACCTGCGACAGGGGGATAGGCTGCGGAGAGTGAGGCGTTAGCCCCGCCATAGCTTGACGCGCTCTGCGCTCGCTTGCCACACCTAGGGCTTCGGGGCGAATGGTCATCTCCTTCATGGTGTTCCAAGCACCACACGAGGGGCATTTCCCCACCCACTTGGGCGAGTCCATGCCGCATTCACTACATACGTAAACGGTTTTCGATTTTGTTGCCACGGGATGTCAGGGCGAATGTTGTTGAACGTACTTATTTTGAAATAAGAAAGACAAGGAGAACGATGCTCCTTTCGTGGAAAAGGCGAGTAGAAAAGCTAGTAAAAAGTCTAGTCTACATCTCTACATCGACTCTAAGGCCAACTTCATTTTCCGGAGTTCGGCCTTCACTTGCTTAAGTCGGTTCACCACCTCAAGGGTCTGCACCGTGCCTTGCTTATTTTGCTTTAGCACATCGCGAGCCGCAGCCAGTTTTAAGCCACGCACCTTTACGAGGTCGTAGATGGTGCGAATTTTATCTACGTCCTCCTTGGTGTACTTTCGCACGCCTCGTGCAGCCTTCTTCGGCGCTATTTGCTGTGGGAATTCTTTCTCCCAATAACGCAGCAAGGTTTCGCTCACACCAACAGCCGAGGCCACCTCGCTGATATTGTAATAGAGCTTATTTT
The DNA here is from genome assembly GCA_963623895.1 of bacterium. Taxonomy (GTDB): domain Bacteria; phylum Bacteroidota; class Bacteroidia; order Bacteroidales; family Bacteroidaceae; genus Alloprevotella. The sequence goes on from CAVFOF010000007.1 coordinate 15,188, forward strand.
CATCGAGCGGAATAAGATCCATATTGTCTTCGTTTAGGGTTATGTGCAAACTTACAAAAAACTTTGCAAAGCTTCTATTCCGCATCAGTAATTTTTCGAGCTCTAATTGCGAATTGAGCCACAGATTGGGGACTACACTTCCACGCGTCGACGCTAGAAGAGACTCAAGAAATAAAAGGATAAGAAACAACTTTGACAAAGGAGGGTTCGATAAATAAAAGCCTCGTCTTCATCGTACCGCTTGCCGACAAGGTGTCGCAACGGAAGATTGTGTCGCTCAACATGAGCATTGCCGTGGTGTGCTGCCTCGCCATCGCCCTCACCCATAGCATCTGGGTGGTGTGGGCGGCCTCCATCATTTTAGTTGAGCGTAATTTGAGTAATAAAAGCGAGAAAAAATTAACGGTCGAGCAGATATTTGTAGTTGTAAACTTGCATGAAGGGATGGAGCAAGGCACGGACTAAGGCCACGGGGTCTTTCTCGTAAGTGTAGAAAAGCACGTGGCGATATTTCACGTAGAAGTGCCAAAGGCCGAAGAGGGCGAGCACGCCCGTGCGGCTTTCGCAGCGAAGGAGCTTAACGGCATCACGATAGATGGGTGCATTGCTCTCAATGCTCTCCAAGAAACCGCAGCGCACGGAGAAATGTTTGGCCATGAGCGGCTTGATGCGGCGATAGTGACGAATGCCATACCACACCATCGAGAGCGCATTGTTGGCCGAGCGCACACGCTTCGTGTCGTAGTTGGCGAAAGAGGCAGCACTGACGTGGCGACGCCAATTGACGACAAATTTGTCGACCAACACAATGCTGTCGAGGGCGGCCGCTACGCTGCCGAGTATCACGTCGTACCACGTGTGGGTGAACACGGGGCGAGTCTCTAAATGCGAAGGCAAATGGCTGAGCAATTCGCGGCGAAAGAGCATGCAGTGGCCAGGCATGCTAGCGTAGCATAGGCGCACCATGTTGCAGTTGGGCTTGCGACGGTCGATGCGCACGGCCACTCGTCCCTCCTCGCCCTTGTCGATGAAAGGCAGCGAACGGCCCACGCACATCATGTGCTCACCGATTGCTTGACTCAGCACTTCGAGCTTTTCGGACATCCACACGTCGTCTTGGTCGCTGATGGCTATCAACTCGCCCGTAGCACGATGCATCGCACTGAAGAAGTTGCTATTAATGCCCTTTGCTCCCTCGTTCTTATAGACCTTGATGCTGGGGTAACGCTCGGCATAGGATTGTAGCAAGGCCAGCGTGCCGTCGGTCGACCCATCGTCTTGCACGATGATTTCGTAGGGAGGCAATGTTTGCTTCAAGATGGAGTCGAGTTGTTCGGGCAGATACTCTGCTCCGTTATAGGTGCACATCACCACCGATATTCTTTCGTTCATGCGGTTATTCTCTTAGTTGTGATAAAGAAAAATGTACCGAACGTGTTCGGTACATTCCTCAAAATTGGGGGCAATAAATTGAGAGCACAAAATTGAGAGCACAAAATTGGAGCACAAAAATGGAGCAAAAAATTGGGGGCGACGCGTCCCCGCGTCGGCGCAAGCGGCAACTCAAGTAGATTTTTTGATAGCTTGCTAATAATTAGCACATAATTAGCTAATATAGTTAGCTACTAGCGTTTCTACTTGCGCCGACGCGGGGACGCGTCGCCCCCAATTTTGTGCTCCAATTTTGTAGTCAATTTTGTGGTCAATTTTTGCTCAATTCATGCTTTTATTCGCGGTTGGCACGCTTACGTGCCAAGTGGTCGAGCAAGACCTTGCGCATACGCATTGACTTGGGAGTAACCTCTACGTATTCATCTTCCTTGATATACTCGAGTGCTTCTTCGAGCGAGAAGATAACGGGAGGAATGATGCGGGCTTTATCGTCGGCACCCGAGGCACGCATATTGGTGAGCTGCTTAGCCTTGGTGACGTTGACCACGAGGTCGTTATCGTGAACGTGTTCGCCCACTACCTGGCCAGCGTAGACCTCATCTTGCGGATGAATGAAGAAGCGACCACGATCTTGCAGCTTGTCGATGGCATAGGCGAAGGCTGTACCTGTTTCGAGCGAAATCATGGAGCCGTTGGAACGACGCTGAATCTCGCCCTTGTAGGGTTGATACTCCTTGTAGCGGTGAGCCATGATGGCTTCGCCCTGTGAGGCTGTGAGCACGTTGGTGCGTAAACCGATGATGCCACGTGAGGGGATGTCGAACTCAATGTCGACACGCTCGCCCATATTCTGCATGGAGGTCATTTCGCCCTTGCGACGAGTGACCATATCAATCATCTTCGAGGCGAACTCTTCGGGCACGTTGATAGTGAGTTCCTCAATAGGTTCACACTTTTGTCCGTCAATCTCCTTATAGATTACTTGGGGCTGACCCACTTGCAATTCGTAGCCTTCGCGACGCATCGTCTCGACCAAGATGGAGAGGTGGAGCACGCCACGGCCGCTCACAACCCAACTACCCTCGGTTTCAGTGGAACGCACACGTAGGGCAAGGTCTTTTTCCAACTCCTTCTTCAAGCGGTCGCCAATGTGGCGCGAGGTGCAGAATTTTCCCTCACGACCGAAGAAGGGCGAGTCGTTGATGGTAAAGAGCATCGACATAGTAGGCTCATCGATGGCGATGGTGGGCAGAGGTTCGGGATTTTCGAAGTCGCAGATGGTGTCGCCAATCTCGAAGTTTTCCAAACCTACTACGGCGCAAATGTCGCCTGAGCTAACAGCATCGGTCTTTTGGCGACCCATACCCTCGAAGGTGTGTATCTCCTTGATTTGAGTCTTTTCGAGTGTGCCGTCGCGGTGAGCAATGGTTATCTTCATGCCCTCGCGAATGGTGCCACGATGCACGCGACCCACGGCGATACGGCCAGTGTAGTTAGAATAGTCGAGTGAGGTGATGAGCATTTGGGGCGTACCCTCAAGTTGCTCAGGAGCGGGGATAATCTCTACAATCTTGTCGAGCAGATAGTTGATATTATCGGTGGGCGTGTTGTAGTCCTCGCTCATCCAGCCGTTCTTGGCCGAACCGTAAACTACGGTGAAGTCGAGTTGCTCCTCGGTGGCGTTGAGGTCGCACATGAGATCGAACACCATCTCGTAGACCTCCTCGGGGCGACAGTTGGGTTTATCCACCTTATTCACCACCACGATGGGCTTAAGGCCAATTTGCAATGCTTTCTGCAAGACGAAGCGCGTCTGGGGCATGGGGCCTTCGAAGGCATCGACCAAGAGGATGCAGCCGTCAGCCATGTTGAGCACACGCTCCACCTCACCGCCGAAATCGGAGTGACCCGGAGTGTCGATGATGTTAATCTTGGTGTCTTTGTAACGGATGGAAACGTTCTTGGAAAGGATGGTTATGCCGCGCTCGCGCTCGAGGTCGTTGTTGTCCAGAATAAGTTCGCCAGCATTTTGATTTTTACGGAAGAGGTTGCCGGCAAGCAGCATCTTGTCCACGAGGGTGGTTTTACCATGGTCAACGTGGGCAATGATGGCAATGTTACGAATGTCTTGCATACAAATGTTTTACTAATACCTAGTTCTATTTAGGTGCAAAGTTACTGCTTGGGTGGGGAAGAGCAAAGAGAAATGCTGATTTTCTTTGCTTTGCGGATGTGCATCGCTCGCTGTATTGTTGCTTTTGTAAGGTCGGTCTGCAAATTAATCCACATCGAAGTAGATGGTCACGCTTTTATACACGTCGTAGTGTTGCACCATGTCGCGCGAAACGAGCAAGGTGTGTCTCACGGACTGAGGGGTGAGGTTGAGCGGCACTTTAACGATGAGTTTGCGAATGTACTGCAGTTGCACTCTCGACACCACGGGGCGGTCGGGACCTAACAGATTATTGCCAAAGTGGGGGCGCAACAGGGCGGCGTAGTGCTCGGCCGCATGCGCCACGACCTCGTCCTTGCGATGCTTGAGATAGACGCTTATCAGGCGGCAGAAGGGAGGGAAGCCAAAGGTGCGCCGCTCCTCGAGTTGGGAGAGATACATGGCTCTATAGTCGCCTCGTATCACTTGCTGAATAAGCGGATTGTCGACTTGGCGAGTTTGGAGCACCACCCTACCCCGTTCTCCTCGGCGACCCGCACGACCAGCCACTTGGCTCAGCATTTGAAAAGCTCGCTCGTAGGCTCGAAAGTCGGGCACGTTGAGCATTTGGTCGGCACTGAGAATGCCCACCACTCGCACGTGGTCGAAGTCGAGCCCCTTGGTCACCATCTGCGTGCCAATGAGTAGGTTGCTCTCGTTACGGGCAAAGCGATTGATGATTTGCTCGTAGGCCGAACGGGAGCGCGTGGTGTCGAGATCCATGCGCTCAGTGTGCGCTTCGGGAAACACGCTTTTGGCGGCAGCTTCTATCTTCTCCGTGCCGTAGCCTCGGTCGCGCAGTTCGGTGTCGGCGCAATTGGGACACTGATTGGGCACACCATATTGTGCTCCGCAATAATGGCACACAAGTTTGTTGATGCGCTGATGGAACGTGAGGCTCACGTCGCAGCGGGTGCAGCGAGGCGTCCAGCCACAAGTGCGACACTCGAGCACGGGCGAATAGCCGCGGCGATTTTGGAAGAAGATGGCTTGCCCACCGCTGGCCAAAGCATGGCGCACCAGTTCGGTGAGTCGGGGCGAGAAGGGCGTCTTCATCATTTTGCGCCGCTTGAGGTCCTTCACATCGGCCACCTCTATCTCGGGCATCAGCACGTCGCCGTAGCGGTGGAACATCTCTACCAGGGCATACTTCCCCTGCTGCGTGTTGTAGTAGGTTTCGATGGCGGGAGTGGCCGTGCCGAGCAGCGTTTTTGCCCCAAGCATCGAAGCCATCACGATGGCCGTGTCGCGAGCATGGTAGCGAGGAGCAGGATCTTGCTGCTTGTAGCTCGTTTCGTGCTCTTCGTCGACAATGATTAGTCCGAGATTTTGGAAGGGAAGGAAGAGCGAGGAACGCACGCCCAAGATGAGCGGATAGGCTTCGGGGGAGAGTTGCCGCTTCCACAATTCCACGCGTTCGGCATCGGGATATTTGGAATGGTACACCCCCATCTTTGAGCCGAACACCCGAGAAAGGCGCGTGGTGAGCTGAGTGGTCAGTGCTATCTCGGGCACGAGGTAGAGCACCTGCTTGCCCTGAGCTAAAGTTTCTCGAATGAGCTGAATGTAGACCTCCGTCTTTCCGCTCGAAGTGACGCCGTGAAGCAAGCACACGTTCTTTTGCTCAAAAGCTCGGAGTATCTCGTCGTGCGCCCGTTGTTGGTCGGGGCTGAGGGGCTTGGCTAGCGTGGGAGAATCGCCGTCGACGGCAGCGTGGTTGGCTAGTCGACTTTGCTCCACCTCGTAGACCTCCACTAAGCCCCGCTTGCGCAAAGCGGCTAGGGCGGTGGAGTGATTGGGCTCGGAGCAAAGGTCGTGACGGCTCACGAGTTGCAACAGCTGGGCATTGTGCAAGGTGACAGCAGCGGTAGCCTTCGACAACTCGAGGTATCTTAGAAAAAGCGCATGCTGAGCGGGGGCTCGCTGCAAGAGATTGAGCGCAGCGTGTAAGGCTTGTTCGCTAAAGTACTCTGCGGCTAGGCGCACGAAAAGCTCTTTTTTCGGTTTAAAGTTTTGCTGTAACGTTTCTCTCACCACCACCGCACCTTGCTCCATCAGCCGTCGCATCACGGGCATTAGGTTGCGCTCTTTGAGTTCCTTCTCAAGCGTCAACAGGTCGGTGCCTTTGTCGGTTTTGAGGGCGAAGAGCAGTTTACGCTCACGCTCGGTGAGCGAGGCCGCCTCTGCATCAAAATCTTCACTACGCTGCAGCTGCGTCTCGCTCTCCAACTTCAAACCCGACGGCAAGGCGGCCTTCATCACCTCGCCCTGCGTACACATATAATATTGTGCTATCCACTGCCACAACCTCAACTGCTGCGGCAAGAGGATGGGCCGCTCGTCGATCACCTCGCTAATTGACTTGAGTTTATCAAGAGGTTGGTCAGTAGTATCGGCCAAAGCGGCCACAATGGCCGTATAGTAGCGTTTGGCTCCAAACTGCACCACCACACGAGAGCCTACACTTACCCGTCCCACGAACGTATCGGGCACGAGGTAGGTGTAGGCTTGAGGAGTGGCTAAGGGAAGAAGAATGGTGGCAAACATGCTTCTCTTGAGAATAAAGGGATTGGGAGAAGAGAGAGAGACAGAGAGAGAGACTGTGATTACAGTCGGAAATTCTTGGGAACGGGCGTTTCGAAGCGTAAAGGTTCACCCGTGATGGGATGATAGAAATTAAGACGGAAGGCATGTAGAGCGAGGCGGCCAATGGGGTCGTCGCCATTGCCATACTTCGTGTCGCCACACACGGGGTGTCCGAGGTCTTGCATGTGTACACGGATCTGATTTTTACGTCCCGTTTCGAGTTTTAGCTCCACTAGAGAATGCTTACCGTCGCTTTTTAGCACCCGATAATGCGTCAAGGCATACTTTCCGCCATTGTCTACGGGCGAGGAGTAGGTGAAGTAGGCTTTATTGTCCTTCAGCCAGCTCTCCACGTCGCCTTGTTGCTGCGCCAGTTCGCCCGACACGAGGGCTAGGTAGCGGCGGTCGGTCACGATGTCGCGCCAGTTGTGCTCTAAGATTTGCTCTGCCTCTAGCGTTTTGGCGTAAACGAGCAGACCTGAGGTGTCGCGATCGAGGCGATGCACCACGTGGGCGTTACACTTTTGGTGTGTGCGGTGAAAGTAGTCGTCGAGCACCTGTTTCACGCAGAAGGAGTGGTGCGAGGTGGCCATCGACAGAATGCCGGGGGCTTTCTCGATAACGATGATTTGAGGGTCTTCGTAGACGATTTTCACAAACTTAGATTGAAGTTCGCCCTTGGGCTTACGTTTGGAAATCTCTACCAACTGGCCAGCTTGGAGCTGAAGGTCGAACTGGCGGGTATTCTTGTGATCCACACGCACGCCGCCGCCACTCAAGATGGCTTTGGCTCGACTGCGGCTCACTCCGCTCAGAGCGTGCTCGATGAACTCGAGCAACGTGGTGGGTTGCTTCACGTGGAAGGTGGTGTAGCGTAGGCTTGATGTGTTGCGCATATAGAGGCTTGATGATTGGGATACGTAATATATAAATAAGGTATGCGGCAGGAAGGCTAGACGTCCCACTGCCAGTCGAAGCGTTCGATGTCCTCCTCAATCAAGGGGTTGCCCATCTGCACTTCGATAAAGACCAAGTCGGTCACGGCTCGGATAGCATGGTGCTGCTCCTGGCGAATAACGAGCACATCGCCTCGGGTGACGCGTCGCTGCTCGCCATTGAGCAAGAAGATGCCCTCGCCATCAACGATGGTCCACACCTCAGAGCGATGGTGGTGTATCTGATAACTGATATTCTTGCCGGCTTTGAGCGTAATGCTTTTGGTGAGCGACTGTAGGCCATCGGGGTAAGTCACGTTGTCGAGCACGCGATACGTCCCCCAACGACGTTCCTCATACATGGGGCGGGCATGAAGTTCGTTGACATAGTCCTTCACCTGCTCCGACTCGCTCTTGCCACACACCATGATGCCATCGGGCGAGGCGGCCACCACCACGTCTTTCAGTCCATCACAGAACACGGGGATGCCGAGTTCGTTCACCACATGAGTGTTCTCCGTGTGGTTTCCCATCTTCACGTTGCCAATGTGCGTGTTGGGCAGTTCCTCGCAAAGGGCATTCCACGTGCCGAGATCTTTCCACTGTCCGCTGAAAGGCACCATAGCCACATTCTGAGCCTTCTCCACCACCTCATAGTCGAAACTGATTTGGGGCAATTCGCTATAATGGGCTTGTAGGGTTTCGTAGCTATCGGCTGGCACGTAGCGGGATACGATTTGCTGCAAATAGCCTAGTTTGAAGGCGAACACACCGCCGTTCCAGTAGGCACCTTCTTGCAACAAGTGTTGCGCCCGTTCGGCCTCGGGCTTTTCGATAAAGCGTTCCACCCGCTGCACCTCGCAGTCGGCATCAGCGGCTAGGGGCAACACGTAGCCAAACTCCTCTTTGGGCTGACCTGGAGCCACGCCCATCAACACGAGTTCGGCTTCATCGTTGGCCACAGCCTGTGCCATGCGGCGGATGGTGTGGAAATAGGATAGCTCGGTGTAGACATCACACGGCATCACCACCACCACCTCGTCGGCGGGGCAGTGTTGAGCCAGAGCTAAATAGGTCGTAGCCAAGGCTATGGCGGGGAAAGTGTCGCGGCGCTCGGGTTCGGTCACGATGTTCACCACATCGGCTCCAAGCTGATTGATAATGCTGTCGCGCTGCTGGGTGTGGGTGGCTAGGGTGATGTTGGCGGTGAGCTCAGCTTGTTGTATCTGCCGCACCACACGCTGTATCATCGACTCGGTGCCACCACTGGGCGAAGCGAGCAAATGCAAGAACTGCTTGCTGCGGGCATCGTTGCTCAAAGGCCAGAGACGCTGTCCCGACCCGCCGGACAATAGGATTAGTTGCATGAATAGTTGATTTGGTGACGACTGAAGAAGGCCGAAACGGGCATCCGTCCGCCACTTGATAGCCTACAAAGATAATGCTTTCAGCCCAAAAGTTCTGCTATTTTGGAAAAGAAACAGCGTTTTTCAGCCTTTTAAGCCACGCATTTACGTAAATACAATTAACTTTGCCTAAATTATTAGGTAGTGTATCCACTACCGTTTTTCAAAAAAGAACATACAAATGATTGACACTGTTATTAATGCCGCACTGCGTGCTGGCCACGCCATAATGAACATCTACACTCACCCCGACCTCGACTGGCAGGTGGAACGCAAAGCCGACAATTCGCCCCTCACACTGGCCGACCGCGAGTCGCACCGCGTGATTGCCGAGGCTCTTGAGAGCAGCCCCTACCCCTTGCTCAGCGAGGAGGGAGCACAACAGCCCTATGCTGAACGCAAAGATTGGCGCACGCTTTGGATTGTAGACCCACTGGATGGCACAAAGGAATTTCTTAAGAAGAACGATGAATTCACCGTGAACATTGCTCTTGTTAGCGAGGGAGTGCCCGTATTGGGCGTAATCTACGTACCCGCCAAGCATCGCTTGTTTTGGGGCGAAAAGGGGCAAGGTGCTTTCTGCGCTGAGGTCGACCCCGAAACGCTTCACGTGGGAGAGGCCGAACCGCTTCCCCTTAAGGGTGCCGACCTAGGCCGCCCCTACCGAGTGGTAGCTTCACGCTCTCACCTTTCGCCCGAAACGGAAAGTTTCATCAATGATTTGCGACGCACACACCCCGACCTCGACCTCGTCAGTGCGGGTTCTTCGCTCAAGTTCTGCCTCGTGGCTGAGGGCAAGGCCGACGTCTATCCCCGCATGGCACCCACCATGGAGTGGGACACGGCTGCGGGTCACGCCATTGTGTTGGCCGCTGGCCATCAGGTGCTGAATGCGGAAACCGACGAACCGCTTACATATAATAAGGAGGACTTGCACAATCCTTGGTTCATCGTGAAATAAACCTCTCGTAACGCTCGTTGCTGACTTATGCAAGTTTTATTCGTTATTATCGTCTTGGCCTTTGTCATCATGGCCTTGATTAAGGATCGCATGCGCCCAGGCTTGATTTTGTTCTCAGGAGCAGTGGTTTTCCTTTGCGCTGGCATTCTCTCACCGAAGGAATTGCTTGAAGGTTTCGCCAACAAGGGCATGATTACCGTGGCCATGCTCTTCCTCGTGAGCGAGGGAGTGCGCCGTTCAGGACTGCTCGAAGCCCTGCTGCGCCGACTACTGCCCCACGAAGGCGGAGTGAGCGTGCACAAGGTGCAAAGCCGCATGCTGCCTACCATTGCCTTTATCTCGGCTTTTCTTAACAATACGCCCGTGGTGGTCATCTTCGCCCCCATGATTAAGCGATGGGCAGAGAAACACGGTGTGGCGGCCACGAAACTGCTCATTCCGCTATCCTACGCTACAATTCTTGGCGGCGTGTGTACGCTGATTGGCACAAGCACCAACCTCGTAGTACACGGCATGGTGATTGAAGCCGGCTTTCAAGGTTTCTCAATGTTCGAACTCGGCAAAGTGGGCATCGTGATTGCCGCTGTGGGGCTGCTCTACATTTGGATTTTCTCCCCCCAGCTGCTACCCGCTGAGCGCAAGGGGGGCGACGAACTCACCTCGGAGACAGAGTTGAAGCATGGGCTTCACCGCATTGAGGTGGTGCTAGGCGCCCGCTTCCCCGCTATTAACCGCAAGGTGAAGGATTTTGATTTTAAACAAAAGTATGGGGCCGACATTTTGGAGTTGAAGCGCGGTGGTGCAACTTTTATCATGCACGACTTGCGCCACGAGCATTTCCGAGAGGGCGACACCTTGGTGTTGCTAGCCAACGACGACTTTATGGTGAACTGGGGCGACTCGTCCTTCTTCCTCATGGTAGCGAATGGCGAGGAGCAAGACTTTAAGATGCCCCGTTGGAAATGTTGGCTCTCGGTGGTGCTGCTCTTTTTAATGATATTGGGAGCTACCGTGGGCGAACTGCCCGCCGTGCGTGAGGCTGCACCACGCATGCACCTCGACATGTTCTTCTTCGTAAGCGTAGTGACGGTGCTGATGGCTTGGCTCAACATCTTCCCCGCTCGCAAATACACGAAGTTTATTTCGTGGGACATTCTCATCACCATTGCCTCAGCTTTCGCCATTAGCCGAGCCATGCAAAACTCGGGCATGGCCGATGCCGTGGGACAGTTTGCCGTGGGGCTAAGTAGCCACTACTCGCCCGTGGTGTTGCTAGCCGTGATTTTCGTCATTACCAACCTCTTCACCGAACTCATGACGAACAACGCTGCGGCTGCTCTGGCCTTCCCCATTTCGCTGAGCATTGCCCAGCACATGGGGGTAAGCCCCATGCCCTTCTTCGTGACTATTTGCATGGCGGCCTCAGCGAGTTTCAGCACGCCTATTGGTTACCAAACGAACCTCATCGTGCAAGGTGTGGGCAACTATCGCTTTGCCGACTTCGTGCGAGTGGGCTTGCCGCTCAATATCATCAGTCTCATCGTCACAATCATCGTGGTGCCGCTCATCTGGCCTTTCTAATCCGATACAACCCTCATGAAAATGAAAAAGATTATCAATCCATTCGTCCATCTCGATGGCTACCACTGCTTCGGCTGTGCGCCCAACAATCCGTTTGGCGTAAAGATGGAGTTTTACGAAGACGGCGACGACATCGTGTCGCACTGGCAACCATCGGCTCACTATCAAGGCTGGCTCAACACGCTTCACGGCGGCATTCAGAGCGTGCTGCTCGACGAAATATGCGGTTGGGTGGTGATGCGCAAACTACAGACGGGAGGCGTCACTTCGAAGATGGAGACGCGTTTTCTTCACCCCGTCAGCACCAACGATACGCTGCTCACCCTACGCGCTCACATCAAGGAGCAGCGACGCAACATCGTGCTTGTGGAGGCCACCCTAACCAACTCCGCTGGCACAGTCTGCTCCACCGCACTCTGCACTTATTTTGCCTTCCCCGCAGAAAAGGCCCGAACCGAGCTACACTTTTGCGGCTGTGAGGTAGAGGAAGACAAGGAATAAGAGAGGGAGTGAAGAACTCATAAAAATCTCTATTTTCTTCACGTTTCTCGCCAAACGAGTGCATAGTTCGGATAACATTGTGTAAGTTCGCAAACGAATAGC
>CAVFOF010000008.1:0-25180 GCA_963623895.1 bacterium
ACAAGTTTGTCATCACCGGACGCACAAAACACTTCATCAATGCCTTTGGCGAAGAACTCATTGTGGACAATGCCGAGAGGGGACTGCAAGAGGCTTGCCTACAAACGGGAGCCGAGGTGAGCGAATACACAGCCGCCCCCGTGTTTATGAACGACGAGGGCAAATGCCGCCACCAATGGGTCATCGAGTTTAGCAAGCAGCCTAGCGACGTGGAGCAGTTTGCCACCCTGCTCGACCAAGCCCTGCAACACATCAACTCCGACTACGAAGCCAAGCGTCACAAAGACATCACGCTGCAAAGGTTAGAGATTGTAGTGGCCCGCCAAGGCCTCTTCAACGACTGGCTTAAGAGCTGCGGCAAGCTGGGCGGCCAGCACAAAGTGCCCCGACTAAGCAACAACCGCAAACTGATTGACCAAATCCTTAAACTCAACTAAGGCTATCCCCTCAACCCGACACAACGTAACGCCATGCGCAAACTCCTCTTCCACCTCCTACTGCTGCTCAGCGCAGCCTCCCTTCTCACCGCCTGTGCCAACCCTGGTTCAGGCCCCGACGGCGGCCCCTACGACGAGACACCGCCACGCATTGTGAACATGTCGCCCGCCCTAGGGCAGACCAACGAAAAGGCTAAAAAGGTGACCATCAACTTCGACGAGATGATTAAGGTGGAGAATGCGCAAGAAAAGATTATCGTGTCGCCCCCGCAGATTGAGATGCCCGAAATCAAGACCGTGGGAAAGCACATCAGCGTGCAGCTGCAGGACTCCTTGAAGCCCAACACCACCTATACCATCGACTTTAGCGACGCCATCGTCGACAACAACGAGGGCAACCCCTTGGGCAACTTCACCTACTACTTCAGCACGGGCGAACAGCTCGACACGATGGAGGTGGCTGGCCGTGTGCTCGAGGCGCAGAACCTTGAGCCCATCAAAGGCATCCTAGTGGGCCTGCATAGCAACCTAGCCGACTCGGCCTTCACCACCCTACCCTTTAGCCGCGTGGCACGCACCGATGCCTCGGGCCATTTCTGCATTAAAGGCGTGGCACCTGGCAGCTACCACATCTTTGCGCTGAAGGACATGGACGGCGATTTCAAGTATAGCCGTGGCGAAATGATTGCTTTCAGCCCTGAGAAAGTAGTGCCTAGCTCCTTCACCGACGTGCGCCACGACACGCTCTGGGCCGACACGGTGCGCATCGACACCATCCGCACCGTGCCCTACACCCACTACCTGCCCGACAACCTCGTGTTGCTAGCCTTTAGCGAGACGAACACCAATAGACAGTTTATCAAAGCCAAGCGCGAACCCGAATATTTCCGCACCTTCTTCACCGCACCCTCAGCCCACGTGCCCCTCGTGCGCGGCCTCAACTTCAACGCAGAAGGCACGCTCATCGAAGACCGCTCACTAGGCAACGACACCATCACCTATTGGCTCAACGACACCACGCTCATCAAGCAAGACACGCTCACCATAGCCTACACCTACGAGTGTACCAACGACTCCACCTTCGAGAATTTCCTGCGCACCGACACGCTCGACCTCGTGCCGCAATTCTCCTACGCCAAGCGGCAGAAGTTTGCCAAAGAGGAGATGGACAAATGGAAAAAAGAACTCGAAAAGCGACACAAGCGAGGCGACTTCTCGCAAGAAACGCCCCCAGCCAAACCGCTAGACATCAAGTTTAGCAGCAGTTCAAGCATCAATCCCGACGAAAACCTCCACTTCTCTCTGCCCGAGCCCCCCCTGCGCATCGACACCGCCCTGTTCCACCTCTACACGGTGAAAGACAGCGTCTACACCGAGCAGCGATTCAGACTAGAGCAAGACCCAGGCTCACTGCTCAACTACACGCTGCGAGCGGAGTGGCGACCAGGCCAGAAGTTTGTGCTCAACATCGACTCAGCCGCCGTAGTTGGCATTTCGGGCAAAGCGAGCAACATACACGACGCCAAGCTCGACATTGCCACCGAAGAGAAATACGGCTCGCTCTTCCTCAACATCCCCGACGCCGACAGCACAGGCATTGTGCAGCTCATCTCAAGCGACGAGAAGGTGATGAAGCAAGTGAAGGTGAAAGACAAACGCGCCGACTTCTTCTACCTCAAACCCACCGACTGCTACGTGCGCTACATTGCCGACCGCAACCAGGACGGGCAGTGGAACCCTGGTTCCTACGCCAACCACGAACAAGCCGAAGAGGTGTTCTACTATCCCGAGAAGTTCACCATACGCGCCAATTGGGACATCGAGCAAACTTGGCAACTCAAGGCACTGCCCATCGACAAGCAAAAGCCTAAAGCCATCACCAAGCAAAAGGCCGACAACTCAAAGCAAACACCCCGCAGCCGCAACGCCGAACGAGAGAGACAAAAACGAGGAAACTAGCGAAAAAGAGAGAGCCAAGACCTCAGCTACACCTCACATACCTAACTAACAAACAACAACTCACACGTACCTATGAAGAAGATGATGAAAAAGTACGTGCTGCTGCTCCTCCTCGCCCTGACAGCAGCCCTTCAAGCCAACGCCCAATGCTCCTCGAGCAACTCGGCCTTTAAGAGCGGCGAAACACTCATCTACGACCTCTACTTCAACTGGAAGTTTGTATGGATTAAAGTAGGCTCCGCCTCAATGAACACCACACAGACGAGCTACGAAGGGAAGCCCGCTTGGCGCAGCTACCTCATCACGCGCGGCTCGAAGCAAGCCGACAAAATCTTCGTCATGCGCGACACGCTCATGGCCTACACTGGGCTCGACCTCGTGCCGAAATACTACGTAAAGAAAGCTTTCGAGGGGAAGACCTATCGCAAAAACGAGGTGTGGTACTCCTACCCTAGCGGCAAATGCAACGTGAAGATGCGCTACCAGCGCGACAACAACCCCGCCTCCCACCACTCCCACTCGAGCAAGTATTGCTCCTACGACATGATAAGCATGCTCATGCGAGCCCGCTCATTCACCGCCGAGGGCATGAGCAAGGGACATCGCATCAACTTCCTCATGGCCGACGGCAACTCGTGTGAGTGGAAGAGCGTCATCTACCGCGGAAAGAAGACGATTAAGATGGAGAACAGCAAAGCTAGCTATCGCTGCCTCATCTTCTCGTTCGTTGAGAAGGAGGATGGCAAGGAGCGCGACATCGTCACCTTCTACATCACCGACGATAAGAACCACCTGCCCGTACGCCTCGACATGAACCTCAACTTTGGCACGGCCAAAGCCTATCTCAGCGGAGCTCGCGGCTTGCGCAACCCGCAGACAGCCAAACTGAAATAAGCGCTCTCAAACCTCCCTATTCTCTCCACCCATTCAATGAACAACGATACGATACAAATAAAAGGTGCTCGAGTAAACAACTTGAAGAATATCGACCTCGACATTCCCCGCAGCCAGCTCATCGTAGTGACGGGGCTGTCGGGCTCGGGCAAGTCGTCGCTTGCCTTCGACACGCTCTATGCCGAAGGACAACGCCGCTACGTGGAGAGCCTATCAGCCTATGCACGCCAATTCTTGGGGCGCATGCACAAACCCGAGTGCGACTACATCAAGGGGCTGCCCCCCGCCATTGCCATCGAGCAGAAGGTGACGAGCCGCAACCCACGCTCAACGGTAGGCACAAGCACGGAAATCTACGAATACCTCCGTTTGCTCTTTGCGCGCATCGGCCACACTTTCTCGCCCGTGAGCGGAGCAGAAGTGAAACGCCACACCGTGCAAGACGTGGTCGACTGCATGCTCACCTACTCCGAAGGCACACGCTTCACCGTGCTCTCCCCCTTGCGCATTCGCCCTGGCCGCTCGCTCGTGCGCCAACTGCAAATCGACTTGCAGCAAGGACTTTCGCGCCTCGATGTAGAGGGCGAGATGGTGCGCATTGAGGATTTTCTAGAACAACTCAGCAAGGGCGAAGTGGTAGTGACCGACGCACCCGTCATAGCCGAGCAGGAAGAGGGAGCCCAGCCTCAGCCCGCAGTCAGCGACACGGCTCGTGAACTGACGCTCGACAAGCTATCCTTGCTCATCGACCGCTTATCGGTGAGCCAAGAAAAAACCACCCTATCACGCTTAGCCGACTCAGCCGAAACGGCCTTCTTCGAAGGCGACGGCACTTGCTCGCTACGCTTCTATCCCGCCCGCATTCTCCACACCTTCTCCACCCGCTTCGAAGCCGACGGCCTTACCTTCCGTGAGCCCAACGACAATATGTTTTCGTTCAACTCGCCCGTAGGAGCTTGCAGCTGCTGCGAGGGTTTCGGCCGCGTGATGGGCATCAGCGAACACCTCGTCGTGCCCGACACCTCAAAAAGCCTGATGGAGGGAGCTGTGATGTGTTGGCGTGGTGAGAAGATGAGCGAGTGGCTCTACGAATTTGTGCGCCGCTGCGAGCGCAAAAAGCTCAACTTCCCCATCTATGAGCCTTACTACAAGTTCACCCGAAAGCAGAAGGACATCCTTTGGCACGGCGACGCAGCCGAGCGAGCCTTGCCCCAAGAGGAGCAGGTGAGCATCGACGCCTTCTTCCATATGTTGGAGCACAACCAATATAAAATACAATACCGCGTGATGCTGGCTCGCTACCGTGGCCGCACGGAGTGCCCCGTATGCCACGGCTCCAGGCTAAAGCCCGATGCCGACTACGTGCAAATCGACGGCCACACCATCACGGAGCTAGTGCGTCTGCCCATCAAGGAACTTTCCCCCCTGTTCCAAAACCTACAACTCAGCGAGCACGATGCCGCCGTGGGCAAACGCTTGCTTGCGGAGATTAAGAGCCGACTGAAATTCCTGACCGAAGTAGGGCTCGACTACCTCACCCTCGACCGCCTCTCCAACTCACTCTCGGGCGGCGAAAGCCAACGCATCAATCTAGCCAAATCGCTTGGTTCCTCGCTCGTAGGCTCACTCTACATTCTCGACGAACCGAGCATCGGCCTTCACCCCCGCGACACGGCACAGCTCATCGGCGTGCTCAAAGAACTGCGCGACCTTGGCAACACCGTCATTGTGGTAGAACACGACGAGGAGATTATGCGCTCGGCCGACCACCTCATTGACATCGGCCCCGAAGCTGGCAGGCTTGGCGGAGAAGTGGTCTACAACGGGCCTTACTATGCCGACGAAAGCCGCATCGAGCGCACAGCAAGCCACTACGATGAGGTCACTGGCCTCTACCGCTCACACACGCTCAACTACCTCTACGGCAAAGAGCAAATAGCCACGCCCAAGGCTCGCCGCGTGTGGAACCGCTACATCACCGTGGAGGGCGCACGAGCCAACAACCTAAAGGGCATCGACGTGAAGTTCCCGCTCAACGTGATGACCGTAGTAACGGGCGTGAGCGGTTCAGGCAAGTCCACCCTCGTGCGCGACATCTTCTACCGCGCCCTAAAGCGCGAGAAAGACGAAGTGGCCGACCGCCCAGGAGAACACCTCCGCCTCTCGGGCGATATCGCCGCCGTAGAGGCCGTAGAGTTTGTAGACCAAAACCCCATTGGCCGCTCTTCCCGCTCCAACCCCGTGACCTACGTCAAGGCTTACGACGAGATACGCAAGCTCATGGCCTCGCAGCCCTTAGCTCAGCAGATGGACTACCGCCCCGCCTACTTCTCGTTCAACACCGAGGGCGGACGCTGCGAAGAGTGTAAGGGCGAGGGCACGGTGAAGGTGGAGATGCAGTTCATGGCCGACCTCGTGCTAGAGTGTGAAAGCTGCCACGGCATGCGCTTCAAGAGCGACGTGCTGCAGGTGAAGTATGAGGAACAAAACATTCACGACATCTTGGAAATGACCGTGAACCAAGCCATTGACTTCTTCACCGAGCATAAGCAACCGAAAATAGTGAAGCGACTACAGCCCCTGCAAGATGTGGGCTTAGGCTACATCAAGCTAGGCCAGTCGAGCTCCACCCTTTCGGGCGGTGAAAACCAACGTGTGAAGTTGGCCTACTACCTAGGCCAAGAGCGCACAGTGCCCACCCTCTTCATCTTCGACGAACCCACCACGGGTCTCCACTTCCACGACATCCACCGCCTACTCAAGGCCTTCAACGCTCTGATAGAGCGTGGCCACAGCCTCGTCATCATTGAGCACAACCTCGACGTGATAAAGTGTGCCGACCACGTGATAGACCTTGGCCCCGAGGGCGGACGCGAAGGCGGACAACTCGTGGCCGAAGGCACGCCCGAGCAAATCGTGGAGCAAGGCAAAGGCTACACGGCGGCTTACCTAAGAAACGTACTATAAACAATCATGAAGAAGAACCTATTACTTTGGCTCTGCTTTCTGCTAGCGCAGCAAATGTGCCTAGCTTGCGCCAATGAGCAAGCAAGCCAAGGAAGCACTGTTCCCAACGAAGCCTCGCTCAATTGGGCCTCAACGAGCCAATGGTATGAGGGCGACGTGCGCCTCACGAAGATGAACGCCTCCGAGCCCGACGTGTTCTACCTACTGCCCACCTGTGTGTCGACCTGGACAGACTCTACGGGGCTAACCCACTACAATGCCGACCCCACGAGCGAGGCGCACCGCCAAGCGTGGAAACTTTCGGCCGAACTTGCCGACACCATCTTTGCCACGAGAGCCAACCTCTTCCTGCCCTACTATCGGCAAGCCACCTTCGAGGGGCTAGTGGGCGAACACGCTGAGCAAGCCCTTGAACTAGCAAAATGCGACGTACTCCAAGCCTTCGACTACTACCTGCACCACCTCAACCAAGGACGCCCCTTCATCCTAGCGGGCTACAGCCAAGGAGCGCAGTGGGTGAAGGAACTGCTAAAAAACATGGACGACGCCACTTATAGCCGCCTCGTGGCCGCCTACCTAGTGGGCTACGGCGTAACGGCGCAAGACACCGTGCGACAAGCTTGTCACAAACGCTCCCACCTCCGCCTAGCCACCGACTCTACCGCCCAAGGAGTGACCATCTGCTTCAACAGCGTGACCACCCCCGAGGCCATTGCCCCTTTGCTCTGCACGGGCAACATTGCTTGCATCAACCCCGTGACGTGGACCACCTCCCCCCAACCAGCCACACTGCTTGCTGCGGGCGAAAAAGCCAAGGCAGACGATACACGCTTCCCTTACGCCACAGCAGTTAGAGCCTCAGCCGCAAACGAGGCTGTCACGGTGAGCATCGATGCCGACAACCACGTATTGGTAGTCAGCGGAGTGGACGCAAATCGCTACTTCCTCCCCACCTTGCAAAACTTCTTCCCCGTGGGCAACCTCCATCTACAAGAACTTTTCTTCTATGGCGACGCACTGCGACGCAACGTGCTACTACGAAGCCATCAATAGTAAACCCCATTTCAACTAATAAAAATAAGAACCAGAAAAATGAGAAAAACGTTTAGCCCCGTGGGCAGCACGCTGCTGCTAGCCCTCACGCTCTGCACGGGCAACAGTTGCAAAAACACCACGCAAGCCGCTACCTCCGAAGCCGACACGACAACCACCGTTGCCAAGGTCGACACGCTCGTCACCTCGCCCGCCTACACCTTCGCCACGAAGCAAGACTCTACTATCGACTGCTCCTTCGAGGTCGACTATCCGCAGCTAACTGATAGCCTAGCCTTAGGTGTGAGAGAGTTTATAGCCAAAGAGTTAGCTCGCGTCTACGTGCCCTACACCGCTAGCGAAGATGCCCCCAAGGGCTACCCGCTCTACAAGGGCAGTTTGGACAAGGCCGAGGCCTTAGTGAAGCACTATGCCGAGGGCAGCAAGCGTTTCTTCGTAGCCGAGCAGAAAGAGATGATGAGCGAAACGGCCGACAACGACTGGCAACCGCGTTTCCACTGCGACGTGAAGGTGAAGAAAGTGGCCGAAACGCCGAACTACGTCACCTACGGCACGGGCAGCGAAGTCTATCTAGGCGGTGCCCACGGCTCCTACTTCTATCAAGAGACCAACATCTCGAAGCGCACCTTCCAGCCCGTGAGCGAAACGGTCGACACCACAAAAGTGATGGCCATGCAGCCACTGCTGCGCAAAGGCGTGATAGAATATCTGAAGGATTGCGGAGTGGAGAATGCTGAGAAAGACTACAAGAGTCACCTCTTCCTACCCGACGACGGCCACATCCCCTTGCCCACTTGCACCCCCACACTCACCGCCAAGGGCGTGTCGTTCGGCTACCAACAATACGAAATCGCTAGCTACGCCGTGGGACTCGTGAGCTTCACCATCTCCTACGACGACATCAAGCCCTATCTCACGAAGGAGGCACTCGAATTGATAAAATAACTTGCAAAGCTCAGTGGGAGCAGATTAGCGAAAAAAGCTATGCTCCCACTAAGTTTTGCAAGTTTTTTTAATTATAAGCCATATTCTCCCCCCCCATTAGATAATTTTATATAACTTTGTCGGAACAACAAGTTATTTACTCTCTAAACATTTGCACATCATGACTATGAAGAAAGCAAAAAGTCTGCGCAATTGGGGTTTGCTAACCCTCACCTTGACCCTAGGCCTACAACTCACCGCTTGTAAAGACAACGAATTAGACGGCGGAACGACCAACGGCGACACCACCGAGCAAACCGACCAACTCAGCCAAAAACACGATGCCTTGCTCAGCCTGCTGAGCGTGACAGCTAGCCTCGACTCGCTGCCCACCAGTTGGAACAGTGATAACTACCAAGTGGAACCTACATTGGGCGTTGTGGCCGATGCCTCCGCTCCCTACACTCGCCTAGTGCCAACCACTAGCGCCGAAGAAGCCGACCGCATATTCCGCAGCATGACGGGCCAGGACGTGAACGGCAGCGCTCAGAGCGCACAATGGCAGATGGAAGGCATTGGCAACCTCAACTTCGAGGTGAACAACGAGAGCAACCTCTACGCCACGCTCAAGCTACAAGTGAAGCAAATGCCCCACTTACAGGAGGTGCGCTTCGTGCCCGCTGAAGCTGTGGGCAACAACCTTGCCCCCTCCGACGTGCCCTTCTACCACATTGGCGATGTCATTAAGCAGACGCGAGAGGGCGAACAGCCCACCTACTACGTCTGTGTGCGCCCCTGCTCTAAAGCTGCCTCTAAGCAAAAGAGCCATTGGTGCTCACTACAACTGAACAGCCCTGAGCAGACGAACTCCAACTACTTAAGTCTGAACGACGGGCAACTGAAATTGCCCACCCAGCTCAGCTCGAGCAAAGGCGATGCCGAACGCATGGTGCAGAACTTCTTCAACGTGTTGCGCCTAATAGCCAAGCCCGAAATTTACACTCAAGATAACATTAAAGGCATCGGCGACATCACCAAACAGAGCGGCGAACTCACCTACCGCGAGGTGCGCGATCTTAGCTATTATTGGGACTACAACAACCTTTGGTATCGGCTGCAAAATAAAGACATGAGCGAAAATAAACTAAGAGACCTCGTGACCCAAGATGCTCCCGCACTAGGAGCTTTCTACCTAGGCTACTCCTCCTCGTTCTTTGGCCGCTCCCCCTACACGCTCTACGACATGAAGCTCTACGCCAAGAAAGACGGGCTCTTCGACGAGGTGAAGAAACTCACCGCTAAGGTAAAAGACACAGACACCTACGACTTCAAGCAACTCGAAAATGGCGCAGCCGACTTCAGCCTCTACCAAGACGGAAATAGCATGGACAACCAGTTCATCGTGAAACACCGCACAGGAGCCGAACTACAGAATCGAACCCTCTTGTCGAACGACAAAGATTGCGGCAAATCATTCGAAGCAAACGCTGACTACGACATAAAGGACATTTTCACACGAGAAGTCATTGACACAGCCAGTGCCTTTCACCACAAAGGTCAAGGTCTCTTTGCCTTTGGCGATAAGGTGACCAACTCTTACAATTTCAAGGGAAACCAGGTATGCTTACGCGAGGCTTCTCGTCTCTACCATTTGAAAAATGACTTGGAGAATAAAATGGCCTTCTTCGCAACGGCCAAAGCGGGAACCTTTAATACAGATCTATCGGGTGAAGCAGCAATCCCCGTAAAGATGGGCTACGAAGTAAACGACGAACTTGCCAAACAATTTATGGTGCACCTACTCCTAGCCTATGCCTACAATCACAACGATATCGAAGCAAATTTCCAGAAAGGAATGTTCGGGTTCACCCAATTCAACGAAAGTGGTTACCTCGAGGGATTGAGTAACGTGTACGAAACGTGTAAAGACAACCCAGCCGTCAACTACAACCACGATGCAAACAGCAGTGTCTACACGATAAAGGTAGATTTCTACACGGGAACCGACTGCCTAGAGAATTTCGAAGTGAAGAAACCCACCGAGTATACACTCAGTTTCGACGAAAATACTGGAACGTGGCTGTGTAGCAAAGAAAAAGTAAACAAGGAGGCATTCCTTCGCATCTACGGCTACAACGACCGTTACGTCTACCGCGAAGATTACTCAACCTACGACGCTAAAACGGAAACACGCAAGCTTAACTCTAACCGTGTCTTCCGCATATTTTGCAAGGAGGTATTCGGCACTTATCTAAGCAATATCACAACTAACATCAAGTAGTCCCCTCCTCGAAATTGGGGGCGACGCGTCCCCGCGTCGGCTTGGGGAAGAAACGCTAGAAGCTTATAGTAACCTATAGCTTCTAGCGTTTCTCTTTTATTGTTTGCTACTAGCGTTTCTACTTGCGCCGACGCGGGGACGCGTCGCCCCCAATTTGTTGCCCCCAATTTTGTGGTGAGTCGCCCCCAAAGAGAACGCTTTTACTACCCGCCTAATAGGAAAAACTAGCCCCCTAATAGTGCTTCACTACCCGCCTAATAGTTTTAACTAGCCGCCTAATAGTTTTCGCTCACTCTATAGCCAGTTGCAACCAATCGGAAGCAGGGGGAGAAAGTAACCCCTCATCGAATGAAAACAATGCTTTGCCGAGAGGAGAAAAAGTAGTACTTTTGCAAGCAAAACGCAAAAGATCAACTCAAAATCAATGAAGAAACTCTTTTCACTGACTCTGCTGCTGCTCGTAGCTGCCCTGACAGCCGTGCAAGCGCAAGTAAACTTCACCGTGAGCTACAAGCGAGTGAACCCTACCACGATTGACATCGTGTTTCAAGGCACAGCCGACGCTGGTTGGCACATCTACTCCACCAACATCGGCGAGGGAGGCCCCACTCGTGCCACCTTTGGTGTTGACAACATTAAAGGGGCAAAACTAAAAGGCGCACTCAAAGCCGGGCCAGGCGCAAAAACCATGCAAGACCCCATCTTCGAAATGCCCGTCACCTTCTTTGAAGGCCATGCCACCTTTACGCAGCGCGTGGAGCTACTCGACAAAGACTATGAGCTGAAAGGCTACTTGAAATATGGTGCTTGCAACGACGAGAACTGCCTGCCGCCCACCAGCGTAAACGCTACGGTGAAAGGCAGCGACGGCCCCGCTCCAACAGCCGAGAGCAAGGCCGAAGCCGAAGCGGCTGCGCAACAACTGAATGCGGCCGAAGCCGCTCCCGCAGCCGACAGCATAACCGCTGAATCCGCCTCCGACAGTGCGGCAATGGCGCAAGTGTCTCCCATCGATAGCACAGCGGCCAAGGCACTATGGACACCCGTTGTTTCCGAACTCAAAGCCTTTGGCACAGAGCAGGGCGACGTGAGCGGCAAAGCGTGGTACTACGTGTTCTTCCTCGGCTTCATCGGCGGACTCGTGGCTCTCTGCACCCCTTGCGTGTGGCCCATCATCCCGATGACAGTGAGCTTCTTTCTGAAACGCTCGGGCGACCGCAAGAAGGGCATTCGCGACGCCGTGACCTACGGCATTAGCATCGTCGTAATCTACGTGGCGTTGGGCTTAATCATCACCACGTTGTTTGGCGCTAACGCCCTCAACGACCTTTCCACCAACGCTATCTTCAACATCCTCTTCTTCTTGATGCTTGTGGTGTTTGCCGCAAGCTTCTTTGGCGGTTTCGAAATCACACTGCCCTCGAAGTGGGGCGATGCCGTCGACAATAAAGCCGAGAAAACCACAGGGTTGCTCAGCATCTTCCTCATGGCTTTCACCCTCTCGTTGGTAAGTTTCTCTTGCACGGGTCCTATCATCGGCTTCTTGCTCGTAGAGGTGAGCACATCGGGCGGTTCGGCTCTTGCGCCCACCATCGGTATGCTCGGCTTCGCCTTGGCCTTGGCCTTGCCCTTCACGCTCTTTGCCCTGTTCCCCACTTGGCTCAAAAGTGCGCCCAAGAGTGGCGGCTGGCTCAACAACGTGAAGGTCGTGTTGGGCTTCTTGGAATTGGCCTTCGCCCTCAAGTTCCTCTCCGTGGCCGACTTGGCCTACGGCTGGCACTTGCTCGACCGCGAAACGTTCCTTGCCCTTTGGATTGTCATCTTCGCCCTACTCGGCGTCTACCTCCTAGGAGCTATCAAGTTCCCCCACGACGATGAGGACGAGCACCACACCTCCGTGCCCCGCTTCTTCCTCGCACTGCTCTCGCTGGCCTTTGCCGTCTACATGGTGCCAGGTCTTTGGGGCGCACCCGTCAAGGCTGTGAGTGCGTTTGCCCCGCCCATGTCCACGCAGGATTTCAACCTCGACCCCGTGAAGATTGAAGCTAAATTTAAGGACTACGAGGCCGGCATGGCCTATGCAAAGCAAACGGGCAAGCCCGTGATGATAGACTTCACCGGCCACGGCTGCGTGAACTGCCGCAAAATGGAACTCGCCGTGTGGCACGATGCCAAGGTGCGCGATTTGCTCACCAAGGACTACGTGCTCATCTCGCTCTACGTGGACGAAAAGGCCGCTCTGCCCGAACCCATCGAGGTGGAAGAGAACGGACAAACCACTACGTTGCGCACCGTGGGCGACAAGTGGAGCTACCTGCAACGCTCAAAGTTTGGCGCTAACGCCCAGCCCTTCTACGTACTGCTCGACAACGAGGGTAAGCCCCTCAATACGTCCTACTCCTACGACGAGGACGTAGACAAATTCGTGAACTACCTAAAGCAGGGATTGCAGAACTACAATAAGTAATCGCCACCCACCACTTGCCAGGGGTGAAGTAGCCGCATTCGTGAAAAGAATAGCTGCCTCACCTCTGGCAAAAACGTTTTATTCAAAGAGGTAGCACCTCGCCTAAGAGAGGCACGCCTTATATAATAAAGAATGACCATGAACTGGTTAACCGACACTTTCCTTAAACCCACTGCCATACAAGCCGTCATCATCATTTGCCTGATATGCGCCCTCGGGCTGGCCTTGAGCAAACTGCGCTTTCGAGGCATCAGTTTAGGCGTGACCTACGTGTTCTTCTTCGGCATCCTAGCTGGCGCAGTGGGTCTAGAGGTAGACAATCAGATGCTCAACTACGCCGAAAGCTTCGGCCTCGTGCTCTTCGTCTACACCCTCGGTCTGCAAGTAGGCCCAGGCTTCATCAGCACCTTCCGCAAAGGCGGCACCACGCTCAACCTCCTAGCTCTTGGTGTGGTCGTGCTAGGCACCATCCTAGCCCTCATGGCAGGCTGGGCTGGCTGGCTACCTTTGCAAGACATGATGGGCGTGCTTTGCGGAGCTACCACCAACACGCCCGCCCTCGGTGCGGCGCAGCAAACGCTCAAGCAGATGGGGCTGCCCGCCTCGGGAGCCGCTCTGAGTTGCGCTGTGACCTATGCCTTCGGTATGGTGGGCGTGATTATCGCTTTGGTAATTGTGAAAAGCTGGCTGCAACATCACGAGAAGCCCAACACCGAGGCCGACGAAGACGAAGCCTTTATTGCCTCGTTCGTGGTGTGCAACCCCGCCGTGTTTGGCCACACGCTGGGCGACCTGTCGTGTATGGACGAGGGCAAATTCGTGGTGTCGCGCCTCTGGCGCAATGGCAAAGTGTTGCTGCCCAACTCCACCACGCAACTCGAGAGCGGCGACCGCTTGCTCGTGATTACACAGGCTCGGCAAGTGCCGCAACTCACCCTCTACTTCGGCAAACTCGACGATAAAAACTGGAATCGCAACGACGTGGATTGGAATGCGCTCGACTCGAAGCTCATTTCGCAACGCATTCTCATCACGCAGTCGAACATCAACGGCCGACACCTCGGCGACCTGCACCTGCGCAACCGCTACGGCGTGAACGTAAGCCGCGTGCAACGCTCGGGCTTCCAACTCGTGGCTACCCCCAACCTCACCCTGCGCATTGGCGACCGCGTGACGGTGGTGGGCGAAGCCGAAAGCATTAAGCGCGTAGCCAAAGAGCTTGGCGACGTGGTGAGGCGCCTCGACGAGCCCAATATGGTGACCATCTTCATCGGCATCGTCCTAGGCCTGTTGCTCGGCAGCATCCCCTTGTTCATCCCTGGCATCAGCTTCCCCGTCACCCTCGGCTTAGCGGGCGGCCCCATCGTGATGGGCATTCTCATCGGAGCCTTCGGGCCGCGCTTACACATGGTGGCCTACACCACCACCAGTGCCAACCTCATGCTCCGCTCCTTGGGGCTATCCATGTACTTGGCCTGCCTCGGCCTCGACGCTGGCAAAGATTTCGTGGCCACCGTGATGCAGCCGCAAGCCTTGTGGTGGATAGGCATAGCCTTAGTCATCACCATCGTGCCCGTGGTAATTATGAGTGTGGTGGGCGTGGTGTGTTCGCGTCGCAGCTACGCCACCACAGCGGGCATGCTATGCGGAGCCATGGCCAACCCCATCGCCCTGCAATATGTGAACGATTCGCTACCCAACAACGACAAAGCCTCGGTGGCCTACGCCACGGTCTACCCCTTGGGCATGTTCTTGCGTGTAATCATCGCCCAACTCATCGTGATGCTGTGGGTGTGAGCGCATAATCGTAAGGAATGTTTGAATAGTCGATGGAGTCTCCTAGAATATCCCCCTTGATAAAACATTACAATATTATACAACATGAACTTTTCAACCATCTTTAAGAAGCTCGGGCCCGATGTAGTGGCCATCGCTGCATTCTTAATTATCAGTGTGGCCTACTTCTTCACCCCCATGAGCGAAGGCCTCGTGTTGGGCGGTCACGACAGCGTGGCCTCCGTGGGTTTGGCACAAGAGCAAAACGCCTACCGCAGCGAGCATGGGGGCGAAACCACTCGTTGGAGCAACGCTATTTTTAGCGGTATGCCCACCTATCAGACGGCACCCTCCTACAGTGCCACCGACACGCTCTCTACGCTCACCAGCGTCTACTCGCTTGGCACGAACCACCTGTTTGCTGCCGTGAGCTACCTATTTCTCTACCTCCTCGGCTTCTACATTCTGCTCCGCGCCTTCAACTTCAAGGTGCATCTCTCGGCCTTAGGAGCCATCGTGTGGGCTTTCTCCTCCTACTTCCTCATCATCATTGCAGCCGGCCACATTTGGAAGGTGATGACCTTAGCCTTCATTCCCCCCACCATTGGCGGCTTAGTGCTTTGCTATCGTGGAAAATACTTATGGGGCGGGGCAGTCACGGCTCTCTTCACGGCCTTCCAAGTGGTGAGCAACCACTTGCAGATGACCTACTACTTCCTCTTCGTGATGCTCTTCCTCGTAGTGGCCTACTTGGTAGATGCCCTCTTGCGCCGCAAGCTAGCAAGCTGGTGCAAAGCCACGGGCGTACTCGTAGTGGCTGGCCTCTTGGGCGTAGCAGCCAACCTGCCCAACCTCTACCACACCTATAAGTATGCGCAGCAGTCGATGCGTGGCAAGTCGGAACTCACCACCAACCCTGGCGGCACGCAGAAGGCGCACGCCACCGATGGTCTCGACCGCGACTACATCACCATGTGGAGCTATGGCATCGACGAAACGCTCACCCTGCTCATCCCCGACTACAAAGGCGGCGGCTCCACCTCCATCCTCGACCGCGAAGACGTAGAGGAACTGCCCGGCTACGACGAGTTCTACCAATGTGCCGGACAAACGCAGCAAGCCTTTCAGCAATCAGGCATACAGAGCTATCCTCCTGGCATTATGCTCTACTGGGGCAACCAACCCATGACTGTAGGACCCGTGTATATTGGGGCCTTCATCTGCTTCCTCTTCATTCTCGGCCTCTTCTACGTGAAAGGCCCGGTGAAGTGGGCACTCCTTGCCGCCACCATGCTGAGCTTCATCTTTGCTTGGGGCAAGAACATTGGAGTGACCGACTTCATCATCGATCATCTGCCCATGTACTCCAAGTTCCGCACCGTTAGTTCAGCCCTCGTTATAGCCGAGTTCACCATGCCCCTCTTGGCCATGCTCTGCCTCTACGAAATCAGCAAGCGCCGCGAACTCTTCACCCTCACCGATTGGAAGCAAGCCCCGCTCTGCAAGAAGATAGGCTTTCCCGTGGCCACTGTGCTCACCTTGGGTGTGTGCTTGCTGATGTACGTAGCCCCATCGGCAGCCGGCAATTGCCTTTCGGCCAACGATGCCGAAACTTTCAACATGATGCGCCAAGCCGGCTTCCCCGCCGACCTCGTCACGCGCTACTCGGCTGCCGTCACCACCATGCACCATGCCATTCTCTCGGCCGACGCTCTTCGCTCAGCCTTTATCATTGTGGTGGGCATGGCCGTGTTGGTCCTCTATAGCCACAAGCGCCTCAATGGATTGGTTGCGTGTGTGCTGCTAGCCGCCCTCAGCCTCGTAGACCTTTGGCAGATCGACAAACGCTACCTCAACGACAACTCCTTCACCGAAGAGAGCGTGCGTGAGGAAACGTTTACGAAAACGCCCGCCGATGCCCTCATCTTGAAGGACACGAGCTACTATCGCGTGCTCAACCTCAGCACAGGCGGCAGCCCCTTCAACGAAACCACCAACGCCACCTCCTACTATCACCACAGCATTGGTGGTTACCACGCAGCCAAACTTCATCGCTACCAAGACCTCATCGACCGCGTGCTCAACAGCGAGATACAAAACCTCGCCAATGCCATCAACCAAGCCGAGGGCGACATGACCCGCGTGAATGGTGACAGCCTGGCTCCAGGCTTAAATATGCTCAATACAAAGTACCTCATGTTTGGCAAAGAGGCCAACCAAGTGGTGACCAACCCCTACGCCAACGGCAATGCCTGGTTCGTTAGCAATCTTCAGTTTGTGAAGAATGCCGATGCCGAACTAGCCGCTGTGCCCAAGCTCAACACCAAGCACCAAGCCGTGGCCGACGAGCAATTCAAAGCGCAGCTCGACGGCTCCGCCCTTGGCGAAGGCACAGCCACGCTCACTGCCTATCAACCCAACGCCCTAAGCTATAACGTAGAAAGCGCAAAAGGCGGTGTAGTGGTGTTCTCCGACATCTACTACCCCGACTGGACGGTCACTATCGACGGCAAGCCCGCCGAGCTAGGCCGCGTCAACTACGTGCTGCGTGCGCTGAAAGTGCCAGCAGGCAAGCACGAGGTCGTTATGACCTTCCGCCCCGCCTCTATCGCCACCACCAACGCCATAGCCTATGCCGCCTTGGCGCTTGTGCTTGCGTTCTTCCTCTTCGCCCTTGTGCGTAGCGTGAAGAAGCCCGCTACTGGCGACGAAAAGCAATAGTCAACAGTTTCCCCCTCTCTCATCGAGGGAACAACCATACAATCTTGCGAAAGCAATGAAAACAGAGTGCATTTAAGCTCCGCTTTCATTGCTTTTTTTGTGCTTAATTCTATACAATCTGCCTCCAGTTCTTAAGAAACTACATTCCCCCGCTTCCTAGTTACTAGCCCTAGGCAGGCTTCACGGCTTTTTCACTCGAAAAGAATTGGTTATATTCTCGAATTTTAAGAACTTTGCACGTAAATCACAAACCCTTTAAACACATCCATTTATTTCTTTTATGACGACACTTACTACACTGATTGTGGCCGTTTTCGTCGTGGGCTATTTCCTCATCGCCATTGAGGGGCTCACCAAGATTAACAAAGCCGCCATCGCCCTGCTGATGTTTGTAGGTTGCTGGACGCTCTTCATGTGCGACCCCGCACAGTACATCACCTCAGTCGTGGCCGACAAGTTGCCCCAAATGGTCAACGAACTGATTGAGCATCATTTGGGCAGCACCGCCACCACCTTGTTCTTCTTGATGGGAGCCATGACCATCGTGGAGCTCGTAGACCAGAACGGTGGGTTCAACTTCGTGCGCGACCTCATGCGCACCCGCAGCAAGCGTAGCCTGCTTTGGCGCATTGCCCTCATGACCTTCGTGCTTTCGGCCATCCTCGACAACCTTACCACGAGCATCGTGATGATTATGATTTTGCGCAAGCTCGTTCACGACCACAAGGACCGCATCATCTACGCCTCACTCGTAATTATCGCCGCCAACTCGGGCGGTGCGTTCTCACCCATTGGCGACGTTACGACCATCATGCTTTGGAACAAAGGCCTCATCTCGGCCGTAGGTGTGATTAAGGAAATTCTCCTCCCCTCCATCGTGTCAATGGTCATCCCCACCTTCATCTTGCAATACTCGCTCAAGGGAGAACTTGCCGACAGCCAAGCTCCCTCACAAGCGCAATTGGCTGGTGAACTCACCGCTCGCCAACGCAAGACGGTGTTCTTTCTCGGTGTGGGCGGCCTCATCTTCGTGCCTATCTTCAAGAGCATCACCCATTTGCCCCCGTTTGTAGGCATTCTGCTCGTGCTCGGCCTGCTTTGGACCATCACTGAGATTTTCTATCGCCACCTCGGCCACAGCGAGGAGAAAGGAGCGATGCAAAAGCGTGTGACCAACATGCTCTCACGCATCGATA
Source organism: bacterium (assembly GCA_963623895.1). Classification (GTDB taxonomy): domain Bacteria; phylum Bacteroidota; class Bacteroidia; order Bacteroidales; family Bacteroidaceae; genus Alloprevotella. Next base: position 18,676 of record CAVFOF010000008.1, read on the forward strand.
TGAGCACCATCCTCTTCTTCCTCGGCATTCTCATGGCCGTAGCTTGCCTGGAAACGATTGGCGTACTGACCACCCTGGGCGATGGCCTCAACGTGGCCTTCGACGGCAACCACTTCATGGTGACGGGCATTATCGGTGTGCTTTCAAGCATTGTGGACAACGTGCCCCTCGTGGCAGGATGCATGGGTATGTACACCAACCTCGTGGGCGATTTCGCTCAAGACGGCATCTTCTGGCAACTTCTAGCCTACTGTGCTGGTGTAGGCGGCTCAATGCTCATCATCGGTTCGGCTGCTGGCGTAGTGGTCATGGGTCTAGAGAAAATCACCTTCGGCTGGTACATGAAGCACATCAGCTGGATTGCTTTCGTGGGCTATCTAGCCGGCATCCTCGTCTACTACGTGCAGCGCGTGGTAATCGGCATGTAAGCCGCATCACACAACCTACCGCATACATTCATTAGGGGCGACACCTAAAAGTGCCGCCCCTATTTTTGTGGGTAAGAGGTGATTGCTTCTTACTGAAGATTGCTTCTTACTGAAAAAACCGTCTCTTGTATGTACTCATACATTTAACCCCGACGTGAGAAAGTAGAGATTTATAAAGCTTTACTTACAACAATTGCTGCAAACAGACCTCGTTTTGCACAATTCCGCTATATTGGTTCTGCTTTAAGCCACACGAGGTGATAAACGTGAGATGAATGCTTTTGCTCTCGTCGTGAAGATATTCGCGTAACAGGTCAATACGGTGGAGCAGCGTATCGTGATAATCTTTATCGATTGTGAATGGTCTTGAGGTGAATTTCATTTCGCAAAGGTTGACGATATTATCGTTGCGAATGATGACCAAATCGATTTGAGTACCCTTTTCGCTCGCATCGCCCTTGATAGATAGAGAGCTCTCTCTGGAAAGCACGCCTCCCACCCTTAGTGCGTCCTTAATCTTCTCCACATGGTTGACACAAAGTTCCTCGAAAGCAAGACCTCGCCAAGCTGCTATGCTGCCATCGTTTCTACTATTTTGCCAGAAATGAGGGTCGGTGGCGTTTTCCACAAAAGCAATGTAGAAACGACAGAAGGGGTCGCAAAGTTGATAAATCAGTTCACTCTTCTTATTACCCAGAGGCACGTAATGTCGAATAAACCCACTCATCTCCAACGAAGCGAGCATGTCCGTCAGTGCCCCACCACTTTTGCGCTCGAGAAGTTTGGCTATCTCTCCTCTTGCGTACCCCATGTGCTTCTTAGCTAGCAGCCGCACGATGGCCTTATAGTCAGGCGAGTTATTGAAAAGCGAACTAAACAGGCGGTTAAACTCATTGGTAAGACGTGCTCTACGATCGAATAATAGTTGGTCTACATTCTGACCTAGGCTCATGCCTTTTCTGAAATAATTAAGATAATAGGGGATGCCGCCAAAAATCATGTGTGCCTCGGCTATATCCATTAATGAAAGAGCAATTCCTTTAGCTTGTAAGAAATCGTACGTTTCTGATAGAGTGAATGGATGCAGGTGGATTTCGGATGTGAGGCGATTGTATAATCCCCCATGATTGTTGACAAGGTTGTTAATCATCCACGTAGTGGAACTTCCGCAAACGACGAGCATAAAATTATGTCTTCCTGCTCCCCAGCCGTTCCAAAAGGCCTCGAATGCTTTCAGAAAGCCCGATTTGGGCGTGTCCATCCACGGCAGTTCGTCAATAAATACTACTTGACGGCTGCCATCATCGATTTCTTCAAGAAATCGCTCTAAGAGGAAGAAGGCCTCTAGCCAAGAAGTTGGTTTCTTTTGCTCATTAAGCCCAGAGCGTACCATCGAGAAGTAGAAATTAAGCAATTGTTCCTTCATGGAGGTTTTGCTTTGCTCCTCGTCGATGGGAGAAAGTCCCGTATGATAGAATGTCAGTCGGTTGCCAAACACCTCCCTTACGAGATACGTCTTGCCTACTCTTCTTCGTCCGTAAATGGCTAGAAACTCAGCTTTTCCGCTATTATATAGCTCGTTCAGTTCCCTTATTTCTTCTTGCCTTCCAATTACTGATTCCATGGTTTAATAATCTTATTTTTAGTGATATAACCATTATAAGCCGCCACAAAGGTAAAAAAAAGAGCCTGATTGGCGGAATTCACTATAGTGAAATCCGCCAATTCATACGGTTTTCACTGTGAATTGGCGGATTATAGCTATTAGAAGTAATAAATTAATAGTCAACTACAACAACAAAAGAAATAAAAAGAGGTAATCAGCTTCGCCTTGTAGCAACCAACAGAACGCATCAAACGGCAATCTTCTTCGATTAAATCACACGAAAAAGGCTCGCAAGCGTCACCCTTATAGGGAGCGGCTTGCGAGCCTTAGGTTAATAGTTTCAATCAAAGATTACTTCGTAGAACCGCCAAGGGGGAAGGAGATGCCGATGGCTAGGTTGCTATTTGCGTTGTTGAGAGGGATGCCCTGCTTACTGAGTTTGCCAAAGAAGCGGTCGGTGCCCACGGTGAGGTTGAAGTGCTTAGCGTGGAGGCTAGCTACGAGGCCACCTTGTACGCCCGTGCTGGTGAAGCCAAGGCTGAGCGAAGCGTCGAACCACTTGGTGGGGGCTATGTTGGCTGAGAAGCGACCCTGGTGGTAAGAGTGAGTGCCAGCCATGCGGCTTGAATAGAGGAAGCCGAAGCGCAAGTTGCGATAAGCGGGGAGGGTGTACTCCGCACCAAGGTTGATAGTGGCTGCTAGGGCACGCGTGGTGCTTTTCTTGCCATCATCGTAGACGGCGAAGGCGTCGCCGAGGTCGTCGGTGAGGTCCTCAAACTGGTCGCCGAGGTCGCGTTCGCTATTGCCCGAAACGATCATTTCGCCATAGTTGCTCTCGTTGAAGCCGTCAAACTCCCACGTGCCGCTTGAGGAGGCGCGCTGAGCGTTGCTCCAGTTGATGAAGCCGAGGTCGGTGATAGCTGCGCTCACCTTCAAGTCTTCCATCACTTGGTAAGTAGCACCGAGGTCGAAGGCCAAACCGAAGCCGCCAAGGCCACCCTTAAAGTCGTCAATCTCTTCGATGCGGTGACGAGGCTCCTCGCCAGGTTGGAGGTTGTCGGTAGGCTCCGTCTTGTCGGATTGCTCAAAGTCGGTGCCCATAATCTTGGCCGTCATGTCGATTTTACCGTTTACGCTCCACTTGTCTTGGTTGAGGCTGAACTTCACGTTCTCTGCGCTGATGTCGGAGTAGGCTAAACCAAAGAGGAACTTCACCTTACCACCCACAGTGAGTTTGTCGTTAATCTGATGAGAGTGGCCTAGGGCTAGCTCCATGTAGCTTTCGGAGCGCACACCGAGGTTCGACACGTCGTACTCTTCCTTAGCACCAGCCTCCTTCATAAATTCGAAGAGGGATTTGGGCAGGGAGAGGCTCGTGTTGCTGCGTAGGTTCAGCTCCACGGCGTTGATGCCGCCAAAGGCCTTGAAGCCGAGGCCAAAGAGTTGGTATTTAAGGTTCACCGAGAGGCGGTTCTTGTCCTTAAGCTGGCCTAGGAAGTCGGCAGCGTCGACGTTGGGGTTCATAAACGTGGTGTAGTCGCACGAGGGGTCGTAGGTCCATGAGGGCCAGCTTTGCTTGTCTACTTTATAGATAAACTTTTTCAGGCCAATGTTGCCCGTGGTGCCGATTTGGAAGTCGCCGAAGAAGAGGGGCATTGCCACGTAGGGCTTGTCGAGCAAGGCGGGGTTCATGTCGTGGCGCGAGGTGGACGATTCCATGAAGTAGCTCGTGCTCAGCTCGGTTTGTGCCGCTGCGGGCAGTGCCAACATGGCGGCAAGGGGGAGAATATGATGGAGTTTCATAATGTGTGTGTGCTATTTTTTTTGAGGTTGAGGAATGGAGGGGGGAATGTAGGGATGTGAAATCTACGCCCTGCGTTAGTTAAAGTCGGCAATCACTTGGCCTTTGAGGCGTAGGCGAATGTCGTTGAACTTGAGATACTGCGTTGACACGAGCTTTTGGCTAGTGGTGTCATCCTCGTTGGCAGCACGCACTTTAAAGTAGATGCGGTCGAGCTTTTTAAGCAGTGAGGGGTCGGTGAGGTTAGCCTCGATGGTGAGTTCCGTGTTCTGCACGGAGGTGCCATCGCTGCTTCCCTTCACTACGGCGTCCTTGCCCGTAGCGGGGTCGGTGAAGGTGATGCCCGAGATGGTGTTGCCGTTCACGTCGACGGGGTCGAGATGCACGGTGAGGTCGAGGGGCACGGTGCTATTGGCCGTTGAGGTGATGCGGATGCCGTCGGCAGCATAGTCCTTGAGGTCATCGTTGAAGCTGTTCGTGGAGTCGTTGTAGACGATGGTGAGGCCGCCCTTAAACTCGAAGGGTACGAACACGGAGTAGTCGGCCTGTGCCTTATACTCTTTGTTGAGCTGGATGGTGTAGAGGTTGGAGTCGTCCACCTTGAGGTCGCCGTTGTCCAAGTTTACCTCAATGCGTGAGGGCAACTTCTTGATAAGGTTGCTCAAGTTGCTAGCTTGTGCCTTGTCGGTAGCCACGGTAGCAGCGTTCAGCTCGGGGTCGTAAGGCTCACTGCCTTGGTAGAAGTAGACGATGTTGTTCTGACCAGCCTTCATCTTAGCCGTTGTGGGCAACACCACGCTTTGGTTGAGCGAAGCGTCGTTGTCGAACACCGACTTGAGTTCACCGCCAAGCTGCACGCCCACGGGGATATTCGTCATGTTCGAGTTGAAGCGGATGGTGGGGTTGGTGGCATTGATAACCACGTCTTCATCGGTGAGGAAGTCGGGGAGCGACTCTTGAATGTCGATGGGGTCAACACTAGGCTCAATCACTTGATTGAACTTACCCGTCACGGAGTTGAGCGTGAGGTTGGTGTTGCTAATGTCGATGTTGAGGCAGATAGAAGCTTTGTTGCCAGTTTTCATCTCAATGTCTCGGCCAGCCGTGTTGCGGAAGGTTACCTCCTGGCAGGTCATCTTAATCTTAGCCTCATCGCCTGTGAAAGTGAGCGTGCCATTGGCGGGAACATTGCGCTTCGGAGCTACCTTGTCGAGCACCATTGAGCAGATTTCCTCGCTAGCGGCTCCCACACTAAGGTTGTTGCAGGCGTAATTGTTGCAGTGAAGCGTGTTGGTTTCGCTGTTGAGCGTCCATCCATCTTTCAGATTGATTACCTTAAGGAAGGCGGGAAGGATGATGTCCACGTTTTTCATGTTCGACACGCCCAAAGCGAGATTTTCTGGAGTGTTGTTCCTACTCACCTTCAAGCTGATAACGATGTTATTGGCCACGTCTACCTCTTCGATGTAGGCCACGTCACGGATGTCGGTCACGGTGAAATCGATGGATTCCTCACCTTGTGCCTCGTTCTTAAGTAAGAAGTCGCTACCAATGGGCAAAGGACGATCATCGTCCACTATCTTACCATATTCTCTTGCAATCTGCTCCTTAACGTCGTCGTAAGTAAGAATATCCTGCGTTACGAGCTTCGTTTTCTTAAAGATGGTGGTCACGTTGTCCACGTTCACGCTAAAGTTTGTCGTGCCGCTTTTTACGAGATAGTAGAGGTTTGATTGGTCGGTTTTTACGCTTTCATCGAGGTCGAGCAGGGAGTCGAGCAGCACTTTCTCGGTGTTACCCAGTTTCACGCCCAAGCCATCGCTACCCAAGCCCATGGTCATGTCCACTTTGTTGAGGTCGTACGAGTCGTCGATACAGCTGTTGAGCATTAGTGCCGAACCAGTGCACATGGCTCCAGCAATCAGAAGTTGTTTTAATAAAATACGTGCCATAATGTTATGGTATTTAGGTTGTTGTTATTGCCTAATGAATAATTGTATATAAGTGTGAGTGAATTTGCTTACAAACTCTATTTGGAACTGTAAATTCTGTGAGGTTATGTTTAAAATAGCACCTAAGCATGTCACAAAGTTATGCATTATTTCCAAAATGTACCAATTTTTTGGCCATTTGTTTAAAAAAGTTTTCCTATAATGCTTTTTAATCGTTAAAACGAGTGAGCACAAACCTCCTCATCCGATTGGTCAAAAACACGGATTGACGGATGGAAAAGGCAAGACTTTCGAAATGCATATTTTTTGCATAAAAATTTTACTCTTCTGGTTAAAAACTGCCCTCGCACACTACCAGAAAGTTTACAAACGCTTTTGCTGTTGCTTGCACTAAATGCTTACACTCGCACTGATTATCAATCATTTCAGCAGTGTAAGCAGCAATTACATTTGCTTGCACTCCCCCTCACTGGCTTGCACACGCAACGCCAGTTGCTTACACTGCATAATTATGCAATGATTATGCACTCCACAAGCCCAAAAAGTTTATATTTTTTTTCTACTTTTCTGCTCTCTTCGTGCAAGCGTGATGACAGTAGTGGAGGTAGAAATTCAACGCTGCTTACACTCTTGAAACAACTGATTTTCAGTGCGAGTGCAAGCAGTTTGTGCAAGTAACAGCAAACGGACTTGTAAAGTATATGGGAGGGGGATAAAT
>CAVFOF010000009.1:0-24826 GCA_963623895.1 bacterium
GTAATAGCATATTCCTTCCAATCACGGGAATACGCAATACGACAGGCATCAATTCCACTACTGATGGCTACTACTTGTCGAGCACGATAGCAGGATATCCTACCATGGTATACACCCCTTGTTTTGATTTATATTATGGCAAACGATATATTTCTCCTAATCGCTGCACCCAGCGTTTCGCAGGTTACTGCGTTCGCCCTGTTTCTGCAAACTAGCAGCTTAGCAAACTATCGGAAGAAAATTCTTGCTCAAACATACATTAAGTGAATGTCAAAAAATGCACGAGTTATTTTTTTACATTACTAAATCGCCGTAGACTCTGAAAATAACCTTAAAATTTGGGGCGATGCGTCCCCGCGTCGGCGCAAGAAGAAACGCTAGAGGGAAGCAATGCTAGAAAGATACAAAGCTAGAAAGCCTCTCCAAAAAGAAGGAGTTTCCACTTGCGCCGACGCGGGGACGCGTCGCCCCCAATTTTGTGATAAATTACTATAAATCAAGAATTTTAGTTCCATAAAAATCTAAAGACGGATAAGAGCACGCTAGCAAGCTTGTGCTCTTATCCGTCTTGGTTTTAATACGACTGATTCGTTTAGCAACGATAAAACCATTAGATTACTTCAACATCCCCATTTCCTTAAAAGCACTGCGAGCTATAGGCACACAAATAGAGAACGAAAGCACATCGCTCACAGCCTGGCATATCTCTAAACCAAGAATACCTAAAAAATGAGGAAGGATAAACACTAGCGGGATGAAGAACAAACCACTACGAGCCGCCGCCACAATATTAGCACGGATGGGTTTGCGAATGGTTTGCATCAACATATTAGTCAAGCCGATGGTGGGTAGCAACACAAATGTGACCATTTGCCAATGCAAGGCCTCAGTGCCCACGGCCACAACGTGGGGGTCGTTGCGGAAGAAAGCGATAATCTGTGGTGAGAAGCAGAAGCCGAGCACCGCACAGCAAGCCAAAAACGCCGTGCCTACCTTAATGCAATACAGATAGCCCTCGCGCACTCGCCGATAAAGCTTCGCTCCATAGCAGAAGCCACAAAGCGGTTGGAAGCCCTGCCCCAAGCCAATAATGATGGCAAAGATGAAAAAGCAAAAGCGGCTCACGATGCTCATGCCCGCAATGGCGGCATCGCCATACGCTCCAGCCGCCACATTGAGCGCAATGGTGGAAAACGAAGCCAACCCTTGGCGCGACAACGAGGGAGTGCCGCCAAAAATAATCTCTTTTACGAAGAACCAACGCGGCGAGAAGTAGCGCAGGTTGATAGGTATGCCGCCACTGTGCCACGTCATGTAGAACAGAATGCAGAAGCAGCACACCTGACCCACCAACGTGGCCCAAGCTGCGCCCGCCACGCCGAGGTGGAACACGAAGATAAAGAGCGGATCGAGCACCACGTTGAGTGCAGCTCCCGTTAGGATGCCATACATAGCATAGGCAGCATTTCCCTGAAATCGCAACTGATTGTTCATCGTGAGCGAAGCCGTCATAAAAGGCGTACCAAGAAGAATGATGCCCAAATACTGCTCGGTATAGGGCTGAATGGTGGGCGTAGAGCCGAGCCAGCGCGAAATGTCGGCTAGCAACGCATGGCCTACTAGGGCGATAATCGCCCCGAAAAGCAAGCTATAGGTGAATCCCGTAGCGGCCATGGTGCGAGCGTCCTCAAGTTGTTTCGCTCCTAGTTTGCGCGAAATGTAATTACCCGACCCATGACCGAAGAAAAAGCCCGTGGCCTGGATGAAAGACATCACGGAAAACACGATGCCCACGGCCGCCGTACACTGCGTGTTGATTTTGCTCACAAAAAAGGTGTCGGCCATGTTGTAGAAACTCGTCACCAACATCGAGATGATGGTGGGCACGGCCATCGTGCGAATCACCTTCGGCACGGGGGCTTGTGTCAGAAAATCATAATTGTTGCGCTTTTTCTTCATTAGGGGAAGAAGGGGAGAAAATAGTTAGTTTTTGCGTTCGAGTTCGTTGAGTTCCTCCATCTTCTTGGCTTCGAGGAACTCGTAGATGCCGCAGAGGTGTTCGCGCACCTGGCCGTGACCAAACTCATAGACTTTTGTCACCAAGTCATCAAGGAAGTCGCGATCGTGGCTCACGCAAATCAGCGTGCCGTCGAAGTCGCGAAGAGCCTGTTTGAGCACGTCTTTGGTGCGGAGGTCAAGGTGGTTGGTCGGTTCGTCGAGTATGAGCAAGTTGACGGGTTCGAGTAGCAACTTAAGCAAGGCTAAGCGCGTGCGTTCACCACCCGATAGCACTTTCACCTTCTTCGTGCTGGCTTCTCCGCCAAACATAAAGGCACCGAGGAGGTCGCGAATTTTGTTGCGAATGTCGCCTTTGGCCACGTCGTCGATGGTTTGGAACACAGTGAGTTCGCCATCGAGCAGCGAGGCTTGGTTTTGAGCGAAATAGCCTATCTGCACATTGTGACCCAGTGTGAGCGTGCCTTCATGCTCCAATTGCCCCATAATGCACTTTACAAGCGTAGATTTACCCTCACCATTTCTTCCCACAAAGGCCACTTTGTCGCCCCGATTGATGGTGATAGACACATCTTTAAAGATGCGCTTCTCGTCGAAAGCCTTGCCCACGCCATCCATCATCACGGGATACTGACCGCTGCGGGGGGAAGGGGGAAATTTGAGGCGAAGAGCTGAGGTGTCCATCTCGTCCACCTCCACCAATTCAAGTTTTTCGAGCATCTTCACGCGGCTCTGCACTTGGTAGGTCTTAGAATAAGTGCCTTTAAAGCGTTCGATAAAGTCCTTCGTCTCTTGTATCATCTTCTGCTGCTCCTCATACTGCTTCTGTTGCTGTTCACGTCGCTCGGCTCGCAACTGAAGGTAGTGGGAGTAGTTGACTTTGTAGTCGTAGATGCGACCCATTGTCACCTCTATGGTTCGGGTGGTGATATTATCCACAAATTTGCGGTCGTGGCTGATTACTACGACGGCTTTGCCGTTGCTGATGAGGAAGTTTTCGAGCCACCCTATCGACTCGATGTCGAGGTGGTTGGTAGGTTCGTCGAGTAGCAGCACGTCGGGATTTTGCAACAACATCTTGGCTAGCTCGATGCGCATACGCCAACCTCCAGAAAACTCTGAGGTCTGACGTTCGAAGTCGGAACGCTCAAAACCCAGGCCGAGCAGGGTTTTCTCTACGTCCTCTTCGAAGTGCGTCATATCGATGGCATAGAACTTTTCGCTCAGCGTGGCCACCTCCTCGATGAGTGCCATGTAGCTATCGCTCTCATAGTCGGTGCGCTCGGCCAGTTGGCGGTTGAGGTCGTCGAGGTGGGCTTGCATTTCGTGAAGATGGGCAAAGGCTTGGCTCGTTTCCTCAAACACGGTGCGGCCATCCTCGGTCATGAGGTGCTGCGGCAAATAGGCTATCACGGTGTCCTTGGGAGCGGACACAGCTCCACGGGTAGGCTTGCGCACACCTGCTAGAATTTTTAGCAAGGTGCTCTTGCCCGCTCCGTTCTTGCCCATCAGGGCGATGCGGTCGCCATCATTGATTACAAAAGAAACGTCACTGAAAAGGGTGGTGCCGCCAAACTCCACGGCGAGGCCATCGATTGATACCATAATATATATATATGTGTGTGTTGTGCTATTATTATTTCAAGGTGCAAAGTTCGTCATTTTTTGCGTGATACGGCTAGAAAAGGCGAACAAAGCAATAGGTTTTTACACCAATGCGATGGATATTCACAGAAATTTAACAGCTCCGCTTTAGTGTCAACGGGCGAAAATGCGTAATATTGCATCGTAAAATAAACAGACATTTAGCTTTATGGCTTACAAAATTCTTGTAGTTGACGACGAACCCGATTTGCGCGAAATTCTTCAGTGTAACCTTGAAAACGCAGGTTACGAGGTAGACACCGCTGAGAGTGCGGAAGAAGCACTCCACATTTTGCAACCCGAACATAATCTCATTCTGCTCGACGTGATGCTGGGCGGCATGTCGGGATACCGCATGGCGAACAAGCTACGCAACGAGCTGAAACTGAAAACACCCATCATTTTCCTTACGGCAAGAGACACGGAAAACGACCTGCTCACGGGCTTCTCGTCGGGGGCGGACGACTACATATCGAAGCCCTTCTCGCTTCACGAGGTGCTGGCTCGCATCAAAGCCGTGCTACGACGCACTCGCACGGAGCCGACTTGCACCGAACTGAAAGTGGGCAACCTCACCATCGATTTCGTGAAGAAACTCGTAAAGGTGAGCAACGATGAAATCCGACTCTCACCCAAAGAATTTGGCATACTAAGTTTTCTAGCCAAGCAGCCAGGACGCGTATTTTCACGCGAGGAAATCCTAGCTGAGGTGTGGCACGGCGATAGCTACGTGCTCGACCGCACCGTCGACGTACACATCGCCCGCGTGCGACGCAAACTGGGCGAGAATGCTTCACACATCTCTAATCGCCAAGGCTACGGCTACTGCTTTGAAGAATGAAACTACTCTCTTACAAACAAAAACTGCTACTCAACTTCACGCTGCTTTTTGCCGTGTTTACGGCACTACTCGTGATGTTTCAATACAATCGGGAGCGGCAATATAAACGCGAGTTGCTCGACTCACGCCTACGCAGCTATGCCAACGTAGTGGCTGAAGCCGTCAATATGGAAAAAGATAACGGCGACACGCTCAACTTTCGCAATGTAACCGAACTGCTGCCCTCCGAACTGCGCCTCACGGTGATTAACCACCGCGGGCAAGTGATTTATGAGTCGACCCACCACAACATTCACGAGATGGGCAACCACCTACACCGCCCCGAGGTGCAAGCCGCCCTACGTGGGGCTGAGGGAAGCGACATTCGCAGTTCCGAAACCGACCAAAACGAATACTTCTACTACGCTAAATCCTACGATGGCTACGTAGTGCGTGTAGCACTGCCCTACGACAACGAGGTGCAGAACTTCATGAAGGCCGACAACGTGTTTCTCTGGTTCGTCTTAATGCTCTTCCCCGTCGCCTTAGTGGTGCTAATCTACATTTCCGACCGCTTCGGCAAATCTGTGTCGGGTTTGCGCGAATTTATGCACTCTGCCGACCGAGGATTAGTGGACTACGACCACATCCATTTTCCCCACACGGAACTAGGCATGATTGGACACAAAATCATGCTGAAATATAAGCAACTAGAAGAGTCGACTAAGCAAATTTCGCTAGAGCGCGAACGACTAAAACGCCACTTTCACTATTTCGACGAGGGCATCGCCATCTTCACACCCGACCGTCAGCGCATCTATGCCAACCCCCATTTCATGCAGTACGTCAACGTGTTGCTCGACCGCCCCACGCCCGACGTCAACACCATCTGGCAATCGCCCGTGTTCGGCCCCGCTCTAGAATTTCTACAACTCAACGGCGGCACACGCACGCTCAACGAGGAAGTGCCCGTGTTCCGTTTTAACCAAAAGGCAGGCGGCACAACCTTTGCCATCCAGCTGCTCATCTACAGTGACGGAAGTTTCGAACTCTCGCTCTCCGACGTGACACGAGTGGAGAAGAACAAAAAACTGAAGCAGCAAATGAGCAACAACATTACGCACGAACTGCGCACCCCCGTGAGCAGCATTCGCGGCTATGTGGAAACAATTCTAGGCTGCCCTACCCTCAGCGACGAGCGCAAACGCTACTTCCTAGAAAAGGCGCATGCGCAAATTTTGCGGCTGACAGACTTAATTCGCGACGTAGCCTTAATTACAAAAACCGAGGAGGCGGCCGAACTCATGCCTCGCGAACAAGTTAATCTGACTCAAGTAGTGAACGATGCCCACGAGGATCTACACGAACAGTTCGCCACCACTCACATGCACTTTGAGGCCAACATTCCGCAAGGACTGCAAATAGAGGGCAACTACTCGCTCATCTATTCCATCTTCCGCAATCTCATGGAGAACAGCCTGCGCTATGCTGGCGAGGGAAAGGACATCTACGTCAACTGCTACAACGTGACGGCTGACTACGCCTACTTCACGGTGTACGACACGGGCTGCGGTGTGCCCGAAGAGCATCTTCCGCGCCTCTTTGAGCGTTTCTATCGCGTCACCGAGGGACGCACTCGTGACAATGGCGGCACAGGCTTGGGCCTTTCCATCGTGCGCAATGCCGTACTCTTCCACCAAGGCGACATTTCCGTGCGCAACCGCAAAGAGGGCGGCTTAGAGTTCCTCTTCACCTTGCATCTCTAAAAAAGGAAGGCCTCAACTTTAAAAAGGAATAGCCGTAACTTTAAAAAGGAATAGCCGCAGCAAAGCAACTAGTAGTAAGCCTCAGCAAAGCATCGGAAACAAATCAGCAAAGCATCGGAAACAAAGCTAAAATTTGCAGACTTAACCAATTATCCGCATCGAAGGCTTTGCACATTAAAAACTTCTGCCTATCTTTGCACCCGCAATCTCTCAAAGAGGAAAGCCTTGGAAAGGTGCTCGAGTGGTTGAAGAGGCACGCCTGGAAAGCGTGTAAACCCCTAAAGGGTTTCGTAGGTTCGAATCCTATCCTTTCCGCATATTTAAGGAGATAAATTGTTTGTAGTAAAAGCAATTTATCTCCTTATCTTTTTCTAAAGACGAAGGGAAGACTTCTTCATCACGATTAGTTTGTCGTTCCCCGAAAAAATACTTACCTTTGTTTTCATAAAACTTAAGTAATGCAAAATCAGAAAAAATCACTCTTTGTGACGGCCGACGGCCAGAGCTACCTGCTGCCGTTCGTGCTCATCACCTCACTATTCTTCCTTTGGGGATTTGCCCATAGCATCCTCGACGTGCTCAACAAGCACTTTCAAGACACGATGCACATATCGAAGACGGAGTCGGCACTAGTGCAAGCCGTGGTCTATGGCGGCTATTTCCTAATGGCTCTGCCCGCTGGACGCATCATTCAGCGTTGGGGCTATCGCTCAGGCGTAATCACAGGACTGCTGCTCTACGGCATCGGGGCCTTGCTTTTCATTCCAGGCGGTCAGCTATTGTCGTTCCCTTTCTTCTTATTCTCACTCTTCGTCATAGGCTGCGGATTAACGTGCCTAGAAACAGCGGCCAACCCCTACGTCACCGTGTTGGGCCATCCCGACGGAGCCGCTAGCCGCATCAATCTTTCGCAATCGTTCAACGGCCTAGGATGGATTGTCGGGCCGCTCGTAGGCACGCTCGTCGTGTTTAACGAAAATAGCGACAACGGCAGCATTTCTCTGCCCTATGCCGTAATTGGCGTGGTGGTGCTGATAGTAGCTCTCGTGTTTACCCGAATGAAACTACCCGATGTGGAAGTGGGCACGGAGGAAGAAAAAAGTTCCAAGCAATCGCCTAACAAGACTAGCAACCTTTGGCAACATACCAACTTCGTGTGGGGCATGGTGGCCTTGTTCCTTTACGTTGCTGCCCAAACGGGCATTAATAGTTTCTTCATCAACTACGTCACCGAGAAGAATGCCGATGTCAGTGCCACTACGGCTGGCCTACTGCTTTCCTTCGTATGCATGGGTTTGTTTATGGTGGGTCGACTTGGTGGCAGTTGGGTGATGGCTCGCATCAGAGCCGAACGCGTGCTGCTTTGCTGCGCTCTAGGAGCCACGCTAGCAATGGGCGTGTTGATGATGGGAGCTGGCCTTTGGGGGATCGTTGCCTTCTTTGTGTGCTACCTTTGCGAAAGCATCATGTTTCCCACTATCTTTGCGCTCGCCTTGCAAGGAATGGGCTCACACACCAAGACGGCCTCTTCCCTACTAATCATGTGCATTGTGGGCGGAGCAATAGCCCCCGTACTAATGGGCTACATTGCCGACACGCTCCACGACATGGCACCCGCTTTCGGTGTGCCCCTCGTGTGCTTTGTGGGCATTGCGCTCTACACCCTACGATTGAAAAAAGCATAACATGATTTGCGACGAAATCTATCAGCTCCTAGCCCAACAGTTTGGCTATCCCTTCACGCCTAGCCAAGCTAAAGCCGCCACCTTATTGTCGCACTTCGTCACCACCCCGCAGCGAGATGCCGCCTGCATCTTGCGAGGGTACGCTGGAACGGGTAAAACTTCGCTCGTTGGCGCATTAGTAAAAGTGATGCGGCTACTAAACCGTCAGGTCGTGCTATTAGCCCCCACTGGACGAGCCGCCAAAGTGTTCTCCCACCATGCGGGCGCACCAGCCTACACCATTCATCGCATTATCTACCGACAAAATACGTTTCAAGGCGAAGGCACTCGTTTCTCTTTGGGCTTCAACCAACTGCGTCACGCTTTGTTTATCGTGGACGAGGCTTCCATGATAAGTAGCGGCACGGGAGCCATGGGCGACTCGCTATTCGGCACGGGCGAAGTGATGGACGATTTGATAAGCTATGTCTACTCGGGTGAAGGTTGCCGCCTACTGCTCGTGGGCGACACGGCTCAGCTTCCACCCGTGGGCGAAGAGGACAGCCCAGCCCTGCGCAACGACGTGCTGCAACGCTACGGACTGCTCGTGGGCAGTGCTAGCCTCACCGAGGTGGTGCGACAAACGAGCGAAAGCGACGTGCTAGCTGGAGCCACCCTGCTGCGAGAATTGCTCACGGAAGGGTTCGAAGGAATACCGCCCCTACACACCGACAAGAAAGGCGAGGTGCGTGCCTTGCCAAGCAACGAACTGATAGAAAGTCTGGAGGACGATTATCGGGAATACGGCGAAACGGGAGTGATTGTGGTAACCCGTTCCAACAAGCGCGCCAACATCTATAACGAAGGCATTCGGGCTCGCATCTTCGACCGCGAGGAGCAACTAGGCCGAGGCGACTTGGTGATGGCTGTGAAGAATAATTACTTCTGGACGGCCGAATGCGCAAAAACGCTTGGCGAGGGCGAAGCGATGCCCTTCTCGTTCATTGCCAACGGCGACACGGCTCAAGTAGTACGCATTCGCAACGTACACGAGCAGTATGGCTTTCGCTTCGGCGACGCCACCTTGCGTTTTTCCGACTACGACGACTTTGAACTCGACTGCCGTGTGCTACTCACAACGCTACAATCGGAATCGCCCTCGCTCACGGCGGCCGAAAGCAACGCACTCTACGAGCAAGTGTTGGCCGACTATCAACACATTCCCTCGAAGAAGGAGCGTTTTAAGGCTCTAAGGCAAGACCCTTACTACAACGCCTTACAGATTAAATATGCCTACGCCGTGACGTGCCACAAGGCGCAAGGCGGCCAGTGGGCTCGTGTCTATGTAGACCAGGGCTACGTGCCCGAAGATGCCACGGGAGCCTCCTACTTGCGTTGGCTCTACACGGCTTTCACTCGTACCACCGAGCGAGTCTACTTAGTGAATTGGAAAGACGGAAGCGAAGACAACTAAAAATAACTTGCTATGGAAAAGATTTATCATGCGGCCGACAATCGGTATGAAAAGAGCGATGTGCTCTACATGCGCTGCGGTGAAAGTGGCGTATTGCTACCTCGCATCTCGCTAGGTTTATGGAAAGGCTTTGGAGCTACCCGCTCGCTAGCCAATAGCCAACGCATTCTGCACTACGCCTTCGACCACGGCATCACCCACTTCGACCTTGCCAACAACTACGGCCCGCCCTATGGCTCAGCCGAGGAAACCTTCGGCCAAGTGATGGAACAATCCTTTCGCCCCTATCGTGACGAACTATTCATCGCCACGAAGGCTGGCTACGACATGTGGCCTGGTCCCTACGGCAATTGGGGCTCACGCAAATACCTTATGGCCAGCCTCGAGCAAAGTCTGCGCCGCATGAAGCTCGACTACGTTGACCTCTTCTACTCCCACCGCTACGACCCCCACACTCCGCTCGACGAGACGCTGCAAGCCTTAGTCGACATTGTGCGACAAGGTAAAGCCCTCTACGTGGGCATTTCGCGCTGGCCCGTAGAAGCCTTTCGCTACGCCGTGCAGTATCTAAAGGCACACGACACCCCCGTGCTCACCTACCAAGGCCGCCTCAATCTGCTCGACCGCACGCTTGAGGAAGACGGCACACTGCAAGCCGTGGAGCAAGCTTGCTGCGGCTTTGTGAGTTTTTCGCCCTTGGCTCAGGGTTTGCTCACCGACCGCTACCTTAACGGCATTCCTCAGGACTCTCGCATGCGAACGGACGTGACGCTGAAGGAAGAGCAACTCACCCCCCAACTGCTCGCCCAACTGCAAGCATGGCGCACGGAGGCGGAAGAAGAGGGGCTCACCTTGTCGCAATATGCCCTTAGATGGGTGCTGCGCCACCCCATGGTGACGAGCGTAATAGTGGGTGTAAGTCAGGTGGAACAACTACAGCAAAATTTGGCTCTAATAAAATAAAGCCGTAATTTTGCAAGCAATACTAAAAGATTTCTAAAACAATGTTACCCACCGACCCCATGATGCTGTTCAGCTACGTCAACACGCAGCTGCGCGACAACTATCCCTCACTCAGCGAAATGTGCCAAGCCCTCGATGTTCAACCCGACGAAGTGAAGAAGCGGCTGGCCGAAGCAGGCTTCGAGTACAACGAGCAGCAGAATAAGTTTTGGTAAACTCTGCCCTACCGCTCTCCTTAATAAATATATAGGGCTATTCCGCCCCCATCTTATCACGAACTCAGCCTATGAAAAAGCTAGTCAAGCAATTTCCGCTCACGTTGTTCTGCGTGCTGCTCATCTGGTATCTCTGCCTATTCAGACCGCCCCACATCAAGCAGCTCGAGCACATCGTGGGCTTCGACAAATTGGTACACATCGCCATGTATCTCGGCACGTGCAGCCTATTTTGGCTCGAGTATTTGCGCAGTAAGCGTCAGTGGTCACGGCTTCGGCTGACGCTATTGGCCGTAGTGTTCCCCATACTGATGAGCGGAGTTATCGAGTTGGCACAAACCTACTGCACCGACTACCGCTCGGGCGATTGGTTCGACTTTTTGGCCAACAGCCTAGGTGTGTTGCTAGCCCTAAGCGTGATGTGCCTATTGCGTCGCCACCTACGACCCACTCCTCCCTCAAAATAATCCTCAAAACAATTCCTTGCATTGAACCTCTACATTCGCTTTTCCAACACCGACATCTGCTTTGCCAGCTATGATGCGACCAGCCCCCAGCAGTTTGAAACCATAACCTTCCATCTGCGCCCACAAGTGTCGCTCATGGTCAATCTGCGTGAAGCCGTAGAAAAGATTGAGCTGTTGCAACGCAGCTACCACAAGGTGGAGGTGTTTGTAAATGCCCCCGTTACCCCCGTGCCTCTCGCTGAGTTTCAGGAGGAGGACGTAGAGGCAACCTATCGCTTCTGCTTCAGCCAGAGCGAGAGCAAACGTGTGTTCTACGACACGGTGCCCGCCGCCAACGTGGTGTTGCTCTTTGCGCTACCCAACGACACTTGCCGCACGCTCGACGAAATATTCCCCAACGTGCGCTACAACGCCTCGCTCACCCCCGTAGTGCAGCATTTTGCGAAAAAGGCCACCACGCTATCGGCCGACAAACGCGTGTTTGTCAACACCCACGAGGGAGCTATCGACCTCATTGTCTTCTCAGACAAGCGACTGCTGATGCTCAACACCTACGAGGTGCGCACCCTAGCCGATGCCGACTACTACCTCTTCAATCTCTTGCGCCATCTAGCCGTTGATGTCAGCACCACGCCCATCTTCGTGTCGGGCGATGCCCACTTGCGCAATCCGCTCATCGAGGAACTACAGCAATACGCACCCAAGGTATTCCCCGTCAATGCCGCAGCCGAGTTCAACCGCCACATTGTGGCCACCACCGAGCAAGTGCCCTACGACCTCGTGTGCGCCATGCTGAGGTTGCGAGGCTAAACTCATCCCCTATTCTCTCATATTTTCTAACACACCTAACACCCCTCTATTTTCGTGCGAATCATAACTGGCAAATATAAAGGCAGACATTTCGAAGTGCCCCGAACGTTCAAAGCGCGCCCCACCACCGACTTTGCGAAAGAAAACCTCTTCAACGTGTTGCGAGCCTACGTCGACTTCGAAGCGACTCGGGCACTCGACCTCTTCGGCGGTACGGGCAGCATTTCGCTCGAACTCGTGTCGAGAGGCTGCACTCAAGTAACCACGGTGGAGAAAGACCGTCGCCACTTTCAATTTATCCAACAATGCCAACGCACCTTGGGCGACGAGGCTTGGCGTCCTTTGTGTGGCGATGCACTGCGATTCATTGAGCGTTGCGGCGAGGCCTTCGACCTCGTTTTTGCCGACCCACCCTATGCCCTACCCGAACTAAGCGAACTGCCCGACCGCGTAATGCAGTCGAAACTCGTGGCGAGGGGCGGACTCTTCGTGTTGGAGCACGGCAAGGACTACGATTTCAGCCATCGTCCCGACTTTGTGGAACATCGCTCCTACGGCAGCGTCAACTTTAGCTTCTTTTCTCACCCCACTACAGAAGATTGAAAACTACGATATTTTTTTAAAAGAAAAACACCCTAATAAACATCATAACAATGAAAACAAGACAAACACTACCGACTCTCGTCCTAAGCCTTGGGTTAGGACTTGGCCTCTCGCTCACCTCATGCAGCGACAACGACCTCGACAACAACGGAGGAAACAATGGTGGAAACAACACTGAACTCACCGACCTCGAGTGGCAAAAGGAAATGAGCCTGGAACGCTTGCTAGGCGCACTAGCTAGCGTTGACTCTTTGCCCGACAATTGGAACTCGACCAATTTCACCGTCAACGAGCCTACCATCGGTTCGCCCGCCAACGATGCTACGCCCTACAGTGTGCGCCTCGTGGCTACTCCCAACGTGGAGGAAGCCTATCGCGAATATTGCGGCTACGTAGGTAAGTCTGATAGCGGATCAGCCACCACTGACACTTGGCAGATGGACGGTATCGGCTCCATCACCTTCACACCTAACAACCAAAGCGACCTCTACGCTACCCTCAAAGTCAATGTGCAACAACTCCCCACGCTACAAGAAATACGCTTTGTGCCCGCTTCGGTGATTGGCAACAATAGCGGCAACAATGCTCAAGCCTACTATTCCTTTGGCGACATCATCAAGCAAGGAGATGACAACGATGCTACCTACTGGGTTTGCGTACGTCCCGTAGATAAGAGCCTAGGGCTCGGCCAATCTCACTGGTGCACCTTCCAACTAGCCAATGACAACTTCAAATCAGTGCAAAACACACTTACATTGCCCACTGGCTTAGGCAAAAATCAGGCAAAAAGCGAGCGCATGGTGCAAAATCTCTTCAACCTCATGCGCCTTATGAGAGATCCTAGCTTATACACAGGTACAAATACATTTGACAAAATACCAGACACGAAATTTACCAAACTAGATGTCGACATTCTGGGGTACATATGGGAGGATAACCAATATTGGAAACTCATTGCCCCCAAATACTACCAAGAGAACATGGATGAGGAAGCAGACGAGCCGACCGACTTTATAAACCGATTCATGGTCAAAGATGACGACGATTTCACGGCCAATGTGCTCTACTATGGATACACTGGCAAGTATAACCTATTTAGCCCCAGTTCCTACAAGGTGTACAACCTCAAGCTTAAACTCGACGATAATAACTACGGTCGCCTCTTCTCCAAGACTCCCGAAACTCCCACCATCGAATGGAACAAAAATAGTGATAAAAATTTCAAAAATATTGTCTATAATCCCAGTGACGGGGTCTACAGTGAGCTCATGGGCAAGGACTACAAAAACGTATTCATTGTGAAAGACCGCACGGGAGCGCAACTGCAAGGCCGTTGGTTCAACGATGCAGACGATAACCAATACACCGAAAGTTTCGAAACCTCAGCCCCAGGCAAAGGAATCACCGATGTACTTGTGTACAAAGACGAAAAAGGAAATAACAGTTTTAATGATAGAAACTTTCTGCCATTCTTCTCCCTCGGCGATTTCGAGACAAAAGCCTATAACAATGATACTAAATATGGAAATAACGAGGTACACGTGTGCATTAAGCCTGCACACAATGCATCTGACATTACTGGTTCTAAAACAAATTGGGCTTATTTTATCAGCACCAACTCTCAGCCCCAAGCCAACAACAAAGGCGACAAGGTGGAGCTAAAGGATGCTCAATACATTGCCTTCCAACTGCTGCGTGCCTTTGCATATGGGAAAGACAATAAAACTCTTGACCCTATAATGACTTATAATTATCAATATGAATATCCAGATGCCGAAAGTAATATACTCAAAAAAATCTACGAAAAATTCAAAGATAACGAAGCCATTAGCAACTACAAATATGATGCAGGCCACACAGCTTTTGACACTAGATACACCATCGATGTAAACTTCTACATGAGTGATGCAAAGACTGACGGTAATAATAATCTCACTAATGCCTGCGTACTCAGCATAATACACTCCCCTCAGAGTAAAGGTTCCAAATACGTCTACAGTCTACGTACTGCAACCGACGAGGAAGTTAACAAAAAACATTTTATTCCCGTATATCATTACAGCGATTTAAATAGATATTACGAAACCTATGGCGGTGCACATACCCGAAACACTTCAGGAACCATTCGCACCTACTACAAACTTCACACTCAGAATTTCTACGATCTACTTGAATTCGTAGAGAAAAGCAAGGCGAACCTCAATCCCAATGGCGACTAAAATCACACAAATAGCTATTGGGTTTCGTCCATTGACATAGCACAAAATTGGTGCCGACGCATCCCTGCGTCGGTGCAAGTAGAAACGCTAGAAGTTATAGCAATATAGCTTCTAGCGTTTCTTTTTTTGAGCCTCTTTTAAGCAGTAACTACTAGGCCACTAATTTATATCAGTAGGCGGGTTAGTAGGAACGATTGGGGGGCTAGTTTTTACGATTAGGAGGGTAAGTGAGAAGTGATGGATAGGGGTGAAAGAAGTGGATTATATGCTAAATTTTGTTTACCATTTCTTCTCGCAATGCTACTTGCGCCAACGCGGGGACGCATCGCTCCGAATTTGTGGGTGGCTACTACCTAGGAGTTTAGTAGGAGTATTTACTGTTGCTTACACAAACTGCTTGCACTCGCATTGATTATCAAGCATTTCAGAAATGTAAGCAGCAATATTCGTTGCCTACATTAGAGGGGTGAACTTACACTATTGCATAAATCCTGTATTTTTCGAGGAATTTTAGTGGAAGCAAGTGCAGGCTAGTGCAAGCATAAAACACTGCTGCTTACACTATTGAAACGACTGATAATCAATGCGAGTGCAAGCAGTTTGTGCAAGCAACAGCAAAAAGAGAATTAAAAGCTATGGAGGGGGAATGAGCGTGTTATTTACGACAACAATAGACAATGGAAGACAATCTCTTATCTAGACGAGCCTTATTCAAATTCTAAATGACAAAACTTATTGTTAGCTATTGTCTACTTAAACTATTTTTAACAACAATAACTAACAATGGGGGACAATCTCTTTTCTAAAGGAGCCCTACTTGAATTCTTTATTAGGCGAAGCTTATTGTCCCCCATTGTCTCTTATTGTCGTAAAAAAAAATACGACAATAAGAGACAACAGGAGACAATCTATTTTCTCCCCCCCATTGCATTCCTTAAAGGCTTTCCAGCAAATGCTTCAACACCACAGTAGCTGAGATTTCACGATTAGCAGCCTCGGGAATAACGAGCGAACGGGGCGACTCGATTACATCATCGGTCACAATCATGTTGCGACGAACGGGAAGACAGTGCATAAACTGAGCGTTATTGGTCACAGCCATGTGTGCCTCGTCCACCGTCCAACTCATGTCCTTAGAAAGCACCTTACCATAGTCAGCAGCGCTGCACACACCAGGACAACTCCAGTTCTTTGCATATATGAAGTCGGCATCCTTGAAGGCTTCCATTTGATCGTACTCCACCTTGGAATCACCCACAAACAAGGGGTCGAGTTCGTAACCCTCGGGGTGAGTTACCACGAAGTCCACATCGGCAGCACGCATCCACTCAGCAAAACTGTTGGGCACGGCTTGCGGCAAAGCACGGGGATGAGGAGCCCAAGTGAGCACTACCTTTGGATGCGCCTTCTCCTTGTGTTCCTCGATGGTGATGAGGTCGGCAAAAGCCTGCAAGGGGTGAGCTGTGGCACTCTCCATAGAGAATACGGGTTTTCCGCTATACTTAATGAATTGCGAAAGGATGTTTTCGGCATAATCGGCACTGCGGTCGACGAGGCCAGCAAAGGTGCGCACCCCTATCAAGTCGCAGAAAGAAGCCATCACGGGAATGGCCTCGAGCAGGTGTTCGCTCTTGTCGCCATCCATCACGACGCCGCGCTCCGTTTCGAGTTTCCAAGCCCCTTGGTTCACGTCGAGCACCATCACGTCGAGCCCCAAATTGCGAGCGGCCTTCTGAGTGGAGAGGCGGGTGCGAAGCGAATTGTTGAAGAAGATGAGAAGAGCCGTCTTGTGATGGCCCAAATGTTCAAACTTATAGCGATCTTGCTTTATCTCGGCTGCCTCGGCCAATGCCTTATCAAGGGGGCCAAGATCCTCTACGTGGAGAAATGTCTTCATTGCGTGTGTATCGTATTAAATTTTTATGTCGAAGAGAATGAATCAGCGGGTAGTTCGACGTATTTTAGCCCACACCGCCACTGCAAATTTAAGCATTCTGCTGGAAGCAGCCCCATTTTAGGCTTGCTAAACGCACGTTGCGGAAAAAAGTGGACCGTTGTAGAGCGATTTTTTACACAAAATGATTAATTTTGCCGTGAAGTTGAAGCCTTACGCATCTAATTTTAACGAGAACAAGAAGTAACTATTCTTTCGAAAATTACTCTGCACAGAGTAGGCCTTGGCTAGTGAGGCTTCACCACTCAAAATAAAAGCATTGCATGAAACTTTTTTTTTCAAAACTCACATATATTGTCCTGTTTGTCGCATTATTGCCCTTTTGTGCTTGGAGTAGCCCAGAAAAGCGTAACTTTACACTCGTAATCGACGCAGGACATGGCGGACACGATGCTGGCGCAGTAGGTGCGTTTTCGAAAGAGAAGGACATTAATTTGCGTGTAGCTCTGGCCTTTGGCCGATTGGTGGAGGAGAACTGCAACGACGTAAAGGTGGTTTACACCCGAAAGACCGACGTGTTCATCCCTCTGCAAAAGCGAGCCGACATTGCCAACAATAGCAAGGCCGACCTTTTCGTGTCGGTACACACCAATGCCTTACCCAATGGGCGCATTGCCTATGGCTCAGAGACTTACACGCTAGGTATGGCTCGAGCTAGTGCAAACCTAGCCGTGGCTAAGCGTGAGAACTCCGTTATCACGCTCGAGAGCGACTATAAGCAGACCTACCAAGGTTTCGACCCCAACAAGGCGGAAAGCTACGTCATCTTTGAGTTCATGCAAGACCGCTTTATGAAGCAAAGCGTAGATTTGGCGAGTTGCATTCAGAAGCAATATGCCGCCTCTGGACGCGCCAACAAGGGCGTTCATCAGGCGGGGTTCCTCGTACTTCGCAACACATCGATGCCCTCAGTGCTTACGGAGCTAGGCTTCATCACCACCCCCGCTGAGGAGAAATATCTTAACTCGCAAGAGGGCACTACCGAACTGAGCCGCAGCATCTACAACGGCTTCTTGGCCTACCGACGCATGCACGACCGCAGCGCTAACGCTATCCCCGAAAATCTGCCCACCAAACAAGCTACCGACTTTACGGCACAAGCTGAGCCAGCAGAGGCTAGAAGCGAAAGGAAAGTGGAGCTACAAAAGGAAGTGGCCGTAGTGCCCGTGGAGGCCGTGCCTACTGCACGACTCATTGAGCCAACGCCCGTGGAGGAAGAGGTGATTACTCCACAAAGAAGTCTGCGCAAAGAGGAGAAGGAAAGTTCCGCTAAGCCCGCTGAAAAGGCTATTACCACTGTTAGGAAAGCAGAGCCTACTGTCAAGAAGGCGGAACCCGTGGTGAAGAAAGCCCCTATAAAAAAGGCGGAAACTACTCCCAAGAAGAAGGAGACTGTTGTCGGGAAAAAGGAAACAATTTCTCTAAAAGAGAAGAAAGAGACTTCAACGAAGAAGGAGGAAACCACTAAAAGTAAGTCAGACCCGAAGAAAGCGGAGCCTAAAAAGGCTGAAACGAAGAAAGCCGCAAGCACCGAAAAAGATAACCCCAAAACAAACAATAAAGACAAAGAAAAAACCACTGAGAGAAAGCAAAAGGTGACCTACCGCATACAGGTGGGTGCTGGAAAAGTGGAAATATCGCCCACCGATGCCCAATTCAAAGGGCTGAAAGTAACGCGCGTGAAAGAAGGTAGCCTATACAAATACTTCTACGGCACGTACTCCACTTATGCCGAGGCTCAAAAAGCCCTGCGCACCGTGAAGCAGAAAATGCCCAACGCTTACGTGGCGGCCTATGTGGCTGGCAAGTGCGTGACGGTGGCCGAGGCTCGCGCCAAAGAATAAGCAACTAGTTCGGCTGGGGATTTTGCTCACTCAAGAAACAAGCCCCCCTTCGTCCTTCTCGTTGACAACAAGAAACAAATGATGAAAAAAGAAATGAAAATAGCTCTCACCGCCGTGGGAGCCTTGGTTCTGCTATTTGTGGGACTGAACTTTTTGAAAGGTATCAACGTGTTTAAATCGACCAACACGTACTACGTAAAGTTTAAAGACGTGGCAGGACTCGCCGTGTCGAATGCCGTGTATGCCAACGGCTACCCCGTGGGCATCGTCCGCACCATCGACTACGACTACCAACGCGGCGAGAACGTGGTGGTGGGCATTGAACTAGACGACGCTATGCGTGTGCCCTCACAAACCCGTGCCGAGCTCGAAACGGAACTGATGGGCGGCGTGAAGATGCTACTCGTGTTAGGCCCTAACCCCACGAGCAACATTGAGCAGGGCGACACCATTCAAGGCAGCATGCACGAAGGAGCAATGGACAAGGTGAGTGCGATGGTGCCCCAAATTGAGAAGATGCTGCCCAAGCTCGACTCCATCATGGCCAACCTTAACCGCTTGACGGGCGACCCCGCTCTAGCCACCACTCTACACAACGCAAAGGACATTTCTGAAAACTTGAAGCAATCGTCGATTGCCCTCAACGAACTCATGCAGAACGACGTGCCCGTAATGGTGGCCCGACTGAACCGCACGAGTGCTAACGCCGAAAAGTTGACTAACAACCTAGCGAACCTCGACGTGCAGACTACGCTCAATAGCGTAAACTCCACGCTTGAGAGTGCGCACCAACTCACCAACAACCTCGGAGCCATGTCCTCATCGCTCGACAACAAGCTGAAGAGTAAGGACAACACGCTCGGTCTATTCCTCAACGACCGCGGCGTTTACGACAACCTCAACTCCACCTTGCGCAATGCCGACTCGCTGATGATTGACCTCAAGTCGCATCCCAAGCGTTACGTCCACTTCTCCGTGTTTGGCAAAAAGGAAAATTAGCCCATTACTTAATTACACTTTTCCCCCACTCATTCACTCGAAAATGAAATCAGTCAGCAAGTTCATTCTGCTAGCGGCCTTCACCCTAGTAAATGTCGTATCCATGACAAGTTGCTCCTCGAGCGACAACGACACCATCATCACCACATCGCCCCAAAAGGTGGCCATCATCGATGCTGGCAGTTCGGGCTCCCGCCTACACATCTATGAGGTAAGCAGCAGCAACGCTATCCGCGAGATTTTCCCCTCCAACTCCGAAGAGAAAGCAGCCTCTAAGGGACGTGCCCTCTCCACCATAGCCAACCACCCCGACAGCGTGCGTGCCTACTACGACAGCATGACCAACTGCTACACCACAAGCGACACGGCTCACATCCCCCTCTACATTCTTGCTACTGCGGGCATGCGCTTGGAAGACCAAAGCAAGACGGAGGGCGTGTATGGCAAACTGAAGGCTATCGGTCAGGCCAACGGATTCAATCTGAAGAACGCTGCAACCATCTCGGGGCGTTACGAAGGCCTCTACGCTTGGATTGCCAACAACTACGAGGGTGGAACGCTGAGTGCATCATCAAAGGGTATCATCGAAGTGGGCGGAGCTTCCGCACAAATTGCTTTTGCCACCACCTCGACCACCCTACCTACAGAAAACTGCATCAAGCGCAATGGCTGGGGCACTATCTATAGCAAAAGCTACCTAGGAGGCGGCATCAACCAAGTGTATGAAAACACACCCGACGTGGAGCCGTTCAACTTCACCGTGCCCATCGAAGACGTGAGTGCCCACTATGGTGCCACCACTAGTTTCTATGGCTGCAGCACGCCGCTGCAAGTGGCACTGAACGGCATTAGCGAAAAAGGCTCGTTTGAAGCCTACGTAGCGTCATTGGCTCGCACCGACACGTACCACACCTACATGTTTGCCTACTACATGAAGTGGCTATTTGAGAAGCTACACTTGGAAGGCAAGGTCACTCCCGTAACAAGCGATGCGGAATGGACGGAAGGTGCCGCCTACGACATCCTTATCAATAAGCAACAACCCGAGGAATTCGACTACAACACGAAGCTCTAAAGGCTGACTCCCGAAAACGAGCGAGGGGAAGAAACTAGGCGCAAAGCAAAGTTTCTTCCCCTCGCCAGCGTTTGGAGAAGCGAGAAAGTGGGAAAAACCGAGGAAAAAGCCGATCGCAAGGTGCAAGTACTACGCCGCTGCACTTGGCTATATCAAAAAAAATGAAGAAATTTGCAAACCCTAAATCACAATTCAGCATGGACACTCCCACAACCAATCCCTGGCAGGGTTGCATTGACTACATAAAGCAGCACGTACCGAGCGATATGTTTAACGCTTGGTTCGAACCCTTGTCGTTGGTTAGCGTTGAAGGCAACGAACTGAAGGTGGGAGTGCCGAGCAAGACGTTTGCTAGCATCTTCGACAAGAAATGCGTGAACTATTTCATGCAAGTGGTGCGCTACTTCATGGGGAACACCCTTACGCAGCTCAGCTACGTGGTGATTGAGAAGCAGCCTGAGCCACGACCTTCTGCAACCGAAGATCCAAAAACGCTAACAGGATATAAGGGCAACACGCCACAAAACGTACCACTGCCCGCCCTCGACTCGCAGCTCAACCCTCGCTATCGTTTCGAAAATTTCGTCATGGGCGAGAGCAACAAGCTATCGCTCACCATCGCTCAAAGCATTAGCGAAACCCCTGGGCGAAGTGCCTTCAACCCTTTTTTCCTTTACGGACCAAGCGGTGTGGGAAAGACGCACCTTGTCAACGCTATCGGCGTGAGCATTAAGGAGCGCGAACCTCTGAAGCGCGTGCTCTTCGTGTCGGCTCACGTGTTTAAGACACAGTACACCGACTCCGTTATCCACAACACGCAAAACGACTTTCTCAACTTTTACCAGTCGATTGACGTACTGATTATCGACGATATTCAGGAGATTACCACCTCTAAGACGCAAATGGCCTTCTTCCACATTTTCAACCATTTGCAGCAGAACAACCGACAAATCATCATCACCTGCGACCGCCCACCCGTGCTTTTCGAAGGCATAGAGGAGCGCATGCTGACTCGCTTTAAGTGGGGCATGGTGGTGGAAATGGAGAAGCCCGACACACGCCTACGCCGCGACATTCTAGTGACGAAGATTAAGCGCGACGGACTGACGGAAGTGGTGCCGACGGAAGTGGTGCAATACATCGCCCAAAACGTAGACAGCAGCGTGCGAGAGCTTGAAGGCATTATCAACTCCATCATGGCCTACTCCGTAGTAGACAACTGCGAGATAGACCTGAAACTAACGCAGCGCGTAGTGGCTCGAGCCGTCAACCTAGAGAAGAAAGGCTTGTCGGGCGACGACATCATCCAATCCGTTGGCCAACGCTACGGACTGAAGCCGAAGGAAATCACCTCGCGCACTCGCAAAAAGGCCGTGGTGCAGGCTCGACAAATCACAATGTACCTCATCCACAAATACACTGACGTGGGCTACAGCCAAATAGGCCGACAATACTTTAAGTGTGACCATAGCACCGTGATTTATGCCTGCAACAAGGTGAAAGATTGCATGGGTGTGGACAAAAACTTTCGACGCGACATTGAAGAACTGGAAAGCGTGTTGAAATAAGTATCTCTCGTTAAGGATACACGATTCATCTTATTACAAAAAAGCCACAAGCAATAGTAGGTGCTTGTGGCTTTTTGATTTTTACTTGTTTTCTAATTGTCTCATTGTCACAGACTAGGGCTCTCCCGCCTCACTCTCTACGCCGTAAGCATTGACCGCAGTAACTACGTAACGACTATGGCGCAAAGCTGGAAGAGCTAGCAATTTTTCAAAATGGGTATCAGCAATACGCACAGCTAGCAAATCATCCCCATGAAGAGAGTCGAGCCGATACACATTATAACGCATACGGCCAACATCAGCAGCAACAGGCTGCCAAGAAAGACACAACTTATTGCCCACAAAAGACTGCGTAACCTTCGGCGCAGAGGGAGCGGGAACGTTCAGCCACGTCATCGGAGGAACTAGAGCCTTGCGAGAATAGAAGTCGGTTTGCAACCAACGAAGCAGCCCCTTCGTATTGTTCAGCAGAAAGCGAGTACGGAAAAAGGCCAGACCACCCATCCCCACGCTGCGGGCCACGTTCATCTGTCGTTGAATCGTGCCTAAAGCCCAATCCTTCTCCTTCGCATCTAAGCAGTAAGCCCCTAGCCCAGGCACCACGGGACGATTGGCATCGTGCTCACGCCAATCAGCCAAAAAGGGATAATAATTATCTCCATCGAAGTACATCATAGGGAAGAGCATATCCATCCACCCCTTACGCAACCACAACTGCGCATCTTGAGACACGGCATCACGGGCATTCCATCCACGAGAACTATAGCGCGAAAGGTCGGAATATTTACCCACAGGCGAACAACTCAACTTTACCCAAGGATGCACCTGCTTCACCGCCTCGGCTATGGTCTGCACGCAAGCGTTGATATTATTGGTGCGCCAACGCTGCTTATTCTGCCCCTTACCATAGCGACGATAAGTGGCCTCATCATTAAAAGGCACAGAAGGCTCAGGGTAGCGAATATAGTCGAGATGGAGGCCATCTACCTCATAATTTTGCACTATCTCTTGGCACACTTGAGCTAAATAGTTGGCCGTGGCAGGCACTCCAGGATCCATCATCCACTGATCGCCACAACGCTGACACAACTCGGGATGGAGCGAGGGCAGAGCCTTACTACCTAATTGCTTAGCCACCGAAACTTTGCATATAGGAAAACACACCACCCAAGCATGACACTCCATCCCACGCTGATGACACTGCTCTACGGCATACTGCAAAGGGTCGTAAGGCGGACGCTGACCGGGGCTGCCCGTAAACACTCCGTCCCAAGGCTCTAAGCAGGAAAGATAGGCCGTTGTGGAACGAATGCGCGCTTGGAAAAGCACAGTGTTGATGCCCGCTAGTTGCAATTGGTCGAGCATCTGGCACAATTGTTTCTTTTGCTCTTCGGCTTGAGCGGGGGTGGTAGCTGGGCGTTGGGGCCAATCCAATCCCATTAAGGTAGTAAGCCACACAGCTCGCACCTCATACGCTACTTGCGGCGTAACGGGAGAATGCGTAGGGTAAGCCCGAATGGAAAGGGGAAATAGAAACGGGAGAATTAGGAGGAGATACTTAAGCATTATCTGATTTTAATTTAGCACTTCTATCAATGAGAGACGACACAAGCAGCCTCCCTATTGACATGTTAGCTCACTTGCTAGCCTGCTGATAAAGCAAATGCACCATACCTTGCGGCACACCCAACTTTATAGCTTGGTCTAAATCGCTTTTGGCCGCCTTCTTTTCTCCTAAACGAAGCAATATTTTGGCTCGCTCCACGAGGTAGCTACTCTCATTTGGGAAGAGACGTAACAAGGTGTCGTAATCAGCTCGCGCTAAGGCATAAAGCGAAAGTTCTGCCTCAACGGTGGCTCGTGTGCTTAGTGCGTCAGCATTATCGGGATGAGCCGAAACAATAAGATTTAGGCGATTAAGTGCTTCCTTAGGCTGCCCCATCTGCTGCAACGTGAGCGCATCAAGAATTTGAGCATTCGTGTTCTGCGGATTGTCGGCCATTAGCGTCTGCAAATCGGCATGTGCATCTGAGTAAAGCCGCAACTGATAGCGAGCCGCCGCTCGCACAAAACGTGCCCGTTCCTGAATGGCAGCAGTCATCCCGTCGAAGTGAGCTTTATCAAGCACCTGCTGCGCATCCTCAATGGCTTCGTTCGCATGCCCAAGCTGCAAATTGGCCTCAGACCGCGCCACACGTGCATCAAAATAGTTGGGGAAATCCTTAACAATCTCCGTGAGTTTCTTAACCGCAGCGGCATTATCACCTCGAACCATATCCACTAGTCCTAGGTTGTAACGGATGACGTGATTGCCAGAAGCTACGGGACGTAATTTAAGAGCATCCTTAAAAAGTTTCTCTGCTTGTAGAAGTGAGTCGGTATGGAGCGCATTAAACGCTCGGCGTAGGTTGTCTACATACTGCACCGAATCGGCCTGTTCGCGCTCTAAAGTTTTCATGTCTTGCTTATAATCGTCAATTGTTTTGGCGCGCACACCTCCCTTTCCTCTTTCCAAAGGAATAATGGTTTGGGCTTGCACCCCAACGATGCTCGTAGCAAAACACAAGAACAAGGTAAAGAGTATACGTTGCTTCATCTTTATCTTTTTTAGGTGTCAAAAGTACGATAAAAAAATAATAAGCACTTTCATCGATTCTTTAATTTATTCTAACTCTTTGACATTAAGGAACGACTAAAGAGTCAACTAAAGGAATGACTAAAGGAC
>CAVFOF010000010.1:0-23177 GCA_963623895.1 bacterium
TGCATTCTCGTTGGATATTTGTCTAAAAAAATCTAGTAGTTGCGGATTTTAGGAATAAAACAAAATGAATTACATATCCGACGTACTATTCTGGATTTCCACTGGGCTGCTCGTGCCCGTAGTGGTCTTGCTAATCTTCTTCTTCTTGCGCTCGCTGCTGCTATTAGGTGGTTTCTTCGGACAGTACATGACCAAGCGTAAAACCGCCGCAGCCTTGCGTGAGCAGATGAACACGCTTTCACACGAAAACCTAGCCTCCTTGGCCGACCGCTTACCCAAGAACAAGCAAGCATTGGTCGTGGCCTACATGAAGCAACTCGTTGAGAATAGAGAGAGCTTGCCCCATGTCAACCGCTTAGTTAATCAGTATGAGCAGTGGGTGGACAAGGAACTCTCGCTCTCCACGACCTTGCTCAAAATGGGACCTATGCTTGGTCTAATGGGCACGCTCATCCCGATGGGGCCTGCTTTGGTTGGGCTATCCACGGGCGACATCGCCTCCATGGCCTACAATATGCAAGTGGCCTTTGCCACCACTGTTGTAGGCTTGTTTGCCGCAGCCATCGGTTTTGTAACGAAGCAAACCAAAACCCGTTGGTTTAAGGAAGACTTGAGCAATCTCAACTTCCTAGCCGACTTAATCGAGGAGGAACACCACGCATGAGACAACGACGACGCAATGCCTCAATTTCGCATCATGATGAGGACGATGACCCCATGAGCGTAGTGAGCAACCTCTTCGATGTGGCCATGGTGTTTGCTGTGGCCCTGATGGTGGCCCTAGTCACTCGCTACAACATGACGGAGATGTTTTCGAAGGAGGACTTCACGATGGTGAAGAACCCAGGCAAGGAAAACATGGAAATCATTACGAAAGAAGGCGAGAAAATCAATAAGTACACGCCCTCAAACGACCAAAGCGCAAAGCAAGGTAACAAGGGAAAAAAGGTAGGCATAGCCTACGAACTAGAAAATGGTGAAATCATCTACGTACCCGAAGAATAAGCAACCTCAGCAACGCAAACGCTTCACTTGGCGCAACTATCACAAGTGGGTGGGCGTGGTGTTTGCCCTCTTCTTGCTCGTGTTCTGCTTGTCGGGCATTGTGCTCAATCATCGTTCGCTCTTCTCGGGCTGCGAGGTGAGCCGCTCCTACTTGCCTTCGAGCTATGCCGTGCGCCAATATAATAATGGAGTGGTGAAGGGCACTGAGCGCATCAGCTCGAACCAAATTGTGGCCTACGGCTATGGGGGCTTGTGGCTCACCGATAGTTTAGGTCGTGAGTGGAAACCATTCAATGAGGAATTGCCCTTAGGTGCAGATCGCCGCACGGTGCGCAATTTGGTGCGCACAAAAAATGGCACACTTTGGCTCGCTACAGGCTATGCACTCTATCATCACAACGGCAAACAATGGGTGGAACAGCCTCTTCCTCTAGGCGACGAACGCTTAATGGACCTCGCACTCACCCCCGACAACCAAAGCGTGGTTGCTCTTTCCCGTTCGGCTCTCTACACCTTACATGGCGGAAAAGCAGAGCGTCACGAACTGAAGGCTGCTCAGCATTTCCAACCTCAGGAGACGCTCTTTCGCACCGTGTGGAAGCTGCATAGTGGGGAACTCTTTGGGCTACCCGGACGCTTGGTGGTGGATGTCATCGCTTTGGTACTTATCGTCTTATGTATCACTGGGCTAGTGCTATTCCTACTGCCTTACTCCATCCGTCGCCTTCGTCGTAGCGGAAAGACCGATGCTTGTCGCCGACAGGCTCGACAGATGGGTTGGCAATTAAGGTGGCACAACCGCTTGGGGCACTACACCATTCCGCTCACGCTCTTGCTCACCGTGACGGGCACGTGCTTGCGTCCGCCCTTCATGTTGCTATTCGTGTTTGCCAAGACTTCGCCGGTCAACTTTACACACAATGCTTGGAACGACCGCTTGCGTGCCATCCGTTGGGATTGCACCACCAATCAGTGGCTTCTACACACGGCAGATGGCTTCTTCTATGTTGCCCCCGATTTCAGTTCGTCGCCCGTGATGTTGCCCAAAGAAAAGGCAGCCCCAGTAAGTCCGATGGGGGCAAATGTGTTTCAGCAAGAGGCTGATGGCTCGTGGCTCATAGGTTCGTTTAGCGGTTTGTATCGTTGGCAACCTAGCACGGGAAACGTCACTGACTACTTCACAGGTGGTGAGCCGCAACTAGGATTTGGCGGAGCTGTATCGCCTCATTTGGTGAGTGGCTACTCAGCCGACTTTGCCCGTCCGCTTGTGTTCGACTATGCAGCGGGAGTGAACGATTCCTCGGTTCTGTCCGCCCAACCTAAGGAAATGGAGCGCACCCCCTTGTCGCTATGGAACGTAGCTCTCGAACTGCACGTGGGGCGTTGCTATGCCCCCGTGCTCGGCCCTCTCTCCGAACTTTTTGTGTTCTTCTGGGGCACACTCTCCACACTGGTGCTCGTGTCGGGCTACCTCATTCGCTTGCGCAGGCGGTAACATCTATCAAGAATAATCAATATTATCAATACAATAAATTCCTACTCTACAATGAAAAAGATTTTTACGTTAGTGGCTCTCCTGATGACTATGGCAACTTCAACCACCCTCCTACAGTCGTGTGGCGACGATGCTGAGGACGAAGTGGTGGTAGCAACTCCCGTGGCTAAAGAAGTGGCTGGCACCTACACGGGCGATGGCACAATGACCGTGATGGGGCAGAAATCAGAATATCCAGGTGTGAGCTACGTGCTCGAGGTGAAGGACGACAACACGGTCAATCTCATTATTCCCGCTACGGGCGAAGGTGCCATGAGTTTCCCCGATTTGAAGGTGGAGGGCATCGCCGTGACCAAGCTTTCTGACGGCACTTACAAGCTCGCTGACACGGAGTATACGGGTTCGGTAGTAGTCAATGAGGCAACCAAGAAATATAGCGTAACGCTTGAGGGCAGCACTATCAGTGGTACTACGCTCAAACTCAATTATAGCTTGCAGTATGGCTCAATGCCTATGGCCATGGTCACTACTTTCGAGGGAACAAAAGCAAACTAATCACCCCCTATTCGTTCACTGATTAATGAAAAGAAGAACAGCTACGATGCTCCTTCTTCTGTGCGGAATGTGCCCGAATCTGAAAGCCGCAACTCCCCCCGATGTTGTGGGACGCGTGCTCGACGATTCGGGTGCTCCTTTAACTGGAGCTACCGTGCAAGTAGAGGGTGGAAAACAAGTGGTAACCACCGACCACGAGGGCTATTTCCGTTTGCCCACCTCCACGGCTAAGGCCGTGCGTGTAAAGGTGAGCTACATGGGCTATCGCTCGCAAAGTATGGTGCTGCGCACCACGGCTAATGCCGATGGCCACACCGTGCGCTTGCAGCCCAACGACACGGGCTTAGAACAAGTGGTTGTCACGGCCACGCGCACTCCTAAAGCCTTGAAGGATGCTCCCGTGGTGACGAAGGTAATCACGGAGCAAGACCTTAAAATGGCCGATGCTACGAACATACAAGACCTCCTCACTGAGCGCATGCCTGGTCTAGAGTTTGGCTATGCCATGAGTCAGGAAACCTCGCTCAATATGAATGGCTTTGGCGGCAACGCCGTGCTTTTCTTGGTAGATGGCGAGCGCATGGCGGGCGAAACGATGGACAATGTGGACTATAACCGACTCAATCTCGACAATGTGGGACGCATCGAAATTGTGAAAGGAGCGGCCTCGGCTCTTTATGGAGCGAATGCAGTGGCTGGCGTGGTCAACCTTATTACCAAAGAAGATGCTGAGCCTTGGACGGCCAACCTCAATTCGCGCTACAACACCTATAATAACGAGTGGCGTTATGGCGGAAAGGTGAGCTTCAACTTAGGTCGTTGGAACTCGCAAACCAACGTGCAACGCACTACGAGCGATGAGGTGAAACTCACCAGTGCGCTCGACACCAACTCCGACATCAAACGCATCTATGGGGGCGAAACCCTCAACCTCAAGGAGCGGCTCACTTATCGCCTCACCGACCACGCTCGCCTCATTGCCCGCGGAGCCTATTTCGCCCGCATCAGTCGACGAGGCAACTACGACGACCATTACAAAGGGTATAGCGGGGGGCTGAAATCGGTGGTCGATTTCTCCGCCAACGACCACTTCGAACTCTCCTATGCCTACGACCAATACGACAAGGCACGCTACATTAGCAATGTGTTGACCCACAACCACGATTATAGCAACCGTCAGCACGTGGCACATGCGCTCTACTCGCACACGTTTAATGCTCACTCTTTGACCGTTGGCACTGATTACCTCAATGATTATCTCACCACCTATCAGTTTGCCGACAACGAGGCCCATTCGCAAAGTTCGGCCGATGCCTTCGCTCAGTTCGACTACAATCCTTGTCGGTGGTTTAATGCCGTGGCCAGCGTTCGCCACGATTGGTACTCGGCATCCAATGAAAACGCCACTACTGCCCGCTTAGCGCTGATGGGTAAGTGGACTGGATTCTCCGTGCGTGCAAACTATGCTGGCGGCTTCCGTGCCCCCACGCTCAAGGAGATGTACATGGCCTTTGATATGGCTGGCATGCAGATGATTTATGGCAACCCCGACCTTAAAGCCGAGAAGAGCCACAATTTCAACCTCGCCTTTGAACATACGGGCAGGGTGGGGCAGAGCGGAGCTTTGGCTGGCCAATATAGCCTCACGCTAACGGGCTATTATAATAAGTACACTCGCCGCATCACGACCGAGGACTATGCCGACTTTGTGCCTGGCGAGGGACAGCCTGATGTGGCCTCTCGTTATTGCAATGAGGACGGGGTGAAGGTGAGCGGCATCGACTTTAGTGCACAGTATCGCTCAGAGTTTGGATTGGGCGCAAAGGTGGACTATAGCTTCTTGCACGTGGCTGGCCGTAGTGTTGATTCACAATTCTCGCAGCCCCGCCCACACTCCGCCACCTGGCGCATCGATTTCGATCGGCAACTCTGCTCCTTCCATCGCCTAAACGTAGCTCTCTCGGGGCGTTTTCTCTCTACTCCCGACACGCAACTCGAAGCTCACGACCGCTCCTATCAGATTTGGAAACTTACCATTCAGCAACGCTTGTGGGATGCTATCAACGTGAACTTTACCATCGATAACCTCTTTGGTTATCGCCCCTCCACCTACTATTGGAGTTCGGCCATGACTAAAGGACGTACCTACACCATCGGGCTCTCAGTCGACGTAGACCGCCTAGTGAAGGCCTTTTGAGTGAATCGTGCGTGTAGAAATAGTTCCTAATTCAACGTAATTTCTTCAATTTCCTACGAAAATAACCTCAAAATTGGGGACGATGCGACCCCGCGTCGGCGCAAGAAGAAACGCTAGAAGAAACAAAGCTAGAAAGAACCCCATAAAGGGTTTTCCCAGTTGCGCCGATGCGGGAATGCATCGCCCCTAATTGTGTGATAGTTTCTTCAAATTCCCGATTTAGGGGAATACAACCTACCTTTCAGAGCACATTCTCGCTACCTCCTTAAGCCCGTTCTGATTTAAATCCGAAATTTCGGTTATAATAAGCATAGAAGTGACCCTTCTACTGACACAATTAAAAGTTGCTAAAAGTGTTAACGCTGTACCGAAATGCTGACAAAATGAAGAGCTGAAATAGAGCGGATGAAAGGTGTGCGTAGTAGATACAAGGGCATGAGCAGCAAGTAAAAGGCAACTATTTTTCATGATTAGGCCATTAGAACGGAAGGAATGGGCGAGTAGTTTTTACTTTTAGGCGGGTAGGAAGAGGAAGGTAGTTAGAATGGTTATTCTAATATTGCTTGGAAGGACATTCAAAGGTTGCTTGGACGATCGTTCAGAGGTCGCTTGGACGGCCGTTCAGAGAGTGATTGGGCAGTTCAGAGAATATTTAGTTCCAGGTTGATAAATCACTTGAATTTCATGTGATTATATTGGTAATTAGGGATGATTAAAAATTCTATCAGCGAGATAAAAGCGGAAAAGAGCGCTTTATGTAAATGATTATGGCATTCTGTGGTTGGGTTGTAGGGAAGAAGCACGGAAAACGTTGTTTTTCGTGCGAATGACGAGTGTTAAAAAAAGAAGGTTCTTCCTCGGAAAGAACGCAATATGAGTGTTCTATTCCCTCCTATTTATTTGCAGCGTATCTTCTTCTACTACTAGTTTGCTTGCGCTTGTCAACCAACTTTAGATTGAGTGTTTGTTCTATTTCTTATTCTCGTGGTTGCGTTCCAAAAAACGAATGGCTCTCGTAGCCGTAGCGGTAAGAGTAGACTTGGAAGTCTCGTTATCTTTTCGTAACTTTGCTTTCAATTTTCTCCTTATGCAGTCAGTGATGTGAAATACTTGAACTGTTTAACACATAAACTCAATTATCGCACGTTATCGAAATGCTATAAACACTTGCTATGACCAATTCAACCGCTTTGCTATATCATCTCGTAGCCTTCATTACGGTGGCTATTTGGGGCACAACGTTCGTGTCGACTAAGGTGTTGATGCTCAATGGATTGTCGCCAGC
Source organism: bacterium (assembly GCA_963623895.1). Lineage (GTDB taxonomy): Bacteria > Bacteroidota > Bacteroidia > Bacteroidales > Bacteroidaceae > Alloprevotella. The sequence continues at coordinate 6,538 of CAVFOF010000010.1, forward strand.
TCAAATCTTTACACTCCGCTTTGTGATTGCTTATATGCTGATGTTGGCGTTCAATCATCGTCACCTATTTGCTCGCACTTGGAAGGACGAACTGAAGATGTTGCTGCTTGGCATAAGTGGCGGTTCGCTCTACTTCCTCAGTGAGAACGAAGCCATGAATTTCACCACAACAACCAACACCTCACTCATCGTGTGCTCCTGTCCATTGTTTGCCACCCTTCTGGTGCGCTTGGTCTATCGCAGCAGTTCGCGCATCCGTTTGTTACAGTTGGTTGGCTCGTTGTTAGCCTTTGTGGGCATGGTGGTGGTAGTGCTTAATGGGCAGTTCGTGCTTCACCTCTCGCCAGTAGGCGATGCCTTAGCCTTTACGGCTTGCCTATGTTGGGCAGTCTATTCGCTACTGATGAAGTCGGTGAGTGGTAGTTACGGCGCAGCGTTTATCACTCGAAAAGTGTTCTTTTATGGTGTGCTGACCATCCTTCCTTACTACGTATTCGTCCCTTCTCTGCCAGCTTGGAGCCTGTTTGCCCGGCCGCAAGTGTTGGGCAACTTGCTGTTCCTTGGCTGTTTGGCTTCGATGGTGTGTTTCTTGACATGGAATTGGTGCATTTCGAAGCTCGGTGCAGTGAAGGCAACTAATTGGGTCTACTTCAATCCCATCACCACAATGCTCTTTGCGGCCTTGGTGCTCAACGAGAAAATCACTCCTTACTTCCTGCTTGGGGCGGCCTGCATTCTAGTCGGAATGTATTTGGCTAATCGTACCACGCAAAGCGAAGCAGAACTGTCAGTGGCCACTCAGGAGAAGGCCTGAAAACTGTGAGGTAAAGAGAGAAAACTCTGATACACAAAGGCTTAACGAGAACGTAACACTTGAGGCTTAAAAAGGCTAAAAAAAAACTTGTAAAAAACTCAATTTGAAGCTTGCCAAAAATGAAATAAAAGGCGTATCTTTGCAGTATGATTGAACTATCCCGACATATTGAAAGCTTAATGTTGAAGCACGATTGTGTGATTGTGCCAGGTCTTGGTGGATTTGTAACACAATATGTTTCGGCACGCCGTGTGGACGATGAGCAACTCTTCTTGCCGCCCTATCGCAGCGTGGGCTTTAATCCGCAACTCACGCTCAACGATGGGTTGCTCGTTCAATCGTATATGCAAGCCTATGATACCACCTATCCCGAAACGGTGAAGCTCATTGCTGATGCCGTGGAGCAGTTGAAAAAACAATTGCAGCAGGATGGCGAGTATGAGCTGCGAGGCATTGGCACGCTGTCGATGAATGTTTCGGGGCAATATGACTTTACTCCTTGTGAAGCAGGGGTGCTCTCGCCTGAACTTTACGGGCTCGACACGGTGAGCGTAACTCCTTTGGCTGAGCGTTCAACAACAGACGAATACAAAGCGAATGTCACAAAGCAGAGCAAAAGAAAGGTAAACGTGAAGCGCACGGAGCGTGAGTATACCATCAGCATTAATCGCGAGTTGGTGAACTACGTGGCTGCGGCTATTGTAGCTGTCGTGTTCTACTTCCTTTGGGCCACTCCCGTGAACAACTCAGCTATGGTAGATCATCAAACCGCTTCGGTAGTCTACGAACAACTCTTCAATAAAGCCGCACAAACGATGACGGAGAAGCAGCAAGAAGCTACTCTCGGTCAGACGGTATTGAACGAGACGAAAACGCAAGAGACTTCGTCCGACTCCATACAAACACAGTCTGCGGTAGAGCCTCTTAGCATACAACGCCCCACTGAAGCCCCAGTGGTGTTGGGAGAAACTACAAAAGATTTGAACAATGAGGAGGCAACGGCAGAAGCAACGGCACAAGCTTCCCCCTCAGCACTTCATGGAGCATACACCCTCGTCTTAGCAAGCGCAATAAGTGAGAGCAATGCCACCGCATTTGCCCAACGACTCAAACAAGAGGGGCTTCCCGATGCTTCGCCCTATAAGCGAGGACGCATGGTGAGGGTCGTCTACGGGCATTACAGCACAGAAGGCGAAGCCCAACGAGCTCTCTCCCAGTTGCAACGACACAAAGCTTTTGCCGAAGCATGGGTGATGAAAACAGAATAGGAATTAGGAACAAGAGGCAAAGCAAATCCTCCCCTCCTAATTCCTATTTTTTATTAATAGACAAATACAATCAGTAATGAAAAGAATACGCTGCCCTAAGTGTGACGAGGCTATCCTCTTCGACGAGCAGAAATATGAGCCAGGCCGCATCCTCGTGTTTGAATGCCCCGAGTGCCACAAACAGTTTAAAATCCGTATGCCCCAGCCGAAACCTGCAGCCGATGAAGAAGCAAAGGATGACGAGGCAGAACAACGCATTTACGGCCGATTAGTGGTCTTAGAGAATGCTTTCCACTTTAAGCAAATCATCCCCCTTTATGAGGGCGACAACGTGGTGGGACGCTTGGTGAAAGGATCGCAAGCCAATGCTGCCATCAAAACAGTAGATCCTAGCATGGACACTACCCACTGCGTGATAACGGTAACGCCGAAGGCTGATGGGTCGGCGCGTTTCGTGTTGCGCGACGGACCGTCGAACACGGGCACTTTCCTGCAAAACGAAATACTTAGCGACCGCGACCGAGTGAACATTTCCGAAGGAAGCATAATCACCCTAGGAGCCACCACCATGATACTGCGCGTGGGGGACGAGAATGAGGAAGATTAATTATCAAATAACCGAATCGAACGATGAGAAAAATCATAGCCTTTAGTCTGTGCCTTTTGTCCACCTTGTCTTTAATGGCGCAACGACCCTTCGAGGGGCACTTCTACTGCAAGGAAGTGGGCGTAAACCTTTACTTGAACCTCTATGAAGAAAGCCTAGAGGCTCCAGGCTTTTCCTTCCTCGGAAAAATGCACGGATACATGCGTGACGGCATTTACGGCACGTGGATGGTGACGAAATGCTCCATCAAAAAGAACACGGCTACCATTCGCTTCAGCAACGACATTGGTTCCGACAGTCAGGACATCGTGCTTAAGTTATTGCCCGACAGCACCTATAGTTATCATGCCGTGGGCGATAATGCCATTCGTCGGGCTGAAGGCCGTAAACTAGTGAAGGTGACGGGCGACATGGTGTTTAAGCGAGTTGATTAGCAATGCCCCTTATCGTGAGCAAAGGCAGTAGGGCTGAGAGAGTAAAAGCTGAGTGGAAGAAATGGGCAGTGGCGTTAAGCAGTGTGCTCTTTCCACGCTTGTGCATTGTGTGTGGTAAACGCTTGCCCGCTGGCACTTCCCACTTCTGCATTCACTGCTTATCGCATCTTCCCCTTACACATTTCAAGGGGAAGGAAAACAATGTGGTGGAGCGTATGGTGTGGGACGATGAAATCACAACGGAGCGCGCCAATGCCTTGCTCTATTATGAGTCGGGCTCTTCTTATTGCTCGTTGTTTTTTGCCTTCAAATATAATCGCCAGCCCGAGGTGGCGGTGGGCATGGGGCGTATGATGGCGCAAGACCTTGCCGACACTCACTTCTTTGACGGGATAGACTATTTGTTGCCCGTTCCTTTGGCAAAACAACGTTTCTACAAGCGTGGTTACAACCAAAGCGAACGTTTGGCTTACGGCATCAGTATGGAAACGGGAATTCCCATCGACATGATTTCCATAGAGCGCATGGTGGACAACGAAACGCAAACGCACCTCACGCCTGAGGGACGTCAGCAGAATGTAGCTCACATCTTTCGCCTAACTTCTCGTCAACAACTGAGCGGAAAGCATGTGCTCATCATTGATGATGTATGCACCACAGGAGCCACTATCCGCTCATTGGCTCACGAGGCACTGAAGGCTGGCCAAGTGCGCATAAGCGTGCTCTGTTTGGCAGTATCTGGTTATCACCGAGGGAGCGAATTTGTACATTGGAAGCGACCTTAGGGGCTTTAGTCTTTCTTTAGAAAGCATCTCCCATTCTTATAATCATACTAATCCATCAATCTTAATGAGTTTATGCAAAATCGCGTAGTATGGCTCGATGTTGTGCGGCTCGTAGCAATGTTTGCCGTAGTGATGTGTCATTGTTGTGACCCTTTCACGTTTACTCCATCCGTCACTTCGCCCGAACTGAAGATGTGTGGCACGGTGTTTGGCAGTTTGTTGCGCCCTTGCGTCCCCCTGTTTGTGATGATAACGGGAGCTTTGTTGCTCCCAGTGCGCCAAGAGGCTTCCCTCTTCTACAAGAAGCGTATCAGTCGAGTGCTTTACCCTTTCGTGTTGTGGAGCATCCTTTATAGTTTGTTCCCTTGGATAACAGGGACGTTGGGATTGTCGCCAGAGATTATCTCCGTATGTTTCCCTTATGCAAGCGAATCCATCTTAGCACAGTCGTTCTCTCACTCTTGGCTCAATGTGGCGAAGAGCGTGATGAACTTTGGTGAGATTGACGCCCACATGTGGTATATCTATTTGCTCATAGGGCTTTATCTCTATTTACCTATCTTCTCTGCTTGGGTTGAGAAAGCTAGCGAGCGAGCTAAGCTCTGGTTCCTTCTGGCTTGGGGTGTCACTTTGTTCGTGCCTTATTATCGCGCCTTTGTCAACATCTACTTATGGGGATCTTGCTCATGGAACGAATTTTATGGTCTCTACTATTTTGCAGGTTTCAATGGTTATTTGCTCCTAGGACATTACTTGCGCCATCATCGTTTGCCACTAAAGAAGACTTTGTTTTTCGGCATCCTTTCCTTTGCGATAGGCTACGCCGTAACCTTTAAGGGCTTTCTACAAACCTCGCTCAATCCCAATTCAACAGCCGAGCAGTTGGAGCTATTCTACTATTTCCTATCCCCCAACGTGGTAATGATGACATGGCCCATCTTTGCTCTCTGTCAACACGTTCGCACCAAGAGCTTACGCCTACAACGATGGCTGGCCAACCTTACAACTTGCGGTTTTGGAGTCTACATGGTTCATTTCTTCCTTACAGGCCCTAGCATTTGGCTGATGCGAGCATGGCACATGCCATTGTACACGCAAATTCCCGTGGGAGCGATGATAGCCTTTGCCCTGTCGTGGATGATAGTAAATGTCCTGCGCCGATTACTAGGTAAAAACGCCATCTATGTAGTGGGGTAGGGCTTTTGACACACTACCAGAGCGTTTAAGTATAGACACAATGAGAACCGCTATAGATACAATGGGAACCGCCCCATTTACTCCTATTATAAGAGTAAATGGGGCGGTTCTCATTGTGTAGTTGTGGGCATTCTTCGTTTCTCATGCAATTCCTATTCCCATCGGAACTTGTCTTTCCCCGCAGCTAGTTCAAAGTGAAGCTTGGCTATGCCTAAATCCATTTTTGTGTAGCCAATGAGGGAATAACCACGTTGGGCTTTGATGATGGGAAGCCCTTCGCCAGAAAAGTGGTTAGTGAGTTGAAAATAGAACTTTTGCTGATTAATGGCAGAGGGAGCTAGACGAGCAGCTTCCACACCTTGTCGAAACCATGAGGGGGAAGTGGGGGAATAGTTGCTAAGTCTCTCAATTGACTTCTTCTTGTGTAGAGATCCTTGGGTCGTGCCATGGCCTATCGTGATGACGCAAGCTATTTTGTAATTCGGTGGAGAAGAAAATACGGAACTAACTTTCTTGTAGGTTAGTCCTACCCAACATGTGTTGAGCCCTAGAACTTGTGCAGTGAGCACAAGATACTCTCCGTAGTACCCTACTTGTTCGTCCCAATTCCCTTCTTGAGGCTTATAGATGATAAGGTAATTTTCCACTCCTTGAAACATCCCATAGGAGGCAATGCCCTTAAAAGCAGTCGGCTCGTTAGTGACAAGTTGTATTCGCAGTGGTGTGTTTCGGAAGCATTGATCCATTGCTTGCTTTAATGCTTGTATAGCTTCAGGGCTGAGTGGCTTGGGCTGATAGCTTCTAACACTATGCCGTAGGGGAATAGCAACTAAAAGTTTTGAACGTAGTTGTTTGTCGTAGAGGGGAGTGGTTGAATCTTCGGCTTGGGTATGCAGGTTATTATTGTTCATTGAATTTGTTGAAAGGTAAATGGCGTTTAATGCCTGTAAGTCCTGTGTAACTTCACTACTTGTTTACAATTAGTTCAAGAAGTTCCTCCGCAGAATGAGCGAAGCAAGTGGAGGACTGTAGTTGTGGAAGAGAACGCAGAACGCTTTCGTCACGAAATCCCCAACACACTAATGCACAAGGCATTTGGGCATTAATGGAGGTGGTGAGGTCTACTTCAGAGTCGCCTACATAGATTGCTTCTTCGGGGGTAGAACCTAATTCTTTAAGAGCTTTAAGCACTGCATCAGGATTGGGCTTGCGTCGCACGGTTTCGCTTTCGCCCACGGCGGAGGTGATATAGCCTTTGAAGAAACGTTCGGATAGTTCCTGCACTGCGGGTTGCAATTTGTTAGAAACGATAGCCATTTTTATGCCTCGTTCTTTTAGTAGCTCTAGAAGGTGCATGATGCCTGGGTAGGGCGCAGTGAAGTCTAGGCAATGCTCCATATAGTGTGTACGGAACGACTCAAACACTTGCTCAAATCTTTCCTCCTCGGTGTTATCTCCTACGGATTGCTGCATTAGATTGCGGATTCCGTTTCCTAGAAATTGTCGCACTTCAGAAAGTGAACGTTTGGGCAGATGGTGAGTGCTGAGAGCATAGTTCACACTGTTTGCAAGGTCGGTCAGTGTGTTGAGCAATGTTCCGTCAAGGTCAAAGACTACGGTATTAATCATGTCTGTGTGTCTATCTATCTATGTGAGAATTATTACCCTTTGAGGAAACGATTAATCTCGCCTTCCGATAGGTTAAGTGCGTTGGCTATAGTTGCTATTGTCGTCCCATTGCTCGCCATTATTTGCACTAGTGAGCGAATTTGCTCGTCCTTTTGTGAGAGTTGCTCGTCCTTTTGTGAGAGTTGCTCGTCCTTTTCTAGGAGTTCTTTGTCTTTCTCTTTAAGCTGCTTTTCCCTCTCCTTCAGTTGTTTATTTGTTTTCAGTAGTGCAGTTTCCCTTTCTTCTAGCAGTTCAAAGTATTCATCCTCCACATTCATGTCTTGTCGCATTTCGGCATCGGCTGCAGCAGCGGTCAGACGGTGTAGCATGTACATCAGTTCGCTATCGTTGGCATAGTCCGCCTCGTTTAGAGTTAGCACTTGCGGGTTGTGGTTCTCTGAAATTTTGCTTTGGTCGAACATGCTGAGCACCTTGTCTAAGCGGTTGTTAACTTTACCTCTTAGCAAGGGAATTTGCACGATGATGCTGTTGTGGGTTAAACTTTCAACAAAGGGGTTGTTGTCACTATTGGCCACTTCGTTCCCGTTGTAGTCGTAAACTTTATGGTTGACGTATACCACAGGCTCTTCGATGTTGCCCACTCTATGTCCGAGTAGATAGACTGCAACTAAGGGATAAGCGTATTTCTGCTTAGTTCCCTCTTGAATGTTCTTCTTGTTGTTATACTGTAAACCGAGGTATTGTCTGAAACGCAGAGTTTCTGTTGGAAGCCACGTTTTTTGCAGTTCGATGGTGAGGATGCTTTCTTTGCCGTCCTCGTCGGCTACAGTGGCTGAGAAATCCACGCGAAACATTGAGAGTGTGTCGCGTGTGGTGTTACTATATTCGTGAGGGCGCATCACCACCTTTAGCACTTCTTTCTTAAGTAGGGCTGAAAGGATGGTTTTGGCTACTCGCTCGTCTTCCATCAAATATTTAAAGATGGTGTCGTATATGGGATTGGCTACATTTACCATCATGATTGCATCTGGAATGATTAGTTATCTGTCAAAGCAACTATGGGCTTTTGCTTGTTGAAGATAGAAGTTGACGTAGGGGTCGTTAAGAAATTGTGATGGAGCTTTCTTAATGATTTGCTCAATTTGCTCAGTGATGATGGGGCTAGGAAATTGACTACAGAGCAAGCGAAAGAACCCAGGTCCTAGCACGTTGGTGTAGTTGTCCATCACAAATTGTGTCTCAAGATTTTCAGTTTGCTTTTGAAGGCATGTCAAGCGTTTACCCACTTTGCGTTGGATTTCCGTGGGGCTGCATCCCTCTCTCATCATGCGCATGGTGAGTTGTTGCAGTTCCCACATTTCATTGTCTAGCCTATTTCTTTTTTTGAAGAATTTGTAGAGTTTGTCGTTTAGAGGACCACCCGATACGCGTTGTGTGGCATTGTCCACTTGAATGCTGAGGTTTCCGTTTTCAAGCACGATAGGCATGACACACTGATTGTTGGTGTAGAGCATGGCCATGCGTACGGAGTCGACATCTCCCTCAAAATTGAAGCGGCCGTGTACCACTTTGCAAGAGTCTAAACAAACCGATACGCTTTGTTGAACCATGCGGTGGTTGGGACCGTCGCTTGATGACACGCGCAAGTAGAGCATGCGCCCGTCAAGGCAGGGTATGTTAGAGTTACCAGCAATGTTGTATTGCTCGGCACACGATGTAAGCATCAAAAGTGAGGATAGCAGAAGTAGAATCTTATCCATAAGCCTTAGGGTCTGTTTGCTCTCATTAGGGAGTGTTGCTCTCTTGTCCTTGTTCTCTGAGAGGGGGAGAAATCTTGTTTGCCAATTGACTCCTTTTTTCAAGGAAATCATCTCTTTGTTATGAGCAAAGTTACAACCTATGTTTCATATCAAGTAGTATCTCAACGAAAACTATTCACTGCGTAAATCTTTTTTGAGAAATTTCCCTCACAGAACTTGTCATTTGCTAGAGTTTTTCACAATTCAATGATTATTTTAAAGCATTCTTGTTCTTTGTTCTATTGGAAGGTTTCTACTCACGACTAGAAATCAATCGTTTTATTTTCGGCGTGTAATAATGATGAGGATGACAGCAGGTAGAATGAGGGCGATTCCGAGCACCACTTGCCAAGTGATTTGCTCGTTGAAAGCGATGCAGCCGATTACCACTGCGGTGAGCGGTTCGAGTGCGCCCATCACTGAGGTCATGGTGCTTCCAATGCGTTTCACGGCCACAACCAGTCCCACGTTGGTTACCAAGGTGCTAATCACGGCTAAAGCAAGTATTTGCTTACTCTGGGTAAAGGTTGTAATGGGGGCAAAATTGCCTTGGCGCAAAGCCTCTCCGCCAAAGATGAGGGCACCTATGAAGAGCACGTAGAACACTAGTTTCGTGCCATCCATGGTAGCTGCCTTTGAACGGTTTACGTGGATGAGGTAGAGGGCAAAGCATAGGTCGGAAATGAGTGCAATGAGGATGCCTTTGAAGCCGATGCTGCCTGACGGACTCCACGAAAAAATACCTACACCCGCCACGGCCATCAACACGGCAAGAAGGGTGCTCATGCGTCGAGCCTCATTGTAGAATATCATCATAATCACGGCCGTCATCATGGGGTAGAGAAAGTGGAGCGTGGTGGCTACACCCGTGGCCATGTAGTTATAGCTATCAATAAGAAACAAAGCCGCACCATCCGAAACGAAGGACAAGTAGATGAGCGTGACGAGTTCACCGCGCGTAATTTTAAAACTTTTGCGTTGCACAACCATCGCTAAGGCAACTACTAAGGCTGCAATGCCGAAACGATAGAATAGAATGGTGGAATCGGCCATAAAATCGGCCGATTGCTCGTTGCGCATTGGCTGAATGAAGAAAGGAACGAAACCGTAACAAATGGAGGTGAGCATTGCCGCCGCTATACCGATAACGATGGTTTTCTTTGAGGTCGTTGGGGAGTCGTTGGCGGGCTTTTGTGTTTCAAGATTGTCAGAAGAATTGTTGCTTGTCATAGAATAGATGAGGTTTGTCGAAAAGACTGGGTTGTTAAGGAAAAAAGAGGGCGAAAAGGCTATTTTTTCGTTAGAAAAGCCTTTTCGTCCAGCATGTTTCAATGCTATTTACCACGCATTGTAGTGTATGTTGTCTTTGTTGTATTTGTCTTTAGGTTGCGGGTCGCCTTGTGGATAGCCGATGGGGATGAGGCAGAAAGGCACAATGTGATTTGGCAGATTGAAGGCGGAGCGGATGGCTTCCATACGTTCGTCGTAGGGATAGCCTGCTGTCCACACGGCACCTAAGCCCATTGCCTCTGCTTGCAATAGGAGGTTCTCGGTAGCTGCTGAACAATCGAGCATCCAGTTGCGTGAGGGGTTGCCCATTTTGTCAAGTATTGTGGTGTCGCCGCAAACCACGATAGCGGCTTGGGCTTCGGCTAGCATTTTTGCACGAGGCATCTTTTCGGCCAAATTTTTCATTATCTCTTGGTCGTCTACCACAACGAATTTCCAAGGGCGTACGTCCATGCCCGTCGGAGCAGCCATGGCGGCTCGCACAAGTGTGTCGAGCGCGCTGCGTCTAACGGGTTGGTTTGTGTACGACCGCACACTTTTGCGTTGCAAAATGTTGTGCATCACCACGTCGGCGGTGGCTTGTTGGGAGCTCTCTGCATTTTGGCTAGCGTTCGACAACACCACGATGCGAGTTAAACTAGCAAGTAGGGCAATGGCTAATACTAAGCAGATTATTTTATATCGATTCATTGTTAGGAGTGTTAAGTGAGTGAGGATTATTTGCTTTGAGTGTTTTCGCTCAGGTCGAGTGCCATTCCCATGGGGCATAGACACTTACACCACACGTTGGGCATGAAGCAGCTAGCTACGAGGATTACAGCTGCTAGGATGATTACGGCAGGGGCTGCATTGTTGAAGAAGAACATGGTGAAAGGTTCATAGTCGAGCCATTCTGCCCCAATACCTAACCACAATACGAGTAGGAGTAGGGCGAAGAAGACAATGCGTATGCGGCTCATGGCTTTATATACCTTAGGTGAGCAGTGAATTTTCGGGAAGGGCAATTGACCCACTAGTTCCTGCATACTACCCAAGGGACAAACCCACGAGCAGTAGTGATGTTTACGCTTGAAGAAAGGCATTATCAGAGCTACGGCTAGCACAAGAAGCGTGGGCAAGTAGCCCACAACGTCTAGCCCGTAGGCCAACCATCCTCTCAGCAAGGAGAGCGAGAGAAACTGTCCGCACCAAAAGCCTAGTACAGCTACGTTGAGCGTCAGTTGCAACAAGCGTAGCCATTTTTTGCCTTTGAAGCACAGACTAATAATAATGCCTAATGCTAAAACGCACACAACGACCACTGTGCGCCCCCAACCAATAGTCGGTTCGGCTAGGTGATGCGCTTGTGCCGACAGTTGGGCTGCTAGCGAACGTTGCACGTTGGCAATGAGCGCATTGCTCGAGAAGGTAGCTCCGCTTACGCCATCCACTTCCAATTCAGTAGCTTCGCTCAGACTCTTACCCTTCCATTGGGGGGCGAGCGTGTTGAAGGCACGAGCGAAGAAATCGGGCGTTTCCGCATTGTCGGCAGCTACAATGTTTTGGATAATGCCGTTGTTTGCTACGTAGATGTAAAGTGGAGTAGGTCCAGCAAATCCTTTCACGTCTTTAGCGTAAGGCTCGCTGCTAATGATTACTCCTTGCGTCGTGTTATCTGCCGCATTCACTATCCATGAGGCCGAGTCGCGAGGGGCGAGTTGAGCCTGTTTGTCAATGCCTAAAGCTTCGAGTGTTGCGGCGGTCGGCAGTGTGGTGTTTGAACTTCCTGAGGTCGGTTCGTCTTTTGAGGATTCACCAATGGGGTGTCCGAATAAATGCCCCGTCCACACGGCGGTGGCGGTGAGCAATAGCAGCACTACGAGGAGGGAGATGGCATGCTCGGCCCATTGTTTGTAGCGGTTTGAGTGGGATATCTTCATAGTTTAAGATTATGCTTCGCGTAAGAAATCGAAACTTTCGAAAATGTCTTCTTTGCTGAGGTGTTGGTTGAGGCGGATGTCGCCAATGCCACTGAGCAAGGTGAAGTTGATAATGCCGCCCACATTCTTTTTGTCGTGCAACATGAGGTCGTAGAGGTGTTCGTAGTCGTTGCAAGTGAAGGCGAACGAGCCATAGTAACTGCGAATGAACTGCACTGTTTGTCGCATCTGCTCCGTGGGGAAACCTGTGTGTGCGCTGCTAAGGAAAAGTTCGCAGAGCAGTCCGTAGGCTACAGCATATCCGTGAAGAATTGGGTGCTTTTGTTCCATTGCGAACGATTCGAAAGCGTGGCCTACAGTGTGCCCGAGGTTCAGAGCTTTGCGTATGCCGTGTTCGCAAGGGTCTTCGGTCACAATGCGCTGCTTGCATTGAATGCTTTGGGCTACAAGTTCTTGCAGGTGGGCGTAGTTGGGCTGTGCTAAGTCGAACTTCAAGTGGTCAACCCACATGTCGTGATTTTCGAGCAGGGAGTGCTTCAGCATTTCAGCGTAGCCCGAACGTAGATTGGCCTCGTCGAGTGTGCGCAGGAACTCGGTGTCCACAATCACGCCTTCGGCCTCTTTAAAAGCACCAATTTCGTTCTTTAGTCCATTGAAGTTGATGCCCGTTTTTCCACCCACGGCAGCATCTACCATCGATAGCAAGGTGGTGGGTACGTTGATAAAGTTGATGCCGCGTTTAAAACTAGCTGCTGCAAAGCCGCCTAAGTCGGTCACCATGCCACCGCCTAGGTTGATAAGCAGCGATTTGCGTGAAGCTTTGCCTTCGCTCAAGGCCGTCCATACGTCGGCTAGTGTTTGTAGCGTTTTGTTCACGTCGGTAGCACCTATCACAATGCCTTGTGCGCCTAGCACGGCTTTACACTCTTTTACTAGTGGGCGGCATAGTTCTTCGGTGGTATTGTCGGTCAGTAGGAAAATGCGGTCGGACCCAAACTCGTTGCATAGTGCGTCGAGTTCGGTGGTGATATTTTTCGAGAAAATGATTTTCTGCATACTCTTTGATGGTTAAGGCCTAGTGTGTTGCCTTTCGTTTTTGTGATAGAGAAGTGATAGAGGGAAAACTATAATTGCTCAAAGTCTTTAAATGCCTTGCGATATTCGGCAGGCATTTCGGCCGAGGTTTGTGTCTGTAGGTCGAAGCAGACCATCGTGGTGGTGCATTGACACACCTTTTGGCCAGTTTTTCGATTGATGGCGCGTTGTTCCAACGTGAAACTCTTATTGCCGATGTGCGACACACGAGTTTCCATTACGATGTCGTCGCCGTAGAAGATGGGCAGGATGAAGTCGGCATTGATGTTGGCTATCACGGGCACTACTTTTGTGGCTCGATAGTTCGTTTGCAACACATTGCGTAGGTATTCATCCTTTCCAAGGTCGTAATAGGCAAAGTAAGCATTGTTGTTAACGTGCCCGTAGCGGTCTACGTCGTTAAAGCGTATCTGTATGGGCAAGCTGTGATGGAATGTCGGCTCGCTCTTTTCGTTATTATTATCTTGCATATACGGGAATTTTATTTTTTCCAAACGTTTTCAATCTCACCCACATACATCACGTGCATCGTGCTGTCTTTGCCGTAGCTTTCTTCTACTACCTCATTGGCCATTAGCTCCTTCTTCATCAACTCCTTGTAGATGACTTTGCATTCAATGGCCAGGTTCGCTTCCTTAAAGACGGGGTTACCTTGCGGAGTAAACTCTGGGGTGAGGCCAGCCTTTTGTAGCTTGTCTTTGTCGTCGCGTCCCGAGTGCGTACCAATGTAGTTAAGAGCCTCACGCTTCTCTTCGGGGAAGGCCGTTACGGTGAAATGGTCGAAGCGTTCAAGGAAACTGTGGGTGTAGCGGTTGGTGCGTACGTACACTGTCACAACGGGCTTTCCCCATAAGTTGCCTAGCGTTCCCCAACCGATGGTCATGGCGTTGAGGTCGCCTTTCTTTCCCACGGCAAGAGCCATCCAGTCGTTGCCAAATAGCTGCACAGCATTCTTCTTGATGTCGGTGGGAGCGATGCTGTGCCAGTTGCCAAAGTCGGCTGCGTTTGCCACGGTTGTGGTGTCGGCGGTTGGTAGGGGTGAAGTTGTTCCGTTGTTGCGGTTCGAAAGTAGGGTGTACACGCCCAAAGCCACGAGGGCAATGAGCAGAACGCAGTTAAGAAATTGTGACTTGTTCATATTTTCAATTGCAGTATAATTGGTTTACTGCTGCAAATTTAGGAGAGGCAGAGGATAGCGTCGTTACACAATTCTGCAAAAACGTTGCATTGAGTCGGGTTGTGGGCTTGTTCCCAAGGCTTAAGCAAAATAGTTTTTTGCTATAGCTTGAAATTTATGGCGGTTGGGCAATGTTTCCATTGTCGTCTCGTCCACATGGCATAGGTCGCGCAAGGCATAGATGCTCAACTCTTCGTCAGTGGCCTGCTTGCCCACGTTGCGAAACAAGTGGTTGCGGGCATCTATAATCTCTATGGCTTCGTTGTTATACTCTGCTGCTTCAAGGCTGTTGCGCAGTTCGGCTTTTACGAAACTTTCAAGAGCATCTACGAAATCAGCGGTTTCGTTTATCATAAGTCTACTGATAGGATAATTAGTGCGTGGTCAAAAATCAAAAAATTACCATCCCGTCACGCTCCATCCGCAAGCCTCATACCATTCCGTTTGTTGGAAGGCTTGGTTCAGATCTCCACCCGTCCAAGGGTAGAGAGTGTAAGCATTTTGTGGTACGAACATACTCACTCCGCAGTAGTTATCCGTCTCCACTGGAATCGTTTGATAGTTGGATCTATAGGGGCCTCTCCAGATGGAGGAGGTGGCTTTATGGCTGCTAATGGTGTTGAGCAGTGCCGTTTTTACTAGAGCAAATTGTGCCGTGGGCAAAATGCGCTCTAGTGCTTGTAAGGCATCGAAGGCGTGAGGGCGATAGTAGTAATTTTGGCAGAAATTTTGATAGCCCAACACACCCTCCATGTCGGTAGAGGTGTGCTCCATCAGCGTGGAGTAGGGCAGAGCAGCTTTCAGCGCATTGGCCAAGGCTTGCAGTTGACTAGTGCGTACGCACGAAATAACGATGCCAACGTTTTCATACACCGTGCTGCTCATTTCGGGCGAAACCACATCTTTATAGTAGGTCGACACGATGGAGTCGACGCTTTCGGCAAAGAAGCCGTTCTGCATTAGGTGGGTGTAGTAGCCGCCAGCCGAAGCTATCGACATGGGCGAGGCCACTACGTAGTCCGTCACGTTGCGTAGCGCATAGTCCACTTCGAGGCTCTGCATCAGGCAGGCATCAAATTGTAGGAAGCGAAGGTGCATGCCAGCCAACTGAATGGCATTGGCTAGGTCGCTCACGTCCATTTGTGTGCTTTTCCCATTCGTCGTTTCAATGCCATACGATTGGGGTTGCAACGTGGGGCTAGTGTATTGTCTATTTGTAGCGGGCAGCCACCCGTCAGCGTGCGACCACATCACCAATCCGTACTCCTCGGCAGGAAACTCCGCTTTCACCTTTTCAAGCACGGCTTGAAACTGTTTGGGGTTGGTCGAACTGAACTCCTTGCTCCATTGCGCCACAAGCTGCGGCTTGCTCCACTGGCGAGCAATGCGATAGAGGCGGGCAGCCTTGTTGCTGTCATCGTCAATCAGTAGGAGCATGCGGTCGTTGTTGGGCACGTAGGCTCGCCCGTTCATTATCTCCGCTGAGTCGCTTAGTGTGGCGGTTGAGTTGCTGAATGTGCCGTTGGCATAGTCCTTTAGCGAGTTCTGAGCCGACATGTACACCAATACCGTGCGGTGGGCTTTCGTTGTGCCAGGCTCCACAGGGTCGGATTTTTCTTTATGGCAACTGCCAAGCCCAAGGCAAAGGCAGAGTAGAAGTAGGCATAGTAGGGGATGTCTCATTTCTTTTAGAATAAGGGAAGTGCGAAAGGTAATCGCATCTTTGGGGGGCAGTTAGTGCTAGGGGGATGAACCCAAATGAAAGTGGTAGAACTTCCTTGGGCTAACAAGGGCAAATTTAGCTAAAAACTCTGCGTTAGGCTCACTCTTCAAGGTGTTTTCTTGGTTTTATGAACAAAGTTTTGTTATTTTGCTATCCAAATTCACGCAAACTTAACAAAACCACTCATCCATGAAGAAAATTTTTCGTGCTTCGGCTCTGCTCCTTTTTGTCGTATTAATAGCAGCTTGCTCTGGCAAAAAGAGTGAGAGCCAAACCTCCGATAACGATACTACTACTACCGCAAAAGCTAACACCCCTTATGCCAACTCATCGCAAACCAACGACTACACGGCTCGCTTGGGAGGAACCGATTACGTAGTTACCATTTCGCGTTCGGCCGACACGTCATTGCCTGTTGTAACTGATGAATTGGGCAACAAGTTCTACGATAATCGCGTTAACGTGCAGGTGAAACGTGGCGCAGAGCAAGTGTTGAACAAAACGTTCACGAAGGAAAACTTCTCCGAATTTCTTACTTCCCAATCCGAACGTCAGGGCACAGTTTTGCTAGGTATGGCCTACGATAGCGAAAAGAGTGATGGCCACACCTTGCGTCTCGGAGCGCAAATTGGTCAGGTCGGCATAGAGGAGGGACCTGCCTTCACCGTGGAAATACCTCTCGATGGGGGTGCTGTCAGCATTGTGCGCGATACCAATCAAGACACTACTGGTAATGATGGCATGACCGACTAATATCACTCGGCGCATTTGTCACAATTTGCCACAATTTGCCACAAAATTGGGGGCGACGCGTCCCCGCGTCGGCGCAAGAAGAAACGCTAGTAGAGAAACAATAGATAGCTTGATTAATAGTTAATAATAGTTTGTAATGATGAATAATAC
>CAVFOF010000011.1:0-20048 GCA_963623895.1 bacterium
TCACCGAATATTCTCCCTACATCACGCTGCAACAATCGCTTTTTCAAGAGCTACTTACTTTGAGTGGCGGATTGCGAATGGCCAATAGCGACCGCTTTGGCACGCATTGGTTGCCGCAAGTGGGATTAACTGTGCATCCAGGTACTGATTGGCTGCTAAAAGCTTCACTCGCTCGGGGGTATCGCAACCCGTCTTTCCGAGAGATGTATCTCTATGCAGTGGCTAATCCCGACCTAGAGCCTGAGAATATGATGAACTATGAATTGACCGTGGGTAAACGTTTCTCACGTTATTTCTCGATTGACCTAACAGGCTACGTTTCAAAAGGAAGCAATATGGTACAAACAGTTAGTGTGCCAACAGTTGAGGGAGGAACCACTAATCGCAATATGAACACGGGGGCATTCACCAACAAAGGTGTTGAGGTGAGCGTAGAGAGTCGCCCGTTGGATGTGCTTTCGTTGAGGGGCAGCTATAGTTACCTTTACACTTCACTTACGAAACTCACCGCAGCTCCGAAAAATCAGTTTTTCTTAGGTATAGGTTGGCAAGCTTTGAGGCAATTTAGTGTGGATGCCGAACTGAGAGGGGTTGGCGGCCTATATGTGGCAGATGCTGTGCCTCGTCAGCATTATTCCCTATTGGGCTTGCGCCTTACCTACAAGCCAATTCGTCAGCTTGACCTATTTGCTCACTTCGATAATATTACCGATGCGAAGTATATGATAAACAATGGCTATCAGATGCCAGGTTTCAATGTAATGGGAGGATTGAAAGTGCGTTTGTAGCTCATGGCGTAAGCCTTAGTTCGTAATAAGAAAAAGCCCTAAATGCTCGTTCTTGCAACGGAGCGTTTAGGGCTTTTGAAGTGTTTTGGTGGAGTGGCTCGTTTTGTGGTGGAGACCAGAAAATAAGCCGCTCTAATCGTTTGTAGTGTTGTGGGTAGAGGAAAGCAATAATTTAGATGCTCAGTTCATCGAGCACCTTAATGAGCTTCTTGTCCATGGCCTTGCGCTTGCCTACGGCGTCGATGAAGGGCACGTAGACCACCTCGTTATTGCGCACACCTACCATCACGTTGCGTTGGCCTTGTACCAAGGCTTCGATGGCACCTACACCTACTTGTGAGGCGAGAATGCGGTCGCGAGCCGAGGGGCTACCGCCACGCTGAAGGTGACCAAGGATTGAAACGCGAACGTCGAAGTTGGGGTACTCCTTGTTGACGCGCTCGGCATAGTACATAGCACCGCATTTGGGGCTTTCGCTTACAATCACGATGCAACTCTTCTTACTCTTACGGATGCCGCGCTCCATGAATTCAATCAACTGGTCGCTACCCGTGGTGTCCTCGGGGATGATGGCGGCTTCGGCTCCAGCAGCGATAGCACTGTTTTGAGCCAAGAAGCCCGCATCGCGACCCATCACTTCAACGAAGAAAATGCGTTCGTGTGAGGTGGCCGTGTCGCGTATTTTATCCACACACTCGGTGATTGTGTTTAGTGTGGTGTCGTAGCCAATGGTGCTGTCGGTGCCATAGAGGTCGTTGTCGATGGTGCCAGGCAGACCGATGCAGGGAAAGTCGTATTCCTCGGCTAGCTTCATAGCACCCGTGAGCGAACCATTACCGCCAATCACGATGAGGGCATCGATTGACTCTTTGCGCAGCGTTTCGTAGGCCTTCTTACGTCCAGCAGGTGTTTGAAATTCCTTAGAACGTGCTGTGCGCAGAATCGTACCCCCCGTCTGGATGATGTTGCTCACGTCCTCCGTGGTGAAGGGTTTTACCTCGTCGTTAATCAATCCGTCGTAGCCACGATAAATGCCTTTAACCTTAAAGCCATTGCAAATGCCGCTACGCGTCACAGCGCGGATGGCTGCATTCATTCCAGGAGCGTCGCCACCAGAGGTGAGCACGCCCACGCATCTTATTTTACCCATATAGTTTCTTTAGTTTATTGCTTAGTGATTTGTTATTGTGTGTCTTTTCTTCTTTACTGATTGAACAGAAGTATGCCTTGCACAATGAGTGCCAAAACGGTGAAACCTGCCAAAAATCCTACGAACACTTTCGGGGCAATGTGCCGCAAGTACCAGCGGAAGGAGATGTCCTCCGTGCGCATCAGTAGCACCCCTGCAATGCTACCCGTGAGCAACATGGAACCCCCCATTGTGGTGGTGTAGCTCAACAAGGGCCAATAGTAGCCATCGGTGCCGATGAGTTCGGCAAATGCTCCTGGGTCTGTTTGATTGAATATATGGATGTTGCCAAGTAGCATCGGCACGTTGCCAAATAGACTAGAGAGAAACGTTGTACATACTCCTATAATATATATATTGTGTACCGAGGTGGCCAACCATTGGTAGAGTTGGCGGAAAAGTCCCGTTTCGGTTAGTGCGCCAAACATCAGAGTGAGCCCCACGAAGTAGAGCAAATTTTGCAGGTTACCATATTGTAAGGCCATGGGCAGACGGCGAAGCACCATCTTGTCGCTGCTAAGTAGTTGGCGATTGCAAAGTTCGTTCACCATCCACAACAGGCCTAACACGCATAATGCTCCAACGAAAGGCGGCAAAAGCGTGATGCGATGAAAGCTGGGGATGAACCACAATCCGCCCATACCCACAAGGAGCATGAGCAAGCGTTGCGGCCGTGTGAGCAACGTGTCGTCGCCCCGATAGGGCAGACGGTCGAGGGCAAACTCCACGTGTGAAGGGAGTTTGCGCATAAGTAGCAGCAGGGTCGTGATAAGTGCCACACTTATGGGCAGAATGAGGGTGAGAAAGTAGGTGGATGGCGTGACCAATCCATCATTCCATAGTTTGAGGCTAGTTAAGTCGCCAATCACCGAAATAGCTCCTCCGCAGTTGGCAGCTAGCACCACCACCACACCGTAGAAGCGCCGCTGGTGCTCGCTTTGTAGCAAGGGGTGGATGATGGAGAGCATCAGCACCATTGTGGCCAAGTTGTCGATGTTGGCCGAGATGATGAAGGTGAAAAAGGCTAAAGTGAAAAGCAGTTTCTTCGGCCGTCGTGTCTTAATCCACTCCACCAAAAAGTCGAAGCACCCATTGTTGTTGAGCACTTCCACAATGCAGGTGGTAGCCATAAGGAAAAGCACCACGTTGGCACTTTGCACGATGTACTTAAAGAAGATGTTTGAAGCGATGAACTCCTTAACGCTCACCTCTTGATTAGGGTGAGAAGAAAGAAAGTTAAGAAATTCGGTGGGATATACTTGATGAACGAAACCAGCCCCATAGGCAATGTAAAGTAGCCAACAACTAACGCCTGCAAACATGGCCACAGCAGCTTTGTTGATGTGGTTTACAGACTCTGTGGCAATCAACAAAAGGCCGATGAGCATAATTGCTAATAATACGACAGCCATAGCGTTTATAAAAGAAAGGGGTGATTTGTTGTGGAGCGGTAAACGGGGCTCGAACCCGCGACCCTGAGCTTGGGAAGCTCATGCTCTACCAACTGAGCTACTACCGCAAATCGTGTGCAAATGTAGGCTTTTTCTTTGAATTGACGAAATACTTCCTCGCTTTATTCTTTGCTTTTCCTTGATTTTCCTGTTACGGCTTCTTTTATTCGCTCTTCTTTGCACTACAATTGTTCGTTTAAGTAACGAATCAAAAAAATTACATTGACTACCCAATGCTGGTTATTTTAGTGGAATCTAACGACAATGGCTGACAATAGGGGACAATAGGCTTCGCCTTGTAGGAATCTTATGTGGCTTCCTACAAGAAAAGAGATTGTCTTCTATTGTCAGCGATTGCCGTAAAAAACTCTCCTTCGCAATAGAAAGGCTTTCATTTAGGGAAGTCCTTGAAAAGTTGTATTTTTCGTTTGACACAGTTGTTGCTATTTATAAAGTTGCTTCTGAACATATATTTATCATCTTCTTCTTCCTCTTAACTTCGTGGTGTTCCGTTTTGCTTTTTTTGAAGCGGAAAAGTGGTCATTATGGGGTGTTTAGTCAAATTGTTACATCAATTAACATAATTTACCCCCCCCCCCCGTTTGGAATATTTACGCTTTATTATCATATTTGCAGCGTTAACTATTTACCGAAAAAGAAGTTATAGAGATTGAGTTAATTAATTGTCAAACAAATAGAGTAATTATTATGAGAAAGTTTTCAAAGATTTTCTTGCTTTTGCAGCTAGCTTTTTTTAGCACTTTAGCTGTGAATGCACAAACGGCTATCGTTACGTCAGATGAACCTAGCTCGAGCGGTTTTGCGGATGGAACTGTTTGGTTCACGATGAAATTGTACGGTAATTCCATCTCCGCTGCAAGTTCAGGGTTGGACACGAGTTCCTACTTTTATGCAAACAGTACAACCATTCCCTCAGACGATGCCTCTTTATGGTGCATCGTAGGCAATGCCACCGATGGCTATAAGTTCTACAACAAGAGCGAAGGTGTGTCGAAGGTGTTTGCTATCAATAACACAACTGGAGATAATGGCGGAAATATTAGGGCTCAATTAGTGGATGCTACCACCACACACTCCACAGAGGATGGTGAGGACAATTGGGCCACCACCTTCGACATTACTCCTGTTAGCACAGGGTCTACCAATTATTATGTTTCGGCTCATGGGGCTTCAAGCAAATGCTTGAATAAACGAGGTAATTACGTGTCTACTTGGACTACGGGTAAGGATGCTGGCTCTTATGTTACTTTCAACAATCCAGTTTATACCTTGGTGCAAGCATATGGAGGTAACAATATAGGTAAAACTTTTAGACTTCCCTCTTCTGACGAAACAACGTCAACAATCGAGACGCTACAATCAAGCGCATCTAGTTTGACAGTGGCTGAAATTATTAGTGGTTCGAGTGAGGCTATTACTACTTTCAAGCAAAAGGTTGATGAAAACTATGTTAAGCCGTCGGCTGATAAGTTGTATATCATCCGTTGTGCCTATAATAATCGCTATCTCAGTCCTGATTATTATGTAGGCTCTTCATTGAGCCTTCCCACCTCAAGTAGCAAGAAGTCTGTATGGCAGCTAGAAGAAAACAGTGATGGTACATTTAAACTAAAAAATGTGTTGAGCGGATATTATGTTGCGGGTTCTTCTTCTTTTGCTCTAAGTGAAACGGGAACGGATTACACCATTAATAATAATGGCATTGTAGATTTAGCAGGAATTATTGGTGTAGGAACGAATTACAATGCCCATCAATTCATTCATGGTAATTCTTCTACGTCAGCCATAGCTTGGGCTGCCAATGCAGGTGCCAGCCGTTGGTATTTTGACGAAGTGAGCGAGGATGATTTTAAAGCTCTTTATCCTGCCACTGCCGACAATATGCGCGACATGCTCTCTATCTGTGTGCCTAGCGTAATCTCTGCTAGCGAGTCGGACGTCAACTCTTTTGTCACCACTCCTACTTCTGATACATTCCGTAAAATTCTTGCAGCAAGCGAATCGCAAGACGGCATGTACGTGCGTTTGACTAGTGGCAAGTCTGGCAATAAAGTGTTGGCTCTTAGCAGTGATTACACGACGGTTTATGCCAATGCAAACTCTACGATGAAGACCGATGTGGCCACTATTTGGCAGTTGGTAAAAACTTCCGCTACGGCAAGTTCTTATAACTTGAAAAATATGAACTCGGGCACGTATATTGGTTCATTGATTAATGCTTCAGGTTCGACTACCTCGTCTTCTATGGTTGAGGCACAGTCGGATGCTATTAAGGTGACTTTCACTAAGAAGAACTCAAACACTTTCAACGTGATTGATGGTTCAGGTAACAAGATGAACGATGACGGACGTGTAAATTATTGGACAGACAATGGTAACCCTGGTTGGATGGTTTTCGATGCTACCGACATCGAAGTGGCTCTTCATGAGTTAGGCGATGCCTCGTATGCCACCATCTACTTACCCGTAAGTGTGAGCAGTGTGGCTAACGCTACGGCTTATGTGGCTAAGTCTGCTCCTGCCAACAACCAACTTACTGTAACTAGCACCGAAGGCTTCGCTGCCAATGCAGGCGTAGTGCTCGTGAGCGACTCGAAAGCTTCTACAGCCACTCTCACGTTGGGTGAGGCAACAGAAACGAGCCTTTTGAGTGGAACAAACACGCCGCTCTCCATCAGTGATGCTTCGAGCTACTTAGTGTTTGGCCCCAAGGTGAGCGACTCTAGCGTTGTTGGTTTCTATCAACCCGCTTCCTCTATCACCTCCATTCCTGCCAACCGTGCTTTCTACCAAAACACATCGAGTGCTATCAGCCTCAACTTCAATGGTAGCGTAACGGGCATTGAGCAGTTTATCAACGGGGCTCAAGCTGATAACGCTCCCGTGTTCGACCTCACAGGCCGCAAGGTGGCTAAGGCTGCAAAGGGTGGCATCTACATCCAAAATGGAAAGAAATTCATCGTTAAGTAATCACTAGAAAAAGAACATTAGTATATGAAAAAGAACTATATCACTCCGCAAAGCACTCGCTTTGCTTTTGTTGAGCCACTTGCTCCTCTATGCTTATCGAAATCGTTTGGTGCAGACGAGTCTGGCGAAGCGGCTAGTGCCGTATGGTCAAACCGCATGGAGATGAATAACCAAAATGACGGCATTTGGGGAAGCTCAGTTGATGAGTAATTTGTTTGCTAAGAACATGACTTATAGGGTGGTGACTAACAAAACCACCCTGTAAGCTTTTGTTCATGAAAAGCTTTGTAAGTGGCAATACAATAAGCAACTACATTAGAGACAACCTTCCTAATAGATGAGATTTCGTTAGGGCGATTCTTATTATATCACGTTGTCTCTGTAGTTATTTACTATTGTATTGCCATTTACTTGTTTATTAGGTTTTCCTATTCGGCCGCTAGTTTTAACTATTAGGCGGGTAGGTCGCAACGATTAGGGGGATAGTTTTTATCGTTAGGCGGGTAGGTTGAGGCGGGTTGCTTCGCTTTGGATGGAGAGGGAATTTGAATGGCTTTAAAGGGGAATTTTTATGAATGTGAAGGCTTTATATACTCTGTTTATTTGTGATATTTATTTTACTACTTGCGCCGACGTGGGAACGCGTCGCTCCTAAATTTTTGCTCATTTTTGCTCATTTTGCTCATGTTTTGCTTATACATTATAGATACATGCGAATGACTTAAAACAAGCGTGGAGTCAAAGAGTTGTTATACCCTTTGACTCCACGCTCTTTCATCGTTGTGTTTTGTCTTTAATCCTTTTGAATGAGAACTACTGCGTAGGCAGAGATGCCTTCTTCACGTCCAGTAAAACCGAGCTTCTCGGTGGTGGTGGCTTTGATACTAACATCGTCGGTGGTGACGTTCATTAGCGGAGCTAAGCATTCCTTCATGGCGGGGACGTGCGGATTGAGTTTAGGTCTTTCTGCACAAACCGTGGCATCTACATTGCCGATAGTCCAACCCGCATCGGCAAGTAGGGCGGTGGTGCGCTTCAGCAAAATCTTACTATCAATGCCTTCGAGTGAGGCTTGCGTGTCGGGAAAGTGATAGCCAATGTCGCGCATGTTGGCCGCTCCAAGCAAGGCATCGCAGATGGCGTGTATCAGCACGTCGGCATCGCTGTGACCGAGCAGTCCTAGCGTATGTTCAATCTTAATTCCTCCTAACCAGAGTTCGCGTTCGGGCACTAGTCGGTGTACGTCGTAGCCCATTCCTACTCTTATCTTCATAGTTCGTTAGCTTAGTGATTACGTTATCTTCTTTTTCCAAGTAGGTCGCGAATGCCGTCCATGTCGAAGGTGAGCGATACACGAAGGGTTTGATCTAAGGGATTGGAGGCAGAGGTGGCAATGACGTAGCCTGCATCAATAGCTAGCACGTTCATGCGGAAACCAGCACCCACGGTGGCATATTTGCGGTTGCCTTGCATTTCGCTTTCATGATGGTAACCCGCACGAAGTGAGAACTTGTCGTTGTAGGTGTATTCCGCACCAATGCTCCAGTTAATCTCTTCCATCTCGCCCTTAAAGCCTCGTTCAGAGTCGGAGAAGGAGGTGAAGATACCGCCGATGGACGACTTGTTGTAGTATTCCTTTTCCAAACGCTCGTTGTAGTCGGTGTCGCTCTCGTCTTCCTTCTGTAGGGGCATCGAGGGAACAAGTAGTTTGTTGACATCGGCAGAGAAACTGATGCGGTTGTACTCGTTGAGGGGGATTAGGTAGCTTAAACCGAGGCGCAAGTTGGTGGGGATGAAATAGGAGTGGTCGTCGCCATAGGATATTTTGCTACCGATGTTGTTGATGTTTAAACCCCAAGCTAATTGACACTCACGTTGCCCCATCATTACATAGTTGTTGTAGTAGAGGGCAATGTCAGCAGCAAAGGCTGAGCCAGCAGTAGAGTTGTCATCGTAGTGGCCTGTGATGTCGGAGTACATGTAGCGTAGGGCAACGGCTGCCGAGAACTTGTCGCTCAGCATGCGTGAATAGGCTGCATCAACGCTCATTTCGAAGGGCTTAACGGTCATTGACTCGTCATCGGTACTTACTTCTCCCAAGGTAAAGTAACGCAATGAAGCACTCAGAGCTTGGTAGTCGCCCAAGCGCACGTAGCCCGTGGCATTGAGAAGCGCAATGCCAGTGGTGAGCTTGCGTAACCAGGGAGTGTAGTTGATAGCGAAGCCCGCACGCGAGATGGTGAAGGGGTATTTGGCTGGATTCCAATATTGTGAATGCACATCAGGGTCGGTGGCAGCACCTACATCGCCCATACCGCCAGCACGAGCATCGGGCACGATGCTTTGTGACACTACGGCTGTGCGTACGGGATTGAAATTGTCTCTTTTATAATCGCTTGATTCATCGGCAAATGCAGGCAATGCTGCAAAGGAGGCAAGCAGGAGGGAAGCCCATGTGCGGTTGTGATTGAGGGGAGAGTGGGGGAGGGTATGTAGTAACATAACTGTTGTTTTTATTTAATGATAAGTCGTTTGGTAGATGTATTCTTTCCATTGATAACGCTACGGTAGAGGTAGAGACCTGCTCCAAGTTTTGCTCCGCTATAGTCGGTTAAGTCCCAATCAATAGCAGCAAATTGTCCACCAGCTGTGATTTGCGTGTTGCCATGCCAAACTCGTATGCCTGTAATGCTATAAACCTCAGTTTGCACTTCGGCTGTAGCGTCGTTGACCACGTCGTTTGCATAGGTTGTTATGAAGCGCGTGCTTTTTGAAGTGATGGTCTCAGTGGCGTTTACTTCGAAATCGGCTGTTCCTTTCTCCGTGACACAGAAGGAAAGTTGCGATAGCGAATGATTGTCGTAAACGTCCCATGCTCGCAGGTAGATGGTGTGGTGGCCAAGTGAGAGGTCGCTGAAGGGGTATTGAAGCAGACCTTCGCTATAGGAGCCGTTGTCGAATTGGAAGTAGTCGCTCACATCGGTGGCATTGCTACTATTGTCGTCGAGCCACATCTCCATGTTGTGCCCTAGGTTTCCGCTCATCATTGAGATGCCTGAGGGGTCGGCGATGCGAGCATAGAAAGTGCCGCTTTGACTCACTTTTCCGCCATTAGGAAAATCGGGGGCGTTGATGTAGGGATAAATCGTGGGGCCAATGGAGTCTACTTCGGCGATGGTTCCGTTCTTCGAGAAGCAGAACTGTGTGAAAGCACCATTTCGTTCATCGGTGTAGTCGGTGTTTACTGCATAGAGCGACAGCTTGGATGCCTGCTCAGAAATGGTTGTGCCTCGAGGAATGACCACATTGAGTTGGAATCGTCCATTGCTTATTTCCACATTTCCTTCGAAAAGCGTCTGGGTATAGTCTTGATAAACCATCGCACTGCTGCTGTTTCGACCTTGGCAAGTGATTGTCTTCTCTGGTGCATAGATGCTCGCATAGAGCGTGCCGTTGAAGTTTGTGTTAGGAGTGGCACTGCCATCAACATTGCGGATGTATCCTGAAAAACTTACTTGTGTGCCGATAGCCAACTGTTCCAATGTTGCGTTACTACTGTCGATGGCTTTGCCGTTGATGCTGTCAATTATCACGCCATCATCGGCATAGCAAAGCTGAATGGCAGGGTCGCCAAGGTAGGCATATTTTAGTTTGTTGATAGTGTAGTCCGTGCCAATGGTGTTTTGCTTGGAGGTGACTAATTCGTTTTTTGCCAAACGTAGAGCCTCGGCGATGGAGTAGCGCTGGTTATTTTCGTTTTTAGCGAAGATGTATTTATAGATGCCTTTGTTGAGTGCGCAATTGTAGGTTGCGTAAACCGAACGTGAGGAACATATCACGCCAAGGGCTGGTCCCGTTTTACTGAAGATTGCATTACGGCCGAGGTCGGTTATGTCTTGGTCGTAAGGAGTAATTTCGCACGAGGCAAAGAGCCAGAGGGGGAGTGTGGTGCTTACGTTGTTTGTCATGTCTGACTCGTCGAGAAGGAAACTATACGACAAACGTTCAGGGCGACCATGTCCGTTGTAGTTGAACACCAAAGCACCGCGCTGCATGGCACGTTTAATCTTTTCGGTTGCTTCGGGGTAGGTCGTACCCTTTGCTTCGGTAGTGGCAACGTAGGAGTCTGGATAGATGCGGCGCAGCATTAGCCCCTCGTTGGCCGACTGATTAATTTGTTTGCATACGGCTTGGGCATCGTTCATGTGAAGGTTGTTGTCGCCTACGTCGCCAATAGCCCAAATGCGGTTTTTCCAAGGTCCAACGTTCTTGTTCTCCATGTAGCGTATGGCTTGGTCTACTAGCCATTCTGCATCAGTGGCCGTGTGACAAAGGAAACGCCCTACGCCCAAATCGAGTTTGTCGGTAGTCAGGTTGCGTCCCTCGCCATCGTCGAGGAAACCATAGTAGTCGTCGGTTACGTAGTCGTTCAGTGTGCCTAAACCATAAGAACCTACTCGGCTTTCTTCATCGCTACGCTCGTACGCTAATAAATAATCGGTGGGGGTGGACTTCTTCCAAGGGCTGGTTATCATACGGTTGTCGTAGGCACAGTCGCCAAAGAGCAATAGGTAGCGTGGGGCACAACTGTCTTCGGAAGCTCGGTCGTAGAGCATCTTGAGATAGCGGCGATAGGCTGATGCATCGGGTGTGCCTGAGGAGAACTCATTGTAAATCTGGTCGGCTCTTACTACTTTTACCTTTAGGCCATTCTTGTTTTGATGGTATTGAGCTAGACGTTCAGCTTGGTTTTGTAGTTTACCCGATTCGGGTATGATGATGACATAATCATAGCAACTATCGGCATGTAAATCTTGATTGTCGATAGCACCTTCTATGGTTGGGCTATCGAAAGTTTGGGCTGTGTTGACTACAACAAAACTTTCTGTGCCATCGGGAGCGTAGGCATGATAGGTGCTTCCGTTGAGAGTGCCCGAAAGTTCGGCTGCTTGGCTCTCGGCATTGGTGAGTCGCCATACGCGCGTGTTGGCATCGGCATTTTCAACAAGCATCTCCACTGCTCCACTCTTACCCGAGGTAAAAGCCGTGGTGCTTAGAGTGCTAAGCGTTTGCTGGTAGGTGATATAGAGGTAGTTGAGATACCCCTCGTCGGTGGTCTTTACATTGATAGATGCAGACTCGTCGAAGGTGGTGGTGAAGTTATTGGTGTAGCCTTTGGCATTTTGCCCAGTAGAGAGTTTGCCGAAATAGCCCGTTGCTAACGTTTGTGAGGTGTTAGTATTGCTGATGGTGAAGCTAGGAGAGGTGGTGGAGGGACTTATAGCGAGGTCGTAGGCTACTTGGCAGGTTGTTCCCGTATTGCCTGGGAGCGAGATCTTATAGGTGTGTCCACTGCTTAGTTGTATGTCATCGAAGAACTTTCGTCCGCCTTGATACCAAACAGTTTTTTCGTTATTGACTAAAGCGTGGGCATTGATGGTAGCGACTTCTGTCAATTCACTAGTAGGCTTGCTGAGCGTTTGAAACTCGGCAGCGGTTTCTCCCTCTTCTGCTTCTGTTAGGAAATAGTAGCTTTTGTCGGAGAACGTGTTAATGGCGAAACTGGTGTTGCTATCGTAGCGAGTGACACCTACGGCATAGAAAAGTAAGGAATTGCTTCGACGATATAAGGGAACCTCGTTGAGGTCATCAATAAGCCCGTCCTTTCCTGTGAAGGTGAAATTCTCCTTGATGAGTTGCCCACCATAGCCATAAAGGCGCACTTTGCTAAGGTCGGAAAATCCAGCTTTGCGCAAATCTGCCTCGTTTAATTGGTATACTCCCTCCTTGCTGACACTAATTTTTACCCACTTGCCTTTGGCTAATACAGAATGGGCCGCATAACGTTGAGCATATGTTAGGTCGGTGGTGGCCTGTAGGAGTTTACGAATGGAGGAGTATTTTATCTTAGAGTGTACAACGGGTTGAATGTCGTAGGAAGAAATCTCATACCAGTCGTTCCCCTTCTTGATGATGGGGCGAAAGCTAACATCAACCATTGTTTGCTCGCGGCTGAGACTTCGAAGAAGGTTGAATTCTACTTCGGCTTTAGCCTCGAAACCTTCCGAACGCAACTGCTTTATTTGTGCAGAGGTAAGACGCTTATATTGTGGATATTCAATCTTAATGCTGACGGAGTCAGAAGGCAATAATTGCCCCAGATTGAATTGTGCTTCTTTAAGGAAACTTTGTGCTTGGGCAATGCATGCTGATGATAGTAGAAGGGAAAATAGGCTGGTTCTTATTCTCATATTTAAAGAATGTAGGCTTATTTAATGTCAAAGTGAAGAAGCAACTCGTTGTTCATAGTGAGCGAGAGTTTGTCGGCTATATTTACTTGGAATTCCTTAATAGGAAGTGGTAATAATAGCAAATCGCCTTGACGTAATGTGTAGAATTGGCTGATACGAGCAATCTCATTGTCGATGATGGCTTGCATTTGTTTAAAACTCATCAGTGTGTTGTGAGTTGTTTCGTTGTGTCTTATTTCACACCGAACATCATCTTCTTTTATTGTGCCATTCTTTTCTGCAACAGCTACAGCGTTATCAAAACCAATGGCGAGGTCAATGGGTTGCCCCGCTTGTAGCAATTGATTAAGCAGATAGCGAGCTAGAAAATGTACACCTAGGGTGAGTTCGTTTGTATCGTAGTATCGATGGGCAAATTTCGTATGGATGCTTTTACCTAATCGGTTGATACGGACACAAAGGCACAATTGTGTCATGCAATCATTTTCGCAGAAGTCGGGAAGGAAGAATGGTCGCTGGCGAATAAGTAGTGCCGTGTCGGGGATTGTGGCAATTGCTAGTTTATTATAGAACGATTGTTCGTCGTTTATATTGTTTGAAAAGAATCGGAATATCTTCATTGCGTTTAGCGGTTTAGGATAAATTTGATGCTTACACCGAAGTCCTGCGTGGTGACGGGATAGGAGCTAGAGGTGAGCAGCGGTTTGTTCATCTGTCGGTCGTAGTAGGCAGTGAGCGTGAGGTATTTGCTCAGAGCATAGTCGGCAGAGAACGACACTTGAACGGCCTTGTTGCCACTAGTAGCTTGAGTAAGCTGCGTAAGGATGTCGCGGTTGAGTGCGGCCTGATTGCGGAAGGTGAAATCTAAGCGCAAGTTCAGATCGTTGGCAAATCCGCGATTATTGGTGGCACTCTTGTTGGTTGACTGGTTGTTGGAATTGTTTCCCGAACTCTTCTTTGAACCTTTAACGTACTTCTTGGGTGCGAAGAGGTTGAGGTCGGCAATTTTGTAACCAAAGCCTAGCACGATGTCGTTCGAACGCGTTTCGGTGAGTTGTTGTGAGGTCATGCTAAGTGTGAGCACACGTGTTTTGCGCATTTCAACCTTTGCAGTGAGGTTGTTCTGGAATGTCATGTCTACACCAATCAGCGGAGAGAAACTCTCGTTGATGCTCACCGTTGTAACGTCGTACATGCAACTCGGAATGGGATTGCCCGATGCTACATCGTTGACAAAACCAAATCCGTTCATATATTCCATATAGCTAGTATAGGTGTTGTAGGAGCCTACGGAATAGACGCTTTTGTAGGTGTGGTTCAAGTTGAAACTTTTAAACACCTTTTTCATTTTGGGGAGTTTAGCTAACCCACCATAGCTAATACTCCAGTTGGGTAGGAGCTTGAGCAATGAGGGGAATATATCTAAGCCCGTGTTTCCCGCAGTATAGGTGTTGAGGAAGGCGGGTATCATGACCTCGGGGGAGTAGGCACTCACTGTACCGTTTGTGGGATCAAACTTTTCACCAGCTAGTGTAGTGCCAGCAGGGTAGGTGGCATCTACATATTTGTTTTCAATTTGTTGGCGATAGCTCTCTAGCGAACTTACAAACTTGTTGAACGTTTTGCTATGATAACCCTTGTCAGCTGAACCCGTTTTTTCAAAAGCAGAGCCTAGCGAGATGGTGGTCATTGTGAATGAGCCAGTTTGGGTGGTAGGCATTCCGTCAAACATAAACTGAATGCTTTGATTGCGTGTGGTGTTGCGCGAGGCGTTGAGGTCTATCTTTACGTCGCGGAATGGTTCTAGAGTAGCACGCAGTTGTAACGACTCTGTGAGGTTTGAGGTGGCAGGCGTGGTTACGCTGTCGGCCATGAGTAGCCAGCCTTTTTCTGCTGCTTTGCGGATGTAGCTTTCGTTGGTTGCGCCAAAGGCAAAATCTAGACCAGGAGCTAAACTTGCCCCTTTGCTTTGTCCGAACACATCGCCGATGTTGGGCAAGAAACCAGGTACACTCATGCTATAGCGGTTGGTGTAGTTGACGCTGACGTTGCGCACCATCATGAGGAAGCGAGTGCCCAATTGCATTGCTTTATACCCCTTCTGCTCCTCTGTGCGAATCTTCGGAGTGACGGTGAGCTTAAGGCGTGCAGTGTCTTTCGACAAAATCAATATCTTATTGTTGTCGACGACTTTGTAGCGAATAGGGTAGCGACTCCCATCGGGACGAAGAGCCATGACACGCAGTTTCTTCGACTTCTGATTATGTTGTAAAATCTGGGTGGTATCTGCTTTTAACGTGATTTCCTTTTCAAAGTTTTTCTTTTTCTTATCGTCTTCTTTTTTCTTGTCTTTGGGCGTTTGTGCGTATTTCTTATTTACCTTTTTAAGGAAGGGCACGTGGTTGTAGAGTGTTTCGAAATTAATGCGTCCATTTCCTGTAATATTGCGTGAGTTGCTAATGGTATTGCCCAAAGTGCTACCATCTGAGAGTTCTGAACCTCTAGCCCAGTTATAGGTAGAGTTATAGGAAACATCGGATGTGAGCCAATCGAAAAGGGGAAGCTTGTTGAGAGGCAACTTCCACGAGAAATCAAAGTTTTGTTGGTAGGAGAGTGGACGTCCCATGTGTTTGATGCTTTGCCAAACCGAATCTTTCCAAGCCGTGTAATGGTCGGGATAGAGGTCTTTATTTACAGCAGTATAGGGTTGCTCAATTTCGGCATTGGTTCCCGATGAAAAATTGGCGTGGATGTTCTTAGTCAAGTCCCAACGCAGTTGGAAGGAGCGGTTCCATAGGAAATCGCTCGACCACGAGAGGGGAAGTGAGGTGCTTTCAAGGTTTTCCAAATCACGCTCTTGGAGTTCATAGTATGAACGTGTGATGTCGGAGTTGAAACCGATGTTTTGGGGCAGGAAATTGATGCTTTGCTCCTTTAATATCTTGAACCACTTGCTTCTGCTTTTCGATTTGCCAAAAGGCTCAAAAGCTTTGAAGTTGGGCGACCAGTTATAGTTAAAGGTGTATTTCCAATTCTGATCCTTTTCCCAAGCCGTTGTTTCGCCAGTTGTGTTGCGCGACGAGAAGGCATAACCAAATGTAAAGTTGGCAGGGTCGTAAGGCATGGGGTGGCTCTTTGTTGAGATATTGAAACGTGCCCCTGAGATGCTAAAGTTTTTATTTATGATAACTTTTTCAGCAATGTTTTTGAGTGAATCCTTTTGTTCTTTTGTTGATAGCGCATCGAGCGCATCCTTTAGTTCCATGTCCGTATCAAGCGGATTGTAACGAGGCGAGGTGCGCTGCTTTGAGTAGGAATAGTAGATAGGGGCATTGAGTTTTACCTTTTCGGGTAAGAACTTTCCTGCGTTGATGTTGGTTGTGATGGAGTATTCGTAGAGATTGTCATCTCGGCGTTGGCTCACCGTTTCCTCCAATCCACCAAAACCTTCTGTTTCGATGTGTCCATTTAAATTGACAGATGCCAAGTCGGAGAGTTGAATATTTAGTTGTGATTGAGCAGCCCAACCACCCTTGTTTGTGAACTGCTGCAAGCGTAGCTCATTCGCCCACACTTCCACGTTTTGGATGGTGCGCGAGTTGTTGCGCACACCAATCATGATGGTGCGCACTTCGCCTAGCGTGGGGTTACCCATCACGCTGATTTTATTGGCAGGCTTATCGGCATCGTATTCGGAGTAGAGCTGTGCGTAAGAGGCTAGACCTAAAGCCTTCTGCTTGTTGCGGTTCTTTTTGACATCGGTAAGTAGACTGAGGTCAATGTCAAGCATGTTGTCGGTAGGCCACACAATGCGAGCATTTGAGTTATTGTCGGCATATTTGGCTGCGGGTGTAATTTTTAGCGGGATCTCGTACTCGTAGAAGTTGCTCTTGTAGTCCGAACCCAAGCGAATGAAAATGGATGCTTGTCCGTCTTCAACGGCCGTTTCGCCTATCAAAGAATTTGCATGGGTAAACATTTGCAAGTGCTTGTAGCGACGCAAATCCAAGTTTGTGTTCTTGTAGACAGCACGTGCGTCTCCACTCGCCAATTGTTTTACAGTCAGCGAGAGAGCTTGCTCATTGTTTTGTAAAATTTGTGTCTGACCAGGGTCTACTACTCGGCTAATGCCAGGAGGCATAATGTAGTTGACGGGTTCTTTCTCATTATTCTCTTCAAAGTTTACGGCACTCACTTCGAGCGTACCACTTGTCTCGGGTGCTTTACCTTGATAGAGGGCTTGTTCGTAAGAACGCCATTCGCCATGCACTAGATTCAGCGTAGCAAAGCGGAGCACAACGGGCTGGTTGAAGCCTGTCATAAACATACGCATGAAGCGAATAGAAGAAAAGTCAGAAATGCCGCCTTCTCGTTTTTCGTACTGGTCGATAGGAATGCGGAATTGATACCAAGTGTATTCCTTGGTTTGTCCGTCGCGCGTTTTTTGGTTGGTAATGCGTTTGTCTACAATATAGTTTTGTCCAACTTGCAATGCATCCTCAGCAATGTGCACACGATATTGGTAGTATTTCTCGTATTCGTTGAGTGTGAAGTCCTGATTGATGTCCTCCACATCGGGCTGCGTTTTGTAGGCGGTGCTATATTTCTCGGGCGAGTTGTCGGAGTCAACAGAGTTCCCATTGGGGTTGTTGATGTATTTGTAGCGGTCTAAGATGGAACGGTTCTCTTGGTCGTAGTCCGAACCTCTAAAGTAATGGTACTTGTCAGCTGAGGGCGATAGAAGAATAGAGTCGTAAACAGCTTGACTTACTTTGGGCTTAATGGCCGAAAGATATTCTGCATAAGCTGGATAGGTCACTTCTTGCTCAGAGGTTAATCCGTTGAATCCCACATCTTGCTTGGCGCGTGAGCCACTCGATGTATTGAAAGCATAAGTCACGGTGTTTTGCGTGGGCACACGTCCCCAAACAGTTTCAGTATATTGAGAGGGGTCGTCATCTACGGGTAGTCCGCTTTCATAGAATTTCTTTCCGTCTTTCAGCACATCCTCGCTTATCTCACCGAGATTAAAGTAGAGGTCGCCGCTTATGGTCTTGCCTGCTTCGCGAGCTTTGATGAAGGGGTCGAGCATCCAAAACTCGATGTATTCGATGTTGGCTGTTTCAAAGTCGGATGTTTCTAGTTTTCGCATCATGCCTCCCCAACGCTGCTCAGGGTTGAGCAAGTGTCCGTTGGTGTCGAGTGAGGGGTCAAGGTTGTATGGGCCACGCTCATTGGGGTAGAATGCTAAATTGAGCACACTCAGTGTGTTCGACTCTTGCATGTTGATGCTTTTGTTGGGGAAAAGTTCGCTCTTGTATACCTCTCTAACGTCGGGGTCGGAGAGTTGCGCCAAGTCGTTTTTAATGTGGCTTGGTGTCAAACTTGATGAGCGACGGGTGAACAAAGGGTCGATGTAGTACCAAGCCAAGAGCGCACGATTAAATCCGTAGCGCACGTCGTTGGTGTACTTCGATTCGGCAAACATAGAGGGCACGCTCGAGAGATTCCATTCTTTAGGATTGGAAATGTCGATTTCACTCTTCGAATTTTCAAAGTCGTCGATATATGAGGCATTACCTTGCGCTCCTCTGCTCTTACCAGCTACGAGCTGAGCAAATTCAGCGGTGAAATTGATGCTTGAGGGTGTGGTACAATTAACAAAGGGAATCTTGTTCAACCAATCGGTGAGACGCTGACTTTGTTTCTTCCACGACATGTTCAATCCCCAAAGGGTGTTGTTCAGTGGTTCCGACCCCATCGCTACTTTCGTGGTTAGCGGTTTTTCACCTAAATGCATAAACGTACCGCCAATTAGGAAATCTTTGCTGAAGTCGTATTCAAAGTTCATTCCAAACACGGTTTTGCGTTGCATGCCGTAGTCCGTATTGCTTTCTAGGCTGACGTTGACGTTCGTTCCTGCGTCGAGAATGCTTTTATTCAGAATGCGCACTATACCCGAGTTGTAATCCACTGTATAGTCTGAGCCTTCGGTCAGCGTTTGTCCGCCAGCAGTTACCACCACTGAACCACGGGGGATGTTCATCGCTCCGAGTTGAATTTCGTCGTTGCGTGAAGCTTTATATTGTCCAGTGATTTGGAACTTGTTGCGTTCAGCTATTTGCTTAGCAACGGTTCTTGTTGAATCGTAGAGCTCTTGGAATATGTATTTGTCGGATATGGCGGTATTGTTGATTGATTTGGCGAGTGATGAGCCAAATGGTTCAACAACGGGGAAGTATATTCGTCCGCTTGAGGCATCAATAGTGTAGCCTTCCACATAGTCGAAAGTGCCGTTAGCTCCAATCTTGTTGTTGTTGTCTAAACGGTCTAGCCCTACAAGGCTAAGAATCTTCTGGCTTTTAATAGAAGGGTCGGGAAGGTAGCTGAGGTATACGCCTGTA
Organism: bacterium; assembly: GCA_963623895.1. GTDB lineage: Bacteria > Bacteroidota > Bacteroidia > Bacteroidales > Bacteroidaceae > Alloprevotella. The sequence goes on from CAVFOF010000011.1 coordinate 19,075, forward strand.
GTATCGGACAAGAATTTGATGTCCAACTTAAATTTGTCTTTTTGTACGGAAGTAGCACCTAATGAGTAAACGTTCTTCATCATGAGGTTCCAGTTTCCCATAGCAGGAGTGCACGCAGTGTTTTTTAGTGATTTTACATATAGCACTTCCTTGTTGTCCTTCCGATCGGAGGAGAACTCGCCCACTTGGTAGGTTTGACCTTTGTAGGTGTATTCGTAGGCAACGGCCAAAACTTGATCGGTTTGCAAAGTCTGCTTGAGCGAAACGTAGCCTAAGGATGAGTTCAGCGTATATTCCGAGCTCGAAAGTTTTCGGGCGGATTCTAGCTTCTCGTAGTCTACGCCGCCAACAAGCCCAGCAGCATCCAACACGGAGGTCGCAGTGCTGATGTCGCGGGCTGCGGTGAGCGAACCATTCAGTGTGCCGTAAAGGCTATTGGAACTATTCGAAGCATTCACGTCGGCTCCTTGCAACCATTGGTTGTTGGCTATGTGGTCGTGCTCGGCTAAATCGGTGAACCCCACAATGTTGCGTGTGTCGCTAGTAGCTCCCGTTTTGTTCGTCACCCATAGTTCAATGCGCTTAATCGTGATGCCTGATGTAATGTTGGGTAGCTGACGCATGTTGTCATCGTAGCGGTCGCGGAAAAAGTGCGATAGGAAGAAGTGGCGGTTCTCATCGTAAGCATCGGCCGAAAATTCAAAGGATTGTAGTTGTGTCCCGCCTTTCGAACTCACTGAGGAGGACGATGATTTTTTTTGTGCCACCACCGTCGAAAGTTTTAGTTTGCCAAACTGCATGTCGGTGCGCAAACCAAACAGTGAGGAAGCACCGCGCACTAGCGATGAGTTGGTGGGCATGCTCACGTTGCCGGCTTCAATCAGTTTGATGATTTCGTCTTCTTTTCCTTCATATCTAAGCTTTAGGTTTTGTGCGTCAAAGTCGAATGTTGCTTCAGAGTTATAGTTGAAGTC